>JAEYMI010000039.1 GCA_023461275.1 Actinomycetes bacterium | reverse complement strand
CGGCGGCGTCTCTCCCCCACGGCCCCACCGTTGTCTGTGTTGGGTTTGTCTGTGCGGGTGGTAGGCGTGGGGTCGCTCAGGCGTGCAGCAGATCTTCTGCGGTTCGCCGCAGCCGATCCAGCACCCGACGGGTCGCGGCCTGGTCATCGGCGGTCAGATCGGCGACGAGGCGTGCCGTCGTCGCCGCCACAGTCGCCCGCGCGACCACGAGTTCGGCCGCACCACTCGCGGTCAACGCACCATCGCAATCGACGAGCCCGTCGGCCAGCAGCCCGCTCCACGCCTGGTCGACAGTGACCTGATCACCGCCGAGGGCGTCAGCGGCGATGCGTCGCCAATCATGGCTCGGCTGATCCTGGTCGGCGGCGGAGCTGGCGACGTTGAGGACAACCCACGCCGGATAGGTCCGAATCCTGGTGGTGGACAGCAGTTTCGTGAGCAGAGCGCGCAAGGCGTTCTCGGTGGGTCCGATTACCGTCGGCAATGGTCGTTCGCGCGGTGCCGTATCGGACTGCGGCGTGGGTTCGGGCTGCGGTGGCTGCGGTTCGGATGGCATGGGACCTCCCGGTGATGGGGATGGGTGGACGAGCTATTGTTGGTGACACCAAGAACTATATTGGTGCCACCAACATAAGCAACCGTCGTGAGAGAAGCAACCGTGATGACTCACCCGCTCGACACGCTTCCCACCTGGATTCTGAGCGCTGCGGCGTCCCGATCCCATCAGGTCTTACAGCGGCGACTGGCCGACGCGGGGGTCACCGGATACGATTATCGGTGCCTGGCCGCACTGGCAGTCGCCGATGAGATGAGTCAGGCCCGCCTCGGCCAGTCAGCTGCCCTGGATCCCGGCGACGTGACACACACCGTGCGGTCGCTGCAGAATCGCGGTCTCGTGCGCCGCGAGAAGGATCCCGGCCACGGTCGCCGGATGCTGGTCTCGCTGACCCCATCGGGACGGCGAGCCGCCGACGACCTCGCCGCAGCGATGGCCGATGTGCAAGACCAGGTGTTCGGTCGATTGTCCGACGTCGAACGGGCCAATCTACTGCGCCTGCTCGCGCGGGTCGGGTGAGGTATCGCCGGCTCGTCAGGTCGTGGCGCGCCAGGTCACCGACAGCGCGGTCTGCTGAATCAGTGGGGCATTCGGGTCGGAGCCGACGAGTTCACGCGCGCCCGACACGTTGATGGTGCCGTCCACCGGGAGCCCGCGGGTCAGGTCGACGGTCAGCCGCCCGGTGCCCGAGGAGCTGAACCGGTTGATGGTCAATGTCGAGCCGGTGCCCGGCACCGCGAACACCGAGTTCACCGGCGTCTCGTCGACGTTCACCGCCAGAACCAGGCGGTTGCCCTCCCATGACTCCAGGCGGGCCTCGATCGTCTGGGTCAGGGTCGCCGCCGCACTGATGGTGCGTTCCACCTTCCACCGCGCGCCGACGGCGATCGGCGTGGTCGGAAGCGGCACCGACTTCTGCAGCGCCTGCAACAACGATTGCTCGACGGCCAGCCGCGCGTCGGGCCCGGCCTTCTCCGCCGGAAGTAGGCGCAGTGAGATGGGCATCAGTCCCGGGCCGATCGCCAGGCCACCGAGCGAACCGTCGACCGGTGTCAGGCTCTCGGCCAGCGTCGAATCCGTCGACGTCGCACGACCGAGCGTGATCTCCACGTCGGTGGGGTCGGTGCAACCGAACCGTGCGCTCATCGGTAGCTCCACCGATTGTTCCTCGGTGCCCGTCGCCGCCCGGACGGTGGAGTTGGTGAGCAACGTAACCTGTTGTGGCGCTGTGAGATCGGGTCCAGCGGCCGCGACTCGGCGGGCACCGCCACCGGCGTCGAGAACGGTCACCGTCGCCGGTGGGACCGGCAGGAGTTTGACCCCGTCGCGACCCGACGTCGTCTCGGGTGCGCACCCGTTCGACGTGCTCGAGTCGCTCCCGTCGGACGACCCTGATCCGCAGCCGGCGAGCAGGACCACCGTCGCGGTCAGGGTCGCCAGCGCACCGATCGCGGGACCGCCACGTCGTCGGGACCGTCGCCGGGCGGGCGGGATGCGGATGGGAGAACAGGGCGTTGACGGGGACACGAGGTCAGCGTAGGGGAGTGCTGAGGGATGATGGTCGGCGTGCATGATGGAGTGATGAGTGACGCCGCCTCGGATATCTCTGGCGCAGACGATCCGGACCGGGCCGGCGAGCCGCCCGAGTCCGGTGCCCGGCTCCCATCGCGCGGCGTCATCGTCGGTGGCCTGTTCGCCGTCGCGGTGACCGTGCTGCTGCTCGATCTGCTCACCAAGACCTTGGCCGTGGCAAAGCTGGACCCGATGACGCCGGTGGAGATCGTCGGTGATTTCGTGACGCTGCGCTTGATCCGCAACAGTGGCGCCGCCTTCTCCATGGCGTCGGGCTACACCTGGGTCCTCACCGTGATCGCCCTCGCCGTGGTGGCCGGCATCATCCGCTACAGCAGCCGGCTGCGGTCATGGTGGTGGGTCGTCGGACTGGGGCTGGTGCTGGGAGGTGCCACCGGAAACCTCGTCGACCGCATCTTTCGTGCGCCGGGACCGCTGCGTGGACATGTCGTCGACTTCATCTCGGTCGGATGGTGGCCGGTGTTCAACGTTGCCGACTCGGCAGTCGTCTGCGGTGCCGTCCTGCTGGTGGCCTTGTCGGTGCTGGGCTTCGAGTACGACGGCACCCGTACCGGATTCGCCGCCCGCCGTTCCGGGACAACCCCTGCCGGAACAGACACGGACTCCGACGATGCGTGAATCGCGGATGATGCCGGTTCCCGACGGCGTCGACGGAATGCGCCTGGATGCCGGGGTATCCCGCATCCTCGGATTGTCGAGGACGGTCGTGGCCGCTCTCGCCGATGACGGCGATGTCACCGTCGACGGTGTCGCCGTCGCCAAATCCCATCGGCTCGCCGCCGGCACCTGGCTGTCGGTGCTGCTGCCCGAACCCGCCGAACCGCTGCGGGTGGAGCCCACGCCGGTCGAGGACCTGCACGTGATTTACCACGACTCCGACATCATCGTCGTCGACAAGCCGGTCGGGGTGGCCGCGCACCCGTCGCAGGGCTGGACCGGCCCGACGGTGGTGGGGGCGCTGGAGGCCGCCGGCTTTCGGATCTCCACCTCCGGCGCGGCCGAGCGGCAGGGCATCGTGTCCCGCCTGGACGTCGGGACCTCGGGGGTGATGGTGCTCGCGGTGAGCGAGAACGCCTACTCGCTGCTCAAGCGGGCGTTCCGGGATCGCGAGGTGGACAAGGGTTATCACGCGCTCGTGCAAGGGCACCTCGATCCTCCCGAAGGCACCATCGACGCTCCCATCGGCAGGCATCGGGGCAGCGACTGGAAATTCGCGGTCACCGCCAACGGCAAACCGTCGATCACCCACTACGACACCTTGGAGATGTTCGCGTCGGCATCGCTGCTCGACATTCATCTCGAGACCGGCCGTACCCATCAGATCCGGGTGCACTTCTCCGCGCTGCACCATCCGTGTTGCGGCGATCTCACCTACGGTGCAGATCCGACGCTCGCATCCCGGTTGGGTCTGGATCGCCAATGGCTGCACGCGCGTTCGTTGGCATTCGCACACCCCGCCGACGGTCGGCGGGTCGAGTTCACCAGCGAGTATCCGGCCGATCTGCAACACGCACTCGACGTGCTGCGCGACGTCTGAGGTTGTGAATTGCCCGGCCATCCTGGGTAGCCTTGTCGCGAAGTGCGGCGCCGTCGGAGGATCTCCGGCGTGCGGGCCGTACCGGGTCAGGGGTCGGAAGGCGGCAGGCAAGTGCTTCAGCCGGGAACATCGATCGCCGGTTACCGCATCGAGCGGGAGATCGGCCGCGGCGGCATGGGCACGGTCTATCTGGCACGCCACCCGGAGTTGCCGCGTTCTGACGCGCTGAAAATCCTCGCCGGCGGAGTGGCCACCGACGACAAGTTCCGACGCCGATTCCTGCGGGAGGCCGAAGTGGCCGCCACGCTCGATCACCCCAACGTCGTCGCCATCTACAACCGTGGCCGAGCCGCTGATCCCGGAGTCAGTGGTGATGACGTGCTGTGGATCGCCATGCAATACGTGCCCGGCAGCGATTGCGCGGCCGAGCTGGCCGGCGTCGGACGTTTCGAACCCGGGCGTGCGGCCGGCATCATCGGTCAGGTGGCTCGCGGAGTCGACCACGCACACCGCAAAGGGTTGCTGCACCGCGACATCAAACCCGCCAACATCTTGCTCTCGCGGACCGATGACAACACCGGCGCCGACGAGCAGCGGGTGTTGCTCACCGATTTCGGGGTGGCCAAACCGGCCGACGAGGTCGATGACCTGACCATCGCCGGCTCGGTGCTGGCCACGGTTGCCTACGCTTCGCCCGAACAGCTGTGTGGCGACCCGCTGACCGTCGCGACCGATCAGTATTCGTTGGCTGCGACCGCATTTCACCTGATCGCCGGACGTCCGCCGTTCGAGGCGCGGGAGACCGCCGTGGTGATCAGTCAACACTTGTCGGCTCCGGTGCCACGGCTGTCGTCGGCGGCTCCCGGTGTGTCGCCGGCCGCCGACGCGGTGATCGCGCGTGCGATGGCCAAGGACCCCCGTCAGCGATTCCCGAACTGCCGGGAGTTCGCCGATGCCCTCGACACCGCGTTGCGGAGCGGTCCTCGATCGCCGCACGTGTCCGGACCGCACGGTGTTTCCGGACCGCCGCAGGTATCGGGACCCCAGTTCGTGTCCGGGCCGCGATACGCCCGTGGGCCTCAGGTTCCCACCCCGGTGGCCGCCACCCCGCTCGTTCCCAACCCGAACATCCCGAGTCCCCAGCCGCCTTCGGCCGGGGCGTCGAACCCGTCGTCGGCGTCGGGCGAAGGGGGTCAGACGTCAGCAGTACTGATCGCTGCGCTGATCGGGCTCCTCGCGGTCGGACTGATCATCGTCGTACTCCTCGTGGCGGCGCTCAACGCGTGACGAGCCGGGTTGTGCGGCCCCACCCAGACGCGGCCACAGCCCCTCACCAGTCACATCAGTCACCGCCCGCCGCGCCTTCGCTTCGGTGTCGGTGCAACGTCATAGAGTGGACCCCGACTCCCCCTGAACTCTCCCGTCGAGGCCACTCCCGTCGAGACCAGCCGAAAGGTAGCTGACAAGCGCTGTGACCGGTTCGTTCGTCCACCTGCACAACCACACCGAGTACTCCATGCTCGACGGAGCTGCCAAGGTGGCGCCGCTGCTGGCCGAGGCAAAACGTCTCGGCATGTCGGCCATCGGCATGACCGACCACGGAAACATGTTCGGCGCCAGCGAGTTCTACAACGCCGCGACCGCTGCCGAGATCACCCCGATCATCGGCATCGAGGCCTACATCGCACCCGGGTCGCGTTTCGAGACCAAGCGAGTCACCTGGGGGACCCGGGACCAGAAGGACGACGACGTCTCGGCGAGCGGCGCATACACGCACATGACGATGGTCGCCGAGAACGCGACCGGTCTGCGGAACCTGTTCAAGCTGTCATCGCTGGCGTCGATCGAAGGTCAGCTGGGCAAGTGGGCCCGGATGGACGCCGACCTGATCGCGCAGTACGCCGAGGGCATCATCGCGACCACCGGATGTCCGTCGGGTGAGGTGCAGACGCGTCTGCGTCTCGGTCACGACCGCGAGGCGCTCGAGGCCGCCGCGAAGTGGCAGGAGATCTTCGGCAAGGAGAACTTCTACCTCGAACTGATGGAACACGGACTCGAGATCGAGCGCCGGGTTCGTGACGGACTGTTGGAGATCGGCCGCAAGCTCGGCATCAAGCCGATCGTCACCAACGACTGTCACTACGTCACCAAAGATCAGGCGTCGACGCACGAGGCGCTGTTGTGTGTGCAGACCGGCAAAACGCTGTCGGACCCCACGCGATTCAAGTTCGATGGCGATGGCTACTACCTGAAGTCCGCCGACGAGATGCGCGCCCAGTGGGATTCGGTGGTCCCGGGCGCATGTGACAACACGCTGGAGATCGGCGAGCGCGTGCAGAGCTACGCCGAGGTCTTCACCCATCACGACCGGATGCCGGTGTTCCCGGTGCCCGAGGGACAGACCCAGGACACCTGGTTGCGGCGTGAGGTCGCGGGCGGGCTTGAGCGTCGGTTCGCCGGCGAGGCCGTCCCGCAGGACTACGCCGACCGTGCCGATTACGAACTCGGCGTCATCATCCAGATGGGTTTCCCGGCATACTTCCTCGTCGTCGGCGACCTCATCCGGCACGCGCAGGAAGTCGGCATCCGCGTCGGACCCGGCCGTGGTTCGGCGGCCGGTTCGCTCGTCGCCTGGGCATTGGGTATCACCAACATCGACCCGATCCCGCACGGACTGCTCTTCGAGCGATTCCTCAACCCCGAGCGCGTCTCGATGCCCGATATCGATATCGACTTCGACGATCGTCGTCGCGGTGAGATGGTCCGCTACGCCACCGAGCGGTGGGGTAGTGACAAGGTCGCCCAGGTCATCACGTTCGGCACCATCAAGACCAAGGCCGCCATCAAGGACTCGGCTCGCGTGCAGTTCGGCCAGCCCGGCTTCTCCATCGCCGACCGCATCACCAAGGCGCTGCCGCCGCCGATCATGGCCAAGGACATCTCGGTCTCGGGCATCACCGACCCCGAGCACGAGCGGTACAACGAGGCCTCCGAGGTCCGAGCACTGATCGAGACCGACCCCGAGGTCAAGACGATCTACGACACGGCGCTCGGCCTGGAAGGCCTGATCCGTAACGCCGGTGTGCACGCCTGCGCGGTCATCATGTCCAGCCAGCCGCTCACCGACGCCATCCCGGTGTGGAAGCGCGCCCAGGACGGTGCCATCATCACCGGCTGGGACTACCCGTCGTGTGAGGCCATCGGCCTGCTGAAGATGGACTTCCTCGGCCTGCGCAACCTGACGGTCATCGGCGACGCCATCGAGAACATCAAACTCAACCGTGGCATCGATCTCGACCTCGACGCGCTCCCGCTCGAAGATGACAAGACCTACGAGTTGCTGGCCCGCGGCGACACCCTCGGCGTCTTCCAGCTCGACGGCGGACCGATGCGCGATCTGCTGAAGATGATGCGCCCCACCGGTTTCGAGGACATCGTCGCGGTGCTCGCGCTGTACCGGCCGGGTCCGATGGGTGTGAACGCGCACACCGACTACGCCAAGCGTAAGAACGGTCTGCAGCAGATCACCCCGATCCATCCCGAGCTCGAGGAACCGCTCAAGGAGATCCTCTCCGAGACCTACGGTCTGATCGTCTACCAAGAGCAGATCATGCAGATCGCGCAGAAGGTGGCCGGCTACTCGCTCGGCCAGGCCGACCTGTTGCGTCGCGCGATGGGTAAGAAGAAGAAGTCCATCCTCGACGAGGCTTACGACGGCTTCGCCGAGGGCATGCGCACCAACGGGTTCTCGCAGCCGGCCATCACCGCGCTCTGGGACACCGTGTTGCCGTTCGCCGGGTACGCGTTCAACAAGTCGCACGCCGCGGGCTACGGTCTCGTCTCGTTCTGGACGGCCTACCTCAAGGCGAACTATCCGGCCGAGTACATGGCCGGTCTGCTCACCTCGGTCGGCGACGACAAGGACAAGGCCGCGATCTATTTGGCCGACTGCCGTAAACTGGGCATCACCGTGCTCCCGCCCGACGTCAACGAGTCGCAACGCAACTTCGCCGCCGTCGGCACCGACATCCGCTTCGGCCTTGCCGCGATCCGCAACGTCGGCACCGGTGTGGTGAGTTCGATCCTGGCCGCGCGAGAGGAGAAGGGGAAGTACACCAGCTTCTCGGACTACCTCGGCAAGATCGACGTCACCGCCTGCAACAAGAAGGTCACCGAATCTCTCATCAAGGCAGGCGCTTTCGACTCGCTCGGCCATCCGCGTAAAGGTTTGTTCCTGGTACACGGGGAGGCCGTCGAATCGGTTCTGGGCACCAAGAAGGCCGAGGCGATGGGGCAGTTCGACCTCTTCGGTGATGCCGGCGGCGCCGACGACACCATGGCCGAGGTCTTCGCGGTCAAGGTGCCCGACGAGGAGTGGGACTCCAAACACAAGTTGGCGCTCGAACGAGAGATGTTGGGGCTCTACGTGTCCGGGCATCCCTTGGGTGGCGTCGAACACGCCATCGCCGCCCAGACCGACACGTCCATCACCTCATTGCTCGAGGGATCGGTGGGTGACGGCGCGCAGATCACCATCGGCGGCATCATCTCGTCGGTGACGCGTCGAGTGAACAAGAAGGGTGAGCCGTACGCGGTGGTCACCCTCGAGGACATGGTCGGTGGGGTCGAGGTCTACTTCTTCCCCCGGGCCTTCGCCGCGTTCGGGCTCGACATCGTCGCCGACAACATCGTGCTCGTCAAAGCTCGCGTCAACCTGCGTGACGACAGCATGATGATCAGCGCCAACGACCTCGCCGTTCCCGACCTCAATCACGCGGGCGCCAACAAACCGCTGTCGCTGACGTTGGCCGCGCGTTCCTGTACCCCCGACCGGGTGCAGGCCCTCAAACAGGTCTTGGCGCGACATCCGGGGACCGCCGACGTGCACGTCACGTTGGTCAGTGAGCAGCGGTCGACGCTGCTGCGGCTGACGGAGTCGCTGCGTGTCACGCCGAGCTCGGCGCTGATGGGAGACCTGAAAGCACTGCTCGGCCCGAGCTGCCTCAACAGCTGACAACCCGACGTTCTTCCGCGTCGAGTTCGGTCGTCCGCCACGTGCTCGGAATTAGTCAACCTGTCTGAGACAGGTTGGTTACTGGGGTTTTCTTGGTGGTCTTGTGGTTGATGCCGACGATCGCGGGAACGATCGGGGCCTGGGGGCGTCGATGCCGGTAGCGTTCGGG
>JAEYMI010000038.1 GCA_023461275.1 Actinomycetes bacterium | reverse complement strand
TCAAACCCTGCCGCTGCTCCACCGTGCGCACAAAGTTGCCGGCATCCAACAGTGAATCGAACGTTCCGGTATCCAACCACGCCGTACCACGCGGCAACACCGTCACCGACAACTTGCCCCGCTCCAGGTAGTGGGCGTTGACATCGGTGATCTCGTATTCGCCACGCGCACTGGGCTTGAGGTTGCGGGCAATCTCGATCACATCGTTGTCATAGAAATACAGTCCCGGGACCGCATAGTTCGACTTCGGTTGCGCCGGTTTCTCTTCCATCGAGATCGCGGTCCCCGACTCATCGAACTCCACCACACCGTAGGCCGTCGGATTGGCCACCCAGTAGGCGAACACCGCACCACCATCAATCTCCTCGAACCCACCGAGCTGGTTACCCAGACCGGGGCCGTAGAAGATGTTGTCACCGAGCACCAGAGCGACCGAATCATCACCGATGTGATCGGCACCCAGGATGAACGCCTGCGCCAGACCATCCGGCGACTGCTGCGTCACATAACTGAGGGTGATGCCGAACTGCTCACCATTGCCCAACAAACCCTCAAACGCCGCCCGATCCTGCGGAGTCGTGATGATCAAAATGTCACTGATCCCCGCCAACATCAACGTCGACAGCGGGTAATAGATCATCGGCTTGTCATAGACCGGCACCAACTGCTTACTCACACCCTGAGTGATCGGATGCAACCGCGAACCGGTACCACCGGCCAAGATGATTCCACGCATGCCAATCAGACTAAACGCCCACGCTCGTCACGACATCTCATCACCGCCTGGGTACGCTCTCGGGCATGAAGGTACTGGTCACCGGAGGAGCCGGATTCATCGGCGCCAACTTCGTGCTGCGCACCCTGACAACACGCCCTGACGTGCAGATCCGCGTCCTGGACAAACTCACCTACGCAGCCAACCCCACCACCCTGGCACCGGTCATCGACACCGTCGAACTCATCGAAGGTGACATCGCCGACCAAGCTCTCACCGACCGCCTCGTCGCCGACGCCGACCTCGTCGTGCACTTCGCCGCCGAATCCCACAACGACAACTCCCTGGCCGACCCCTCCGCGTTCGTCCAGACCAACCTCGTCGGCACCTACTCCCTGCTCGAAGCGGTCCGCCACCACAACGTGCGCTACCACCACATCAGCACCGACGAGGTCTACGGCGACCTCGAACTCGACGACCCCAACCGCTTCACCGAAGCCACCCCCTACAACCCGTCGAGCCCCTACAGCTCCACCAAAGCCGGCAGCGACCTCCTCGTCCGCGCCTGGGTCCGCTCCTTCGGCGTGCAAGCCACCATCTCCAACTGCTCCAACAACTACGGCCCCTACCAACACATCGAAAAATTCATCCCCCGCCAAATCACCAACGTGCTCTCCGGTGTGCGCCCCAAGCTCTACGGCGACGGCCGCAACATCCGCGACTGGATCCACGTCGACGACCACAACGACGCCGTCTGGACCATCATCGACAAAGGCCAGATCGGCGAAACCTACCTCATCGGCGCCGACGGCGAAGTCGACAACCGCACCGTCGTCGAAACCATCCTCGAACTCGCCGGACAACCCGCCGACGCCTTCGACTTCGTCACCGACCGACCCGGCCACGACCGCCGCTACGCCATCGACTCCACCCGCCTACGCACCGAACTCGGCTGGCAACCCCACTACCTCGACTTCCGCGCCGGCCTCTCCGCCACCTTCGACTGGTACCGCGACAACACCAACTGGTGGCACGACACCAAAAACGACGTCGAACAAAAATACGCCGCCACCGAACGCGTCATCAGCTGAGCTGGGGAACGCGTTAGAGCGGTACCACCCGGTCCAGAAAGTCGACCTCATCGGCGATGACGTTCTCGAAGGCGTCGCCGACGTAGATCGCGAAGTGGCCGTCGGCGTAGTGATTGACCTGCACGTTCGGGTTCGACGACGCGGCGCGCAGCGTCGGCCCGACCGGCGCGACGGTGTCGGTGTCGCACGCGCAGATCAGTGTCGGGATGCCGATTGCGGCGACCTTCGCGGCGGGCCGGTAGAACGGGATCGCCAAGCCGATGCGGGCGGGCACCTCGTTGGGATACTCCACGCCAGGTTTCTTGAGGGCGTCGTATCCGCTGAGTGCGTCGGGTGCGGTCATCAGCGCGACCGAGTCAGCGGTGCCCGCAACGTCGATGTAGACCGGGTCGCGGCCCCGCACCGACGACACCACGTCGGACAGCGCGCGGGCCGTCACCTTCGCGGAGGTGAGCGGGTTGATCGCCATCGTCGACGCGATGCCGCTGGTGAACGGGCATTGGGCGATGGCCGCGGCCAGTTCGGGGTGCTTGCTGGCCAGGACGAGTGCGTGGCCGCCGGAGAACGAGGTGCCCCACACGACGACGCGGGACGCATCGACGTCGTCGCGGGAGCGGGCGTAGGCGATGGCAGCCTCGTAGTCGGCGAGCTGGCGTGGGATGGAGAGCAGCTGTCGGGGTTGGCCGTCACTGTCACCGAAGTGGCGGTAGTCGAAGACCACGCAGGCGTATCCGGCGTCGCAGAATCGTTCGGCGAAGGCGTCCAGGCGCATGGTCTTGACGCCGCCGAGGCCGTGCGCCATCACGATGACCGGCGGATTCGGACCGTCTGGGCGATAGAACCAGGCGCGGATGGTCACTCCCTCGGACGTGAACTCCACATCGGTGCGCGTCGATCCCATCGATCCCCCGTCTCGCTGTCCGCTCGTCTCCAGTGAGAACAGCTTGTCAGACGTGCACGCTCAGCGTGCGCGGCTGCCGTCCTGCTTGGCCGACGGGTGGGGCCGGCCATCCAGACGCCGTCTCACGGAAACCCCGGTGAATGGTCAGCGGGTCAGCCACGCCGCCCATGAGTACACAACCGTGGCGACCGCGGTCACCACGACTGTCGCGTGTTCCACGGCCGCGCTGAGGATGAATCCCGACGGCAGCAGCGGCACCGCGAACGCGCACCACAGGGTGACGACCACCGTGAATCCGAGCGTGGCCCGGCCGATCACCGCCGTCGTCGTAGCCGCCACGCGCCGGTGCCCGCCGATGAAGGGCACCACCGCGATCGCCACGATCGCGACCGCCGACACCGCGAGGTTGATCCAGATGGCCGACGAGAACGGCCAGCTCAATCCCGCGTGCTCACCGTCGCCCGGCACCCCTTGACGCAGCACCTCGGTGTCGAGGGTGTTGCTGAACTGCATCGCCACCACGATGATCGGCCCCCACAACGCCGTGGTCCGCGAGATGAGGTTCTGCGCGGGCTGCATCATCGCCCGGTTGGAGCCGTAGAGCCGCAGCACCTCCCGCAGACCGAGCAGCAAGAGCAGCGCGGACAGGCCGAATGCCGCGCCGTTGAGCTGCTGTTCGTGGGCGGCCACCGGACCGCTCGACCGGCCCGAGAGGATCGCATAGGTGAAAGCGAGAATCAGCAGCGAGAAGAACGCGCTGGTGAACACGATGACGCCGCTCGCCCCGGCCGCCTCTGCGGTGTCCTCATCGCTGGCGTCGTGGTCGAGTGGCAGCAGTACTGCGAGTAGCGCGAAGCCCGCGAGCAGGCCGGCCACTGCCGAGTACCAGCCCGCGGCAGCGGCGATGTCAAACGTTTCGGCGGTCACCACTCCATTCTGTCCGTCAGCCTGCATTCCCTCATAACTTCGTTCAACCTCGCGCCGTTCAATCGAGAGGGATAGCTCACAGGGTCCGCATGGATGATTCCCAGTTCCACCGCTTACCGTGATGGCCATGCGTGTACTCGTGAGTGGCGGGGCCGGCTATATCGGCTCACACACCGTGGTGAAACTTGTCGAGGCCGGCCACGACGTGCTGGTGGTGGATGATTTCAGCAACTCCAAGCCGACGGTGATCGGCCGGCTCGAGTCGCTGACCGGCCGGCAGATCCCGGTGCATGCCATCGACCTGACCGACGTCGACAAGACCGAGCATCTGTTCGACAACGAGGAGATCGACGCGGTCATCCACTTCGCCGGATTCAAGGCCGTCGGCGAATCGGTGGCCAAACCGCTCGACTACTACCAGAACAACCTGGACTCGACGTTCTCGCTGTTGCGTGCGATGGGCCGGCACGACGTTCGGACGTTGGTGTTCTCGTCGTCAGCGACTGTCTATGGCGCGACGCCGACGCTGCCGATGACCGAGGAGTCGCCGACATCGGCGACCAACCCGTACGGCTGGACCAAGGTGATGATCGAACAGATCCTCTCCGACGTCGCGGCCAGCGACCCAGCGTGGCGGATCGCGGCGCTGCGCTACTTCAATCCCGTTGGCGCACACCCGAGTGGACAGATCGGCGAAGATCCCAGCGGCATCCCCAACAATCTGATGCCCTTCGTCGCGCAGGTGGCCGTCGGGCGGCGCGACAAGCTGTCGGTGTTCGGTGACGACTACGACACCCCCGACGGCACCGGCGTGCGCGACTACATTCACGTCGACGACCTCGCCGCCGGCCACGTCGCCGCGCTGAACACCATCAGCGACGGCTCCGAGCAGATGTCGATCTGGAATCTCGGTACCGGACAAGGTGTTTCGGTACTGGAGGTGGTGCAGGCGTTCGAGCGTGCCAGCGGCCGTCCGATTCCGTATGAGATCGCACCCCGACGCCCCGGCGACATCGCGGCCTCGTACGCCGACCCGACCCGCGCCAACGCCGAACTCGGTTGGCACGCAGCGAAAACCATCGACGACATGTGCGTCGACACCTGGCGCTGGCAGTCGGGCAACCCGAACGGCTACCCCGACGCCTGAGATCTCGATACGGCGCCCCGCTCCGCTCGGTGCCTACTCGATCAGCATGAATCGGGGCCTACTCGATCAGCCGAGCATCAGTGCGGCGCCGCGTCGACCTTGAAGACCGTCACATCCCCCTGCTGGAACACCTTCGTGACTCCGGGCGCGCCGTGCTCACGGATCGCCAGGAACGGATCGCCCTGGCGGCCGTTGGCCGGGTCGGGTACGCCGTTCTGGAACCACCAATAGCTCGGCGGGCTGTCGATCACGTAGCGCACGTTCATATCTCGGACGATGCCGTCGATGTAGGGGTCGGCGCCGATCTTATCGACACCCCAGTACAGGTCGCGCTGACGCTGCGAGAAGTCGGTGGCCCGGTAGAACGGGAACATGGGCGTCAGACCGGTGGCCGGGTAGATCCAGCCGGTGCCCTGATCAAGGTTGTTGAGTATCAACGAGTCTCGCGCGCCGGGCTGCTTGGCCAGCCACTCGTAGGCGGCGAGGTCGTCGGCACCGATGAACTTCTCGTCGTGATCCTTGCTGGCGATGATCGCGTTCGACGGGTACCGCCACACCGCTCCACCTGCGACCGCGAGCAGTACCACCGCCAACACGGCCGGCAGCGCCCAGACAGCACGGGCCGACGTGGTCCGCCGTCGAATCCGATCAGCGACCAACAGCGCCGCCCACCCGACCGCAACGCCGGCCGCGGCAGCCGAGATCTGCGCCACGACGAAGGTCAACCGATGCGGTGAATTGTAGAAGTAGCCGCCGATCATGCCGAGTGGTCCGGATAGAATACCCAGGGACACAACGGAGTTCGCGGTCACGAGAACAAAGACCAACCATGCGGCCAACCCCGCCCAACAGCGCAGCGCGGCCAGCGCACCCAACCCGGCGCCGGTCAGCACGATCAGCCCCCACACCGGATAGTCCTGCACTCCCAGCGGCACCGTTCCGTTGAACGCCGCTTGCGCGAGCCCACTGAACACGCCGACGGTGTCTTCGCGGAAGTCGAAGAACGGCAGGGTGTTTGTATCGGCGACCTTGATGGTGCCCAGCGCCACCGGAATGATGAGGACCAGCGTCAGCACGCCGGTCACGATGAGCGTCACCAGGTCTCGCCACCGCGAGAACACCGGATGCCACAGCCCTTCCAGCAGCCACCAGAGCACGATGATCACCGCGGCCAACACCAGCCCCGACGGGTGGGTGGCCGTGACACCGGACAGTGCGACGCCGGCCGCGAGCACCCGACGTCGATCCCGAACGGCGCTGATGACCAGCACCGCAGCGACCGGCGCCAACGACACGCCCACGGCATTGGGAACGCTCGTCAGCCAGATCTCCACGTAGGGCAGCGACGGGAACAGCGCACCGATCGGTGCGGCGATGGCGGCGACGAAGGCGGAACGGTCGGCACTGAACCGGTGACGCGCAAACCAATACGCCAGTGCGGCAACACCAAAGGGCACGGTCACGGCGAGCGTCGCCGGCGAGTACGTGTTGTAGAGCTCGATCGAGTTTCCGGTACCGACCAGCGGAGACACCAACGCGCCCAACGCATGCCAGGTATTCGGGTAGTAGTTGAAGCCGTGGGTGTCGTAGTTCATCAACTCACCCATGCGCTCCGACGACGCGATACCGGTGTCGGTGATCCACTGCAGAGAACTGGCGTGCCACAACGAATCCCATACCTGCGACGGCGTGCCGATCCCCGCCCAGCCGGCGGTAGCCAAGGGTCGGATACATGTGATGGCAACGATGAACGCGGCCAAACCGAGGCCGCCGAGGAGCCCGAGCGCGCCTCGAACCGAGAGCCCAGGTTCAGTGACGTCGTCCTGTGGAGCGCTCATCCACGCAGCCAGTCGTCGGGTCTGGGTCAGTTTCGCGTAACCCCAGGCCACCAGGTAGGCGATCACCGCGCCGATGGCGGCGGTGAGCAGATTCCAGCCGATGCCGACCGAGCCGTAGACAACGGTGACCACGTTGACCACCGCGAACGTGATGGCCGGGCCGGCGGCCACTGCGACCGGCCAGCTCAGGCACATCCGACGACCGATCAGCGCTCCCGGTCCGATGAGGATCAGGGCGGTCACCACCGTGACCCACGCGCCAGTGAGCATTCCAGCAGGCTACCGAATGGCAGGTGTCGTATCGGTGAGGGTCGTGCTGTTGGAGGTCGCATCAGCGGAGGCCGCGCGGTCGTAGCGGTGCGCCACCACGACCACCAGCAGGCAGATCAGCGCGGCGACCACTCCGAATCCGAACATCATCGGATAGGTGACCGCGGTGAACTGCTCGGAGATCCACGCGAGCAGCATCGGCATGGCGAAGCCCAGGTAGGTGACGCCGTAGAAAACGGCGGTGAGTCCGGCGAGGTTGTCGGGTCCGGCCATCCGCTGCACCTCGAGCAGGCCCGAGATCATCGCCATGCCGTACCCGCAGCCCAGCACGGCCGCAGCCACCAGCGACATCCAGATGGTCAGCATCATCGCCGACGCCACAGCCAAGCCCATGCCGATCGCCAGGATGATCAGTGCGGTGGCCACGGCGCGGATGCTGTTCGGGTCGTCGATTCGACGCCCGACCGACTGGATGCCGAAACCGGCGGCCAACCCGAGGACGCAGCACAATCCGGCGAAGGCGATCGGGGCACCGGAGGTGCGGGCCGACATCAGCGCCGGAATGATCGCGTACGCGGTGGCACACGCACCGAACACCCACGGCGCCAACGGAATCACCACGAACAGGAATCGACGATGCGCGACGCCGGGGATCTTCAGATCGTTGACGAGGCGCTTACGTGGCTGGTCGGCTTTGCGTGACCGGGTTTCCGGCGTCGTGGTGAGCCACGCCAGCGCGCCGACGGCGAGCGTGATGTTCACGGCGTAGGGCAGCACGGTCGGCCACGGACCCCACTGCGCGAGCACTGCGGCGAGTCCGGCGCCGATTCCGAAACCGGCGGTGAGGCTCATGGCCGCTCGACGTGCCCCGACCGCTGCCGGTTGTCCGTCGCGGACGGTCAGCTCGGCGATCCAACTTCCGCCGACGGCCATCGAAAGACCCAGTGCCACACCACTTAATACGCGTCCGACGCTGAGCAGGCCGACCGAATGGGGCCCGAGCGCCAGCAGCAGTGACCCGAGCCCGGCGAGAATCGGTGCGGGCAGCATGAGGGGGCGTCGACCGAACCGATCCGACAGCGGACCGCCGAGCAGCAGCGCCGGAACGATGCCGAGGACATAGGTGAACAGCAGCCCGTCGACGGCGATCGGCGACAGCCCACCATCCTGGCGGTACATCACCAGCAGCGGCGTGAACTCGTTGCCGCCCCAGGCCGCGACGAACATCGCCAACGACACCGGTACCCAGAGTCGGGTCCCGGCCCTCGGCGATGTCGACGACGGTGTGGCGTTATCGCAGGTCGCGGTCATCGGGCACCTCCGGCGGGTCGGGTCGGGCGGACGTTGTGGACGGCGGAGAGATGGGAGATGAGCGATGTCGCGAACAGTTCCGCGTCGCCGCGCTCGATGGCGTTGATGAGTTCGGCGTGGTCGTCGACGATGCGCCCCGAGATCGCGGCGTCGCGGTGCACGCTGACCGTCGTCATCCGACGGTGCCGTTCGCCGAGGGTGGTGAAGAATCCGGCGAGCAGGTCGTTTCCGCCGGCGCCGACGATGAACTGGTGGAATTCGGCGTCGAGCCGGGCGAAGTCGGCCTCGTCCGGTGAGGTGGCGCGCTGCGCGGCGAGGTTGGCACGCAGGGCGTCGAGGAGTTGCGTGCGGCCGGGTGCGTCGTCGACCAGCGACCGGACGGCGTGCGTTTCCAGCAGGATGCGCGCGTCGACGACGTCGGCCGCCTCCCGCTCCCCGATCGGCACCACCAGCGCGCCACGTTTGGGGAACAGCCGCATCCAGCCCTCGGTTTCCAACCGGAGGAAGGCTTCGCGGACCGGGGTGCGGCTGACCTCGCAGCGGTCGGCGATCTCGCCTTCGCTGATGAGCTCGCCGCCCGGGATCTCGCTGGTCAGGATGAGTTCCTTGACCTCGCCGTAGACCCGCTCAGCAGCCGATTCCGTCTTAGACACAAGTTGCATCTTACATGGACGCTTAGCAAAGCGAAACGGGTGGCGCGGGGTCCGCCTGCGGCCTTGCTCAGGTGACCTAACTCAGGTGGCCCGGCTCAGGTGCTCAGCTCAGTTGCCGCGGTCCTGCCAGGTACACAGGCAGATCTCGTTGCCCTCAGCGTCGGCGAGGACCCAGAACGACGGCGCGTACTGATCGGTGAGCAGCTGCCCGCCCGCTTCGAGGGCCGCCTGAATCCGCGAGTGCACCGCGTCGTGCGGCACCCAAAGGTCGATGTGCATCCGGCTGCGTTGCGGACGTGGTTCGTCCATCTGCTGGAACCAGACCGATGGGCCGCGCCCGTCCGGGTCGACGAGATCGGCTTCGACGAAATCGCGCGCCTCGTCGTCGACGGTGTCGTAGCCCAGGATGGCCCGCCAGAACGGCTCGATCGACGGAATGTCGAGGGCGTCGATGGCGATGTCGTAGCGGGCGCCGGGTACCGGCAGCGGCTCGAGGTTCATCTCGACGGCGATCTCGGCGATCGTGTTGGCCAGCGCGACGTCGGCCTCGGTCAGCCGGTTGGCGCTGTGCGTGACGAGCGCGAGATGAATTGTGGCATAACGCAAGTCGATGTCCGGGTGATGCCCGGCGGCTTCTGCGACGTCGACGATGCGGTTGAGGAAGTCTCGGCCCCGGACCATCGAGCCGGTGCGATAAGCGGCCCGGAGTGCGGCGCCGACGACCCGCCACGGGTCGGAGGTGACCTCGGTCGCGGCGGCAGCGGTGACGGGTGTGCCTGTGGATCCGGTCATGGTTTCGACGCTACGCCGCTTGCACCGCCCAACCATTCGAGCGGTCGGTGGTGACCATCGCGCAAGTGCCCGTTCCCGACCCGACGGCGTAACGCATCCACCAATCGGTGGACACCGCGATCCACCGTCGAATCCACCGGTCAGTGGGGTTTGTCGACGCCCGATCCGCGGCAAAGTCATTGGTGTCGCCGGAACGAGCAGCGCTCCGGCCCACCACCAAGGAGCACACCATGAACACCAAGAGCCGCCGGATCACCGCCGCCATCGCTGCCGCCGCCGTCGCCACAGGCGTCGGGTTCGCCGCGACCGGAGCCGCCAACGCCGGCACAATCCCGGTCACCTACCCCGGACAGCCCAGCGTCGCCATGACCATCACCAACTACACCAACCAATTCGAGTCGCTGCGCTACGAGTACACCGATGGCCAGTTCGTCAACGCACCGCAGCAGATGCTGGCGCCCTACGCCAGCGAGACCGTGGTGGCGACCGCTCCCGACGGCCACAGTGGCCTGAGCACCGACATCCGCTACCAGGTCGGCATGTTCGGTCCGAGCGCGAATTACGCGATGGCACAGTGGCCCGGGGTCACCAACACCGGAAACACCGCGGTGTTCGGCAACGGATCGCAGCGGCACTGGATCTCCACCGGCGTGAGCACCGGATCGCCGAATGTGAACGTCAGCTACGACCTCTGGTGAACCGACCCTCGGGTGAATCAGAGTCACACGCACTGCGGGCCTCCCAACCGGGAGGCCCGCAGAACGTCGTCAACGTGACGTGCAGTCCGTGTGCCCCACGTCGGAGATCGGGCATCTGGAGTATGGCCTTCTCGCCGACCGTCGCCGCGTTGGTGGAGATCGGACTCGACGCCTCACACCGTCGCGCTGTCGGATGCCAGAAGGACTACCCGGGCTGACCCTCGACGACGGGCGATTTGGGGCGCCCGCCGGTCGATCGCTACACTCATGGGCGCTGCCCAGGCAGCACGCCGCCTTAGCTCAGTCGGTAGAGCAATTCACTCGTAATGAATAGGTCAGGAGTTCGATTCTCCTAGGCGGCTCCACAAGAAGCGCTCGGTCAGCTCTCCTCAACTCCGTAGCTTTGGTCGTCATACGCGACCAAGAATACGGAACTGGCCTCCCGAACCCCGACACCATGACAGTCAGGCGGCCGCGACGCCACCGGGTCGTCGAACCGAGTTCGCGTAGGCCAAACCCACCGCGACCAGGCCGAAGACCGCGACGATCACCACCGCCGACGACGACGTCCACGCACCGACGATGATCGCCAGCAGCGCCCACACCAGCGTCAGCGGATAGGCCGGCAACGCCGCCCCGACCAGGAACGTCACACAGACGCCGTACAGAGCGGCAGCGATCAGGATCGCGAGCTGCCAGCCGAGGGAGGTCGCGTCGACGATGCCGCTGCGGGCCAGGTCGGCGGCCCAGTTGATGAAGACCGCGGCCGACGCCCAACCGGCGTAGATACCGACGGTGATCCGCACCAGCGTGGTGATCCACGACGGCGCGTTCGGGTCGGCCGGGCCGGCGGCGATTCGCGCGGCGTCGAAAAGCGCGGCGGCCATCACCGTGAGCAGGATCGACGGCAACCAGTCGAGTGAGGCGGCCGAGACGATCAGCCACAGCGTCGCGGCACCGCAGGTGATCGCGAGATCGATGGCCAGCCGCTGCGCCGAACCGGTGCCCGACATCCGCTTACGCACGAACACCACACCGACGGCGATCGCCAACACGTAGATGACCGCCCAAATCGCGAACGCGTAGCCGGCCGGGCTGATCAACAGGTCGACGCCGTCGTCGTTGGGTTGGCCATCGAAGGCCAGTAGCGGCAGGAGCACCGCGAGCGCCTCGGTGACCGCAAGACCCAGCACCGCCCAGGCGACGGGAGCACTGATGACCGGACCGGTGATGACGGAAGCGGGGTTACGCGAGGTCATGACCCGATTGTACGGATCGCCCGAACGCGTTCGGGCAGCGCGATCACTCCCCCGGCCACACCAGTTTGGCCAGGTCCTCACGATCGTCGACGTCGAGTTTGATGCACGCCCGGTAGATGTGCCCTTCGACGGTCCGCACCGACACCGTCAATCTCTCGGCAATCTGCTTGTTGGACAACCCCTTTGCCACCAGGGCCGCGATCTCCCGCTCTCGCGCGGTGACCGGCAGAGGTGTGGTGGCGCTGCGCAACGCCGGCGTCGTGGCCCCGTCGCATGCGGCGGCGAGCCGATTCATCCGGGCACTGGAATCGGCACGCTCTTTGCGACGCTTGGCGTGCTCGTGCAAACCTGTTGCGGCAGCGGCGGAATCAGCGGCCGACAGCATCAGCCCGAGCCCCTCGAACTCGCGGCTCACCGCATCGAGTTCAGCGGCATCACCGGAAGCCATGGCCGCCGCGTGCCGCGCGAACAGGCCGACGACCCGCCCCTGATTCATGTGGATCAGGCCGTTCAGCCGGTCGGCGACGGTCTTCGAGCCGAACCGTGCGGCATGATGCAGAGCCTCGGCCTCCACCGCGAACTGCCCCGAATCATGTGCGAGATCCGCTGCCTCCATGAGCAATTCGACGGACCGGCGATCGGCACCCGACGCCGACTGCAGCCACGCCAGCGCCACGATCCGCTGTGGTTGGTGAATCGCCACATGCGGGCCGACGTGTTCCTTGGCTTCCTCGAACACCCGCTCAGCAGCGCGGATGTCGCCGAGCGCCGCGTAGGAACGCACCAGCAGCAACCGGGCGGGCAGCCGCCACGGCAGCGATGTTTCGGCGTTCAACGCCGCCAACGCCTGCTCGATGGAGCTGATCGCCGCACGGAACTCGCCACGATAGGTCGCCACAACACCTTCGGCGATCTTCTCGATCGCCCACCCGGCGAACTGTCCGGCCGACGAATACTGCGCGTACTCATCGACACGACGCTGGGCCTGGTCGAGATCGCCGATCGTGGTCAGCGCCAACACATCTCCGTACCGGACCATGACCTTGATCATGCCGTCGGTGGCTTTGTGTTCGGGTCGGCAGCGGGCCGCGATCGGCTCGAAGTCCAGTCCACGTCCGGCGACCGGCATCGCCAACCCGGCGGCGAAGGCGGCGAAGTCGACGGCCTGCCCGGGCGCCCCTGGATCGCCGAGTACCTTCTCGGCGAGAGCGATGCCGCCGTCAATATTGTTCTCGTGCACCATGATAGCGGCGTTCACCGCATCGGCGACCGACCGCAGGGCGGGATGCTCCACCTGAGAATCCATCAGCGCGATCAGCCGTCGGGCCTCGGTGGTGTCACCTTGTGACCAGAAGCGTCGACTCAATCTCGGCACGCTCCACTGCACCAGCTCGAGTTCGTTGAGCTGATCCGGATCGAACCCGTCGAGTGCTTCGTCGGCTTCCTCGAGCCGGCCCTGCCACCACAGCGCGCGCGACAACAGCTCCGCTGCCGCCAGGTCGCCGCCACGCTCGTAGGCGGCGCGGGCCAGCCGCTCACCGAGCGGTAGATTCGCCAGTGCCACAGCATCTTTGCCGGCAGTGATCAACAAACTGACGTCGGTGTCCTGATCGCCGTCGACGCACAACTCGGCCAGGCGGATCCGGTCGGCGGCGGTCGACGACGAATTGTCGCGCAGCGCCGCGACCAACCGCGAGCGCAGTTTCCGGCCGGCGGCCGTACCGATCCGACGACGCAGCACGTCGCCGTAGAGCGGATGGCTGAATCGCACGTTGGTCAGCGACGCGTCGCGGGTGACCCGGATCAGGCCCGACACCTCGGCGACGTCGACGGCGTCCTCCCCCGACAACGAGATCAGCGTGTCTATATCGAGCGGTTCGGACAGCGCCAACAATTTCAGCGCGTCGACGACGTCATCGCCGACCTGGTCGAGGCGGTCGTTGATCAGGGCCAGCAGGCCGGACGGGACCGCGGTCGGTCCACGCAGCTGCCACACGCCGTCGGTCTCGGTCAGCGTCCCCGCCGCCAGCCCACCCTCGACCATGTTGCGCAGGAACAGCGGGTTTCCTTCGGAGGATTCCCACATGACGTCGGCGCTGAGCCCTTCCAGCGTGCCGCCGATGGCCAGCTCGATCAGCTCGGTGCATTCGTCGTTGTTCAGCGCCGTCAGCTCGATACGGCGCAGGTGTGCGTCCTTCCACAGCGAGGTGACGGCGTCGGGCACCGGTTCACCGCTGCGGATGGTGGCCACGATCCGCGCGGAACCCTCCATCGCGATCTGATGCAGCAGCGTCGCCGACAACTGGTCGAGCAGGTGGGCGTCGTCGACACCGATCACCGGATTCGGTTCGGCGAGAAGACGTTCACGCGCCGAGACGAGCGCGCGGATCGGGTCACGAGAGGCCGTCGGCTCCACCCACGGGGCGAACGCGCCGAGCGGAATCGATTGGGACGATCCCGTGCAGGCCGCCCAGAACACCGGACAGGACAAGTCGTCGGTGACCGCGCGCGCGATGGTCGTCTTGCCCACCCCGGCGGACCCGACAAGAACCACGCCCCTACTGTCGGCGGCGGTCAAGGCGTCGTTGATCCGCCGCTTCTCAGTGGGCCGGCCCAGCATCTGCCAGAGTTGACCCATGGTCGGTGAGTATAGAGCGCACACCTTACTCACCGGTACCGACCAGCCGCCTCACAGTTTCGCGATCCTTAACCGCTAGACGGGCAGGTCGCTGACCTCGCTCGGTTCGACGCGGGGCGCGTTGTTGACCTGATGCCGGAAATTGCTCGACGCCTCGTAGACCTTGAGCTTGAGCCGATTGATGGACCCGAGCGGGCGATGGGCGTCGATGGAGCGCCAGGAGTTGAAGGAGAGCACGTCGTCGCCGTAGGCGCGGCGCTCCGGCGTGTACGGGTCCTGCACCGGGTAGCGGATGGTGGCGACGGTTCGATACGGCGACTCGGTGTCCTTCCACTCCACGGTCGCATCCTCGATCGGCATGTCCTTCTCGTTGGTGCAGAACTGGGCCTGTAGTTCGTAGACGGCCTCGTGCTGGGAGAAGAAGTCGATGACCATTTCCTGGAAGGCGTTGACGCCGGGATGATCATCGGTCGGCATGTCGATGAGGGCGCGTACTTCGGGTGAGGCCGGCACATACCGCATCTTGACAATGTGCTTGCCGTACCGCAGCGGCGCCGACGTGTGGAAGGTCTCCCCGAGGATGTGAGTGTTGGCCCGCACGAAGACCATCAGGCTCGGCGGCAGATTCATACCCACCTTCGAGAGCACGTTCGAGTTGAGACCATCGAGAAGCCAACTCCCCAAGCGCAGTGCGGGATCGGACAGCCGCGCCAGACCGAACGCGATCGGCATCCCCCGATTCAGGTAGTCCTTGGCGTCTTTGAACAGGAACTCACGATGGGTCACCATGATGAAGTCCTGGGTGGTCGCGATGTCTTCGGGCAGGGCCCGATCCCCTTCGACGCCAAGCACTTTGATCCCCAGTCCGCGCACACCGCGAGTCTGGTCGGTGCGGATCGCACCGGAGGTGCTCGACATCCGGGCGATCACCGGATACGACCGCGCAGTGGCAAACATGCCCTGCGCCAACAACGGTGGCAGATCGGGTTCGACGACGAGCTCACCCCGCAACACCGCATGGCTCTTGGCGTGCGCGTCGCGTACCCCACGTTTGTAGATGCGGTAGGCCCGCTCGTTGTTGAAGCGCAGGACCGCGGTGATCTTGTCGATGGTCTCGGCCTCGCCCTTGGGTGCGGCATCCATCGCCGGGGTGTACTCGAGATAATCGGCCGAATCGTCGCTCATTGATGTCCCCCATCTGAAGCCCGTGCCGTTGAATCCCGTGCCGTCGCAACGTTCCACGGCGTGAAGGCGTTGTCGACGCCCCGCAGCGCCGGCGCCAGGGTGGGGTAATGGCGCAGCAGGACGGTCCGCATCGTGTTGTCCCGAATCCAGGCCATCCCCACCTCGGTGTAGATCTCCGGACGGAAGTCGTCGGTGAAGAATCGATCGCAGGACAGCCGGCGTGAGGCCATCACGATGAAGACACGAAAGGCGGTGTCGCTGAACGCGAAACCCTTCGGCTTGGGTTCGGCGTAGAGGCCGACCAGCAGATCGACCTGCTCGATGTCGTCGTAGATCTTCTCCAGTTCCCGAGCCCACTGCGGGTTGTCGGTCAGGTCGTCGAACGACGATGCCGGTGCCATCCGGAAGAGTCGACGAAAGTCGTTGTACCGCGGTACCCCTCGTTCGCGGTTGCGTAGGATGTCGACGCTGGCCAGGTCGATGTGTTCACCGGGGGTGCGTGAGAGTGATTGCAGCGCGCGGGGATAGTTGTGCAGGGTGAGCTGACCGGGGTGGGCGCGACCGAGCGAGTACAGCAGATCCGGGTGCGTCGCCTCCCGCAGGCGTTCGCGGATCCGGCTGTGCGGGGTGAACAGTTCGGCCAGTGGGTGTTCGGCGATCACCGCGTCGTCGGTGTGGTTGCGGAACGTCAGACCGTCGGGCATCAGCGGGTGCATGCGGTAGACCGCCACGAATTCCTCGGTGAGCGCGTACGGCACGTCGTCGAAATCGGTGTGCGAGCCGGGGATTCCGCTGAGGACCGGGTTGTCGAGGAGATGTCCGAAGCGTCGGGCGATGTCCTCGCCGAGAACGCCGAACCAGTTGCCGCGCATGGCCGCAACGGTCGTCGGGTGGGCGATGATGGCGGTGGTCCACTCGATGGTGTGGATCTTGGCGATCAAGGCGGCATTGATCAGGCGCGCGGTCGCGAACAGTTGATCGTCGGTCAGGTCCGGGTAGGCGCGGGCCAGTCGATCACAGATGGCGTTGTGTTCGCGCAGGAACAGCGAGTGCAGCAGGGTCAAACCCACCCAGGAGTTCGACGCGGTTCCGTTGGGCGGCAGCAGATCATCGGTGTCGGCGGGCGGGAGTCCGTCGTCATCGATGCGGGTCTTTCCGCCCTGGCCGGTGCGGATCGCGGTGAGGTATTCGGGTGTGTCGCCGTAGATCTGGGATGCGTCCCACCAGTGCGATGTGGTGGAGGTGTAGGCCGGCGGCAGGTCGGGGTCGGCGGTCGGGTCGGGTGTCGACCGCGGCATCGTGATCGGTTCGGTGCCGTCGGGATCGCCGGGTGGGCGTGGGATCTCCCACGGCGTCCCCGCCCCTGGACCGCCCGGCTCCGACCGGTGATTGAACCAGTCGTGAACCTCGAACTGAATCCACGCCGCGGCCAACAGGTTCAGGCCGGTGGCCGGGATGAAGTCGTCGCGACGCAGCAGGTCGAGGCTGATCAGGCGGGGGTTGGGCAGCAGTTGCTCGTCGGGGGGCTGCGGGTAGCTGTCCTCGAGCGGGATGTTGCGGCCGAATCGGTTGCCGGCCGCGCCCATCCGGGGTGTCGCCGGGCAGTTGTAGGTGCCGTCGATGGTGCGGGTGGCCAGGTCGGCGGGTGTCGGCTCCGGCAGTGTCGGACCCGGCGGGGTTCCGGTGTGGGTGAGGTTGCGCGCACGCAGTTCGCTGCGCAGTCCGATGAGCACGGCCAAGCCCAGCGGCGTCGGCAACCGCGACCATCCGACCGTCTGATCGACACGAGTTGCCACACCTGCCAGGGTGCGCCCCACCGGTAACGACCGTACCCATCCGAACACGCATCGAGTGTGCCCCAGCACCGCATCGTCGTGCATGCGTAGTCGTCTACTCGGATGACGTTCACACCGCGCGGCGCGGACATGCGGTGCCACATCGCCCGGATTGAGGTAGCGGTGTACTCGTTTCTTCCGCTCCCCACCGCGCGACGATCGTCGAGTGTCAGTGCAATGGGCCCATCACACGGGCGTGGCAGAGAGGATCGCGGTGATCCCACCGGTCCGGATCGCATCCATCATCGACGGTGACGCATCGGTAGCGCTGTCGGAATCCGGTGGTCTGGGTGCGCCCGTCGATCACTTCGACGTCTGGTTCGCCGAGGGAGCGCCACGCCCAGCCGGATGCGCCCAACCGGGCAGCGACGTCGTGCTGCGGATGCGCGGCGGAACCACCGACGACGTGACGATCCAGCTGCAGCCCTCGGACGACACCGTGTTCGACGACCGGTGGCGGCAGCCCTTCGCCGACGGGCCGTTCTCGTTCGCGGTGACGTCGGACTGGCACGGATCGCGCCGCGATATCAGCGCAGTGGCGCTCAGTCGCCGTCCGGGCGGCGAGGTGAGCGCAGCAGTACGCGACGGCACCGACCCCGCACGACTCCTCGACCATCATCAGCGCCAGTTCATCGTGTCGTGTACGCCGCCGGGCGGCGCCGTCATGCACCGGCTGACGACGCTGGGTCCGGTCCGGTCCACACTCTGGCGCATTCCCGCACCTCGCGGCGGGTTCGGCGTGACCATCGAGCGATCGCAGGCCGACGACCTCGACCTCCTCGAGGTGTCCACCATGCTGCGACCACACTCCGGCGAACCCGCCGAGCGCTTCTGCCAACGCGCCGCCCGGCGCCGCCAACAACTCTTCGACGCCCTCGGCTACTTCCGGATGTCGGCATCGGCCGACGACTCCTCGGCAACCGAACTGATTCTCGCGGCGCTGCGGCAATCGCCATAGTTTTGGCGATCCCTATAGTGGAGGACGTATCGCCGCGATAGAAGGCGTACCGCCGTGCCGACGCGAGGAGCGCTCATGTCTGACTTCATCGACAAGATCAAAGAAGAAGCCAAGGCGGTGTCGGCGGCCATCGACAACGAGTTGACCGTTCTCGAAGGCGTCGACGGCTACGACCCGCTGCGTGAGGACGAACCCGACACCAACGAGGCCGCCACAGACGAAGCGGCCCCCGCCTCCGATGACACCGAAGGCGGCGGCACGCCCGCCTGATCGTCGGGTGACTCAGACCCTTGAGACCCAGGCCCTTGAGACTCAGGCCTCCGAGACTCAGGCCTCGGAAACTCAGGCCTTCAGCGTCGGGTTCTCCGCGTAGACCTCTTTGATCAGCGACATGTCGAAGATCTGCTCCGCCTTGAGCTTGTAACCGGCTTTGGCCAGCGCCTCGATGTTCAGCGCGATCAGCTCGTCGGTCATGGTCAGCAGACCGTTCGCCTTGGTATCCGGTGACACCACCAGGCTGTTCTGCGCGGTGGCCTCTTTGGTCTGCTCGGCGAGATCGAGTTTGAGGTCCTTGCCGTACTTGGTAACCGCCAGATTCGCCGAACCCGCCGGGTCCTTGACGGCGTCGTTCCAGCCCATGATGTCGGCCTTGATGAAGGCCTTCACCTTGTCGCGCTCGTTGTCGATTGTGTCCTGCCGGACCACCAGCGTCTCGGCGACCAGCGGCAGGTTGAAATCGGCGAACAGGAAGTTGACATTGGGAAAGCCGCTCTCGGCCAACGTGATCGGCTCGTTGGTCACGTAGCTGACCCAGCCGTCGACGTCGCCGGTGGTCAGCGGCGTCGGGTCGTACTGAACGGTGATCTTCTGAATATCGTTCTCGGTCATGCCATTTGCGGTCAGCAGCGCTTTGAAGACATTCTCGTTCGACGCCTGCACGCCGATCTTCTTGCCCTTCATCTCCTGCGGCGTGGTGATCGGGGTCTTGGCTCCCGACACGATGCAGAACGGGTTCTTCTGGTACGTCGCGGCCACCGTCATCAGCTTGGCGCCCTGCAGGATCACCGGCGCGGTGAGCTGCGGGGCGGTCATACCGATCCACACCTTGTTCGACGTCAGGCCCGTCTCCACACCGGTACCCGCCGACCCACCGGTGATCAGTTCCGGGGTACCGATACCGGCTTGTTCGTAGTAACCCTTGTCCAAAGCCCAGTACTCACCGGCGAATTCGATGTTCTTCTGCCAGGAGAGCTGCACCTTGGGGTTCATCGCCGACGACCCCGACGACCCCGAATCACCCCCGGAACTACAGGCGGCGAGCGCGCCGGACAGGCCGAGTGCGCCTGCCGCACCGCCGGCCATCATCGAGTAACGCAGGAAGGACCGACGGTCGAACGAGTTGGTCATGGGATACTGCCTTTCATTGCGGGACTTCACTTTTGCTGCATTCCAAGCTGTGCGAGAACCAGGGTTTCGACGACACCCACGATGGCGTAGATGACTATCGACGCGACCGTGATGACCAGTACCGACGCCCACAGTTCGTCG
This sequence comes from Actinomycetes bacterium, assembly GCA_023461275.1. Taxonomy (GTDB): domain Bacteria; phylum Actinomycetota; class Actinomycetes; order Mycobacteriales; family Mycobacteriaceae; genus Gordonia. Next base: position 125,304 of record JAEYMI010000038.1, on the reverse strand, counting down.
TAGGCCGCGGCGGGTAGCGCCTGCTGCAACGACGCGCCGAGCCCCTTGTTGGTGCCCAGCCATTCGGCGACCGTCGCACCGACGATCGCGCCCGGCACCGACACCTTGGCCGCACCGAACAGCGAGGGCACCGACGCCGGAATGGCCGCGCGCCGCAACGCCGTCCACCGTCCGCCGCCGTAGACGGCGATGACGTCGTTGACCTGTCGCGGCGCGTTGGCCAGCCCGGTCATGATCATCACCAGCGCCGGGAAGAACACCACGATGCCGCCCATCACCGCGACCACCGCCACCCCACGCCCGACCACCAGGGTGATCAGCGGGGTCATCGCAACCAGCGGCACCGACCGCAGCAGCGTGGCCAGCGGCATGAATGTCTGTGCGGCGGGCCGTGATACGACGAACAGCGCCGCGGTGAGCAGCGCCGCGGTCATGCCGGTGACGAAGCCGATCGCCGAATCCACCAGGGTGATACGCAGATTGCCCATGATCTCCGCACGCGACGACGCGGCGTCGGGCTCGGTGAACAGGTACTGGAACACCTGGATCGGGGTGCGTCCGATGATCGGCCCGATGTCGGGGAAGGCCAACAGGAACAGCCACCAGATCACCAGGATCAGCACAAACGACAACAGCAACGATCCGAGGAACCGTGCGACATTGAGAGTGGTTGCGGCAGCGCTCATTCCAAAGCACTCAATCCAGTAGCGTTCATCCCAGCAATGCCCGCCCGTCGGCCCACCGCGTCGCGAAGACCGATACCGCGGCCACGATCGCATAGCCGAGCCCGGCGATCGCACCACTGATCAGCGCGATCGCCCACACCGCGGGGATGTCGCCGCGCTGCTGCGCCACGATCATCGCCGGTCCGGCCCCTTTCTCCGGCATCGCCAGGAACTCGCCGAGCACCGCACCGAGGACGGCGCTGGGTGCGGCGATCTTGATCGCGGCGAGGGTGTTGGGCAGCGCGGCGACGCCGCGTACCCGCCACAGCTGCGAAAACCGACCGCCACCATAGACTTTGACCAGATCGAGGCTGCTGCCGGGTGCCGACCGCAGGCCGGTCAGGGTGCCGATCATGGTGGTGAAGAAGACCGTGATCGCGGCAAGGAAGATGATCATCGTCTGCACCTGCGCGAACGCCACCTGGATGATCGGCGCCACCGCAATAATGGGTGTGCAGTAGGAGATGATGGCCAACTGCGTTGCCAGACCTTCGACGGGCGGCACCAGGATCACCAGTACGGCGAGTGCGATGGCCAGACCGTTGCCCCACAGGAATCCGCGCAGCGCGAGATCGATGGTCGACGAGAAGTTGTTGGCGTAGTAATCCCACCCCTCGTCGGCGATGGTGCTCAGCACGGCCCACGGCGTCGGGATGGTGCCGTGAAAGAGCTTGAGCGCACCGGCAATCCACCACACCGCGATCAGCCCAACGATTCCCCCGACGCCGGCCAGCCACCGGCGTGCGCCACGCTCATCAGCCACCCGGCGCCTCCGCGGCGGCAGAGGCTCCCGCACCGGCCGTCCCGAACAGCAGCCCCGACAGATGGTCGTGGATCATGTGGAACTCCGGTGTCCGCATCATCTCCGGTGTGCGCGGTCGCGGCAGATCGATGTCGACCACCTCGATCACCCGGCCCGGCCGCGGACTCATCACCGCGACGGTGTCGGAGAGGAAGATCGCCTCGGCGATGCCGTGGGTGACCATCAGTGTGGTGGCCGGCTTCTCGGTCCAGATGCGCAGCAGTTCGATGTTCAGGCGCTGGCGGGTCATGTCGTCGAGCGCGCCGAACGGCTCGTCGAGCAGCAGTGCCGTCGGCTTGACCACCAACGCGCGCGCGATCGAAACACGTTGGCGCATACCGCCGGACAGCATCGCCGGCTTGGCCTTCTCGAATCCGGAGAGCCCGACGAGCTCGATCAGGTCGGCAACGAGCGCATCGTCGGCGGGCATCCGGCCCACCTGCAGCGGCAGCCGGATGTTCGATTCCACCGACCGCCATGGCAGCAGCGCCGAATCCTGGAAGGCGATGCCGAGCTCATGATGACTCTGCAGTTCACGCGGCGATTCGCCGTTCATCAACGCCGTCCCCGACGTCGGTTGCTCCAGTCCGGCGAGGATGCGCAGGATCGTCGACTTGCCGCAACCCGACGGGCCCAGCAGGGACAAGAACGAGCCCTCCGAGGTCTTCAACGAGACCTCGGACAACGCAATCACTTCCGAGGAACCGCGAACCGACCTGGTGGTGAACGTCTTGGTGAGATCGGTGATGTCGATGCCGGTTCCCGGCGGGCGCGGGGCGTCGGCTGGGCACATAAGCGCAGACGGTAGAAGCCTTGTGTTGCTTGCCCATTACCTATGCGTAACTTGATTTCCTTAACTCAAGTCCGATGCTCGCGACCATCGCGTCGACCGCGAACTTGGGTTTGACGTTCATGTCCAGCGCGGTGCGGCAGGCCAGCACGGCCTCCAGGCTGCGCAGCAATTTCTCCGGCGTCGCGTATTGCGCCATCGGGACGACGACGTCGGCGGTCTTGTCCGGATGCATCGGGGTGACCTGCGCACCCATCGAGACCACCAGCGCGTCGCGAAACAGGGCGGCGAGATCGACCAGTGCGCGGTCGAGGACGTCACGGGAGACCCGGGTGGCCCGCGACTTCTGCCGCTTCTCCAACTCCTTGAGCGCACCCGCGGAACCACGCGGCGCACGGGCGGTGCCCTTACCGGTTCCGCCTGCGCCCAGCGCGGTCTTCATCTCTTCGGTTTCGGCCTCGTCGAGCGCGGCGCTGATTGCTTTGGCGGCGTCGTCGGCCGAACGCACGAGTTGCTCGGCCGCGGCGTACGCGGTGCCGTCGCGGGCAGCGGCACGCGCCAACGACAGTGCCTTCTCCCGCTGATCGCGGGCATCGGCGTCGTTGGCCAGACGCTTGGCGCGACCCACGTGGCCACCGCAGACCCCGGCCGCCCACACGGCCCGCTCGGGGTCGATGCCGTCGCGCTCGATGAGGACACGTTCGATATCGGCGACCGACGGCGTCGTCAACGCCACGTGCCGGCACCGCGACCGCAGCGTCACCGACACGTCCTCCGGATCCACCGACGGCGCACACAGCAGGAACACCGTCCGCGGGGCAGGTTCCTCGACAGCCTTGAGCAGCGCGTTGGCAGCTTGCTCGGTGAGCCGGTCGGCGTCTTCGACGATGACGACCTGCCAGCGACCGGTACCCGGGCGTCGGGCCGCGGCCTGCACGACGTCACGCGCCTCGGCCACCGACAAACTCAGCCCCTGCGGCACCACATGCCGGACGTCGGCGTGGGTCTGCGCCATCACGGTGACGCACGCGCGGCATTCACCGCAGCCGATCTCGGTCTCCGATTGACACTGCAGCGCCGCGGCGAAGCAGGTCGCGGCCACCGACCGCCCGCTGCCTGGTGGGCCGGTGAACAGCCAGGCGTGCGTCATCGCCGCACCCGACGTCGCGCGGGCCATCAGGTCGGCTTCGTCGGCGTCTCCGAACATCGATACCGCGCCGGCATCGCCCTCGTCGAGGCGCGCGGCGACCGCTCGTGCGGCCCGTGCGGCGGCGCGCAGATCGTCGGCGACGGCGGTCTGCCCGATCAACCGTTCGAAGACATTTGTCACACTGCCACCCTAATGCGCAGATACGACACCGCCACGCCACCATCCTTTGTTTAACAATTGCAAGCAGCCCGATACCGTGGTTGCGTGGTCAACCGTCGGACGCGCTGGTCGAGGAGTGTGCACCTGGCACGCTGGCTGGTGCATACCCCGTGGCCGATCCTGGCCCTGGACATGCTCAGGGCCAATGTGATCGGGGCGCTGTTCACGTTCGCATTCCTGCGGTTCGGCATGCCGTTAGAGGATTCGTTCCGGTTCAACGACGTCAGCGCACTCAATCAGGTGTGGTTCACCACCTATCTGGTGGGCGCCATGCTGGTGGGCGCGATCATCAGCATCAAGTTGTCGTTACCGGTCCTGATCTGGCATCGACGACGCACCCGGCTCGACAATTCCGGGGCCCGACGCCGCGCCCTGCAGCTACCGGCCCTGCTGACCGGGCTCAACGCCTGCCTCTGGTTCATCGGCGGCGCACTGTTCACCGTGCTCACCATCGCCGTGTCGAGCAAGGATGCCTTCATCGTCGGGATGGCCAGCGCGATCGGTGCCCTGGTCACCTGCGTCCTGAGCTATCTGCAGGCCGAGAAGGTCCTGCGCCCGATCACCGTCGCGGCCATGGCCAACAATCCGGAGTCGGCGGTCGCGCCCAGCGTCACCACCAGGATCACGGCCTTCTGGGTGGTCAGCGTGGTGGCGCCGCTGGCCGTCATCATCGGCCTGATCGTCCTGCAGCGCTACCACGTCATCACTACCGACGCCGCGGGACTCCAGCGACCCATCCTGTGGATGGCCGGCGCCGCCCTGGCATTCAGCCTGATCGCCATCATCCGCGTGGTGGGCGCCATCAACGACCCCATCAAACAGTTGCGTCGTGCCCAGACCCAGGTCAGTGCCGGCAACTTCGACGTCGCGGTGAAGATCTACGACGGCAGCGACCTCGGCCAGCTGCAACAGGGCTTCAACGACATGGTCGCCGACCTGCGCGAGCGGCAGACCCTGCGCAACCTGTTCGGCCGCTACGTCGGCGAGGACGTCGCCCGCCGGGCGATCGAGACCGGCACCCAGCTCGGCGGCGAGGAACGCTACATCGGCGTGTTGTTCGTCGACATCGTCGGCTCCACCCGGCTCGCGGTGAACCGGCCGCCACGCGAGGTCGTCGAGTTGCTCAACGAGTTCTTCCGCGTCGTGGTCGCCGTGGTCGGCCGCCACGGCGGTTTCATCAACAAGTTCCAGGGTGATGCGGCGCTGGCCATCTTCGGTGCCCCGTTGGATCTCGACGACTTCGCCGGTCGCGCACTGGCATCGGCACGAGAGCTACGCACCGAACTCTATGAAACGTTGGGCGACACGGACATCGGTATCGGAGTATCGGCCGGCAAGGCGATCGCCGGGCACATCGGCTCGGAGAAACGCTTGGAGTACACCGTGATCGGCGATCCGGTGAACGAGGCGGCGCGCCTCACCGAACTGGCCAAGGACGAGCCGGGACGAGTGCTCGGGTCGGCTCGCGCGGTGTTCCTCGCGTCGGACTCCGAGGCACGGAACTGGGAGATCGGCGAGGGCGTCGAGCTTCGCGGGCGCGGCATCGAAACGCTGCTGGCCCGACCCCACCAGGAGTCGAACCCTCAGCGGTAACGGTCCCGCAGACCCGGATCCTGCTCCCACCAGAGGCCGGTGCCATCGCTCTCGTCGGGTTCGGGAGTGTCGAGTATGCGGTCGATCTCGCGTTCGTTACCGCGCTCATCGGCTCGGAAACGATTGAGCAGGACCATCAGGAACGGTAGCCCCACGACGTCGCCGAGAATCCAGAACACCCCTGCCCCGATGGTCTGATCGGTCCGGATGGACGGGCCCCAGGTGCGGTGCAGCGCTTGGTAATACGACGCGGCGATCAGACCACCCTGCCAGATCACGACGCCGAGCGCACCGTCGCCCAGGGTTTCGACGAGCGTCACCAGCAGCGATGTCACCTGCGGGTAGCGCCGCGGCACCGGATCGATCTGCAGGCGGGCATAGAAGTATCCGAAGCCGATGGCGATCAACAGGATTCGGGTCACCAAGTCGATGCCATCGCGGGTGAGCAGCGCGGGATACCACGGTGTGAGGTAGATCAGCCACGGCGTGACGAGCAGACCGGCCGACGTGACGATCGGATGAGCCAGCATCCGAACCGGCCTGCTCGCGAATGCCCGGGCGCCCGCCGCGCGGATACGCACCGAGGACGCGTCGCGCAGCACCGTCACCGGCGTCCCGAGCGCGAGAAGCAGCGGCGCAACCATCAGCAGCAGCACGAACTGCAGAGCGCGGACCCAGAACAAGACGTCGCTGTAGACGCCGACGAAGGACGATCCCGCCACCATCCACACCGCGCTTCCCGCACCGAACAGAGCCAGGCGGGACACCGGTGTCGGCGTACGACGCCACATGAGCGCATATGCGGCAAAAGCGGCACACGGCAACAGGATCGACGGCACATCCCACCGCCACGAGGTGAGTGCGGTCTGGAACGTCAACGGGACGTCGACTGCGGTCACCTCATCGAGTGTGCTCCGTCAGCTGCTACGACGCGAACGGTACTTCCGCCACGCAAAGCCAACGAGCCCCAGGCCGACGATGACGAACGGTATCGACGGCAGCATGACGGTGAACGACAACAGGCCCAGCATCACCTCGACACCGATGAAGGCGCTGGCACTGAGGTAGATGCGCCAACTCAGCGCGGTCAGCACCATCCCGAGATACGTGACATATCCGGCTATTCGGGCATGGATCGAGCGAATGAAAGCGAGCATTGATGAGCACGTGGACATGACGAAGGGTCCTTGACGTGAGAAGTGACAGTGGACGGCGAGTTACGCCGGCACTGTCGGTGCACGAGGACGCGGACGGCCGGAGCCGTCGGGATGATCCGGATCGAGAACGTCGAGTACGACGGTCGGTGGTCGTGCCAAGCCGATCCCGCTGCGGTACAACGACATCGGGATTCGACGGTGTGTCCGCACCGCGAGAATCGTTGCGGCGGCGAGAACTGCGAGAAGAGCCGCGATCGCCAGTCCCGAAGCGGGGACCGGCATCAGTGACGCCGTCAGCGGCGAGACCAGCGCGACAGCCCAGATCGCCAGAAAGCTGATCAGGGCGCGGCCGGTCTCGGTCACGACCGGTTAGTCCTCGGTGTCCGACGACGGTTCTGCCGCAGGCGCTTGGGCAGCAGCGGCCTTTTTGGCCGGAGCCTTCTTCGCAGCGGTCTTCTTGGCCGTGGTCTTTTTGGCTGCGGTCTTCTTGGCTGCCGTCTTCTTGGCCGCGGTTTTCTTTGCCGCGGCCTTCTTGGCGGGAGCCTTCTTCGCCGCGGCCTTCTTCTTGACCGGCCCACGGGCACGACGGTCGGCAAGCAATTCCATCGCGCGTTCGGGCGTGATGGTCGCGACCTCGTCGCCCTTGCGCAGGCTGGCGTTGGTCTCGCCGTCGGTCACGTACGGCCCGAAGCGGCCGTCCTTGATGACCATCGGCTGTCCGCTGACCTCGTCGTTCTTACCGAGTTCACGCAGCGGCGGTGCGGCGGCCTGGCGTCCCCGGCGCTTGGGTTCGGAGTAGATCTTCAGCGCCTCGTCGAGCGTGATCTCGAAGAGCTGTTCCTCGCTGGTCAGCGACCGCGAGTCGGTGCCCTTCTTCAAATACGGTCCGTAGCGGCCGTTTTGGGCGGTGATCTCCTCGTTGTTCGCCGGGTCGACGCCGACCACCCGCGGCAGCGACAGCAGCCGGAGGGCGTCTTCGAGGGTGACCGTGGAGATGTCCATGGTCTTGAAAAGCGATCCGGTGCGCGGCTTGGGACCGGCCTTCTTGGCCGCTGTCTTCTTTGCCGCTTTCTTCGCCGGAGCCTTGGTAGCGGTCGTGGTGGAACCGCCACCGGTCGGCACGTCGTCGAGCGGGACGACGTCGGAATCGGTTGCGCCGGAACCACCGTCGCGCGGAGTGGGGCCCGCCGGGATGGTGGCCGGAGCGCTGCCCTGGCCACCGTCGGTGTCGTCGTCATCATCGGACGGGAGGATCTCGGTCACGTACGGGCCGAATCGTCCTTCCTTGGCGACGATTTCGTGTCCGGTGGCCGGGTCGACGCCCAGCACGCGTCCCTCTTGCGGTGTGGCGAACAGCTTTTCGGCCACCGCGAGGGTCAGTTCGTCGGGAGTCATGTCGGCCGGCAGGTTGGCGCGCTGCAGATCGGGCTCGGCGTCCTTGGCTGCGACGTTGCGCTCCAGATACGGCCCGTAGCGTCCGACACGCACGAAGACCGGGCGGCCCTCTTCGTCGTCAAACAGCTTGATGGAGTTGACTTCTCGAGCGTCGATCTCCTCGAGATTCACGCCGACAAGCTTTTTCAGTCCACCGTGCTTGGCGATATCGGAACCGGCGATCTCCGGCTCTGACCCCACGTGCGCCTCGTCGGAGGCCGCAGCGGCTTTATCGCCGAAATAGAACTCGGTCAGCCAGCGGGTGCGGTTCTCGTTACCGCTGGCGATCTGGTCGAGGTCATCCTCGAGCGACGCGGTGAAATCGTAGTCGACGAGGCTCTGGAAATATGCCTCGAGCAATCCGACCACGGCGAACGCAATCCACGACGGCACAAGGGCGTTGCCCTTTTTCACCACATAGCCGCGGTCCTGGATGGTCCCGATGATCGACGCGTACGTCGACGGCCGCCCGATGCCCAGTTCTTCGAGCACCTTGACCAGCGACGCCTCGGTGAAACGTGCCGGTGGATTGGTCGAATGCCCGTCGGCGGACAGCTCGGCGGCGGTCAGCGCCTGACCCTCGGTGAGCTGCGGAAGGCGGCTCTCCTCGTCGTCGGCCTGGCCGCCGGCCTGCTCGTCGACGGTCTCGACGTAGGCCGAGAGGAAGCCGGGGAAAGTGATGGTTCGGCCCGACGCCGCGAACGTGCAGCGCTCACCGCTGGACGCATTTCCGGTGATGCGCAGGCTCATGGTGGTGCCCCGCGCGTCGGCCATCTGCGAGGCGACGGTGCGCTGCCAGATCAGCTCGTAGAGCCGGAACTCGTCGGATTCCAGCTGGCCGGCAACCTGACCGGGCGTGCGGAACGATTCACCCGCCGGGCGGATCGCCTCGTGGGCCTCCTGCGCGTTCTTCACCTTGCGGGTGTACTGACGCGGAGTGGGGTGAACGAAGTTGTCGCCGTACAGTTCTCGGGCCTGCGCGCGGGCGGCGTTGATCGCCGATTCGCTCAGGGTCGTCGAGTCGGTACGCATGTAGGTGATGTAGCCGTTTTCGTACAGTCGCTGCGCGATCCGCATGGTGCGATCGGAGGTGAAGCGCAGCTTGCGGCCGGCCTCCTGCTGCAGCGTCGACGTCATGAACGGCGCGTAAGGGCGTCGGGTGTAAGGCTTTTCCTCCACCGACGTCACCGTCAGCGAAGCGCCCTCCAGCCCGGCGACGAGTGCGCGGGCACGCGGTTCGTCGAGCACCACGACACCGTCGGCGCGCTTGATGCCACCGCGGGCGTCGAAGTCACGGCCGCTGGCCACCCGGGCGTCGTCGATGTTGACCAGACGCGCCCCGAACGTCTGCGGCTTGGCCTGCGCGCCGGCCAGACTGGGCCCGCTCGCTGCGCTCCCGGCGCCCGCGTCGAGAGTGGCGGCGATGTCCCAGTAGTCGGCGGACACGAACGCCATGCGCTCACGTTCACGCTCGACGATGATGCGCGTGGCCACCGACTGCACACGGCCCGCCGACAGCTTCGGCATGACCTTCTTCCACAGCACCGGTGAGACCTCGTAGCCGTACAGGCGGTCGAGGATGCGGCGGGTCTCCTGGGCGTCGACCAGGTCGAAATCGAGGTCGCGGGGATTGTCGGCGGCGGCCCGGATGGCGGGCTCGGTGATCTCGTGGAAGACCATCCGCTTGACCGGGATCTTCGGCTTTAGGGTCTCCAGCAGATGCCACGCGATGGCCTCACCCTCGCGGTCACCGTCGGTGGCGAGGTAGAGCTCGTCGACGTCACGCATCAATGACTTGAGTTCGGACACCGTCGACTTCTTGTCCGCGGACACGACGTAGAGGGGCTCGAAATCGTCGTCCACGTTCACGCCAAGGCGCGCCCAGGCCTCACCCTTGTACTTGGCCGGGACATCGGCCGCGCCGCGCGGCAGATCGCGAATGTGGCCTCGCGAGGACTCCACGACGTAGTTCGACCCCAGGTACCCCGCGATCTTGCGGGCCTTGGTCGGTGACTCGACGATGACAAGTCGTCGAATCGGGCTCCCCGTGGAAGGGGATGCGGTCGTTGTGTCGGCCACGGGCGTCCTTCGCTCTGCTGTATCTGCTCGTGAGTGGTTTGTACCTTATATATAGCGTCGACTGCACATCCGAATTCCGCCGACGAGACATCAGTGTGACCAATCGCGCAATCCGCCACGCCAAAAAGCCAGGTCAGCGGACTCTAGCCGAGGCGACGGACAAAAATTCGGGTCTAAGTCAGAATCCCACGACAGCCGGCCAGGAATCGGCGGCGTCGGGTGGTCGACCGACATACTCGACGAGGCGCTGCAGTCGTCGTTTGCCGGTGATCCGCAACGCCGGATGGTGGCTGCGGGTACCGACCAGGGTGGGTGCGATGCCCACCCGCATCAGAGCGGTCGCCAGCGGCGCATGCGACTCCGGGGCGTGCGAGTCGAGGCCGAGGAGATAGTGATCGCCCTCGCGCTCCCCCGCGGCGATCGTCCACAGCCGGATGGCACGCGGCGACGGAACCCACCCCGACGGCATCGCCTTCACCGCACCGGCCGACCACTGGCGATGCAGGGCGTCGAGTTCATGGCAGATCGCGGTACGCGCGATCAGCGTTCCCTCATCGGATGCGATCATCTCGGCCGACAGCCCGGCTTCGCGCATCGCCGACACCAGCGCACGCGCACGCCATTCGTCGTCGACGATGATCGAGACCCGCGACCCGGCGTCGGAGCGAAACGATTGACCGCGGGTGGCGAGCACCCCGGACAAGTCCTCGTAGACGGGTTCGTCGGTCTCTGCCGAGAAGAACGACAGTTGGCCCACGATCCGACACTACTGTGCCACGGGCGATTTGCGACGCAAGGAGCTCAATAAGCACCGCTCCCAACCTCACGATGGAGGTCGGGAGCGGATACCGACAAGATCGTCTTCGCAGTGGCGAAGAGTCAGACGGCGCGAACGCCGGTGGCCTGCGGGCCCTTGGTGCCCTGGCCGACCTCGAACTCGACGCGCTGATTCTCTTCGAGCGTGCGGAAACCGGATCCTTGGATCTCGGAGTAGTGGACAAACACGTCGTCCTGACCCTCATCAGGCGCGATGAAGCCGAAGCCCTTTTCCGCGTTGAACCACTTCACAGTTCCCTGTGCCATTCTTGCATTCCTTTTCAACATTCCAACAAGACACGGCAACGTTTGGTCTCGTGCCGTGGTCGGTTCCGACCGCCATACTTGATAGATCTTGCGGAAGACCGCGAAACCACACCCCAGTACCACGAACGCAACACCCGCCTCGCCGCTCACCGACTGCGTCGGCGAACCACAAGAGCTACGACCGCACCTAGTCAATCATGTTCGCGCCGTGCGCGATAGTCACAACATCCAACTCGCGTGAAAACCTGGCAGATTTCAGATGAATGACATCCGTAAGTAACATCAGAGGGGCGAGTTGGCGCGTCGCCAATTCGCGTGGAGATCATGAACAAGGCTTATGGATCAGAGCTCATCGCACACTCGCGACCAGGCGGTGGCGCGAGTCCCGACGAGCTCACTCACCTTCGGGTAATACCTTCCCGCGCAGCATCTTTCGCTGATTGGCCGGACTGGATGGAACCGGCGGCCATCACCGCTCTACGCGACAACGGAATCGAAAAACCGTGGACACACCAGGCAACCGCGGCGGGGTTTGCATTCGACGGTAAACACGTTGTGCTCAGTACCGGTACCGCATCGGGCAAATCGCTCGCTTACCAAATGCCAATCCTTAGCAATCTTATCCGCGATCCTAATTCGACGGCGCTATATCTTTCACCCACCAAGGCACTGGGTTCTGACCAAATCCGGTCTGTCGCAAGCATCATCGCCGGACATGTCGCATTCGCCCACCTCGCGCCATGCGCGTACGACGGCGACACCGAACCCGAAATCCGACAGTGGGCGCGAATGCACTCGCGGTGGATCTTCACCAACCCCGACATGCTCCACATCGGCATACTGACTGCTCACAGCAGGTGGCGACACTTCTTCCGGCACTTGAGATTCATCGTCGTCGACGAGTGTCATCACTACCGCGGCGTGTTCGGATCGCACACCGCATTGGTGTTGCGACGTGCCCTACGGATCGCTCGGGCGGCTGGCGCGAATCCGACGGTGATCGGCGCCAGCGCAACGGTTTCCGAGCCGGCCGAAGCCCTCTCACGACTGATCGGCGAGCCGGTGGTGGCCGTCACCGACGACGGTTCCCCGCGAGGTGAGCGCACAGTTGCGTTGTGGGAGCCCGGCTTTCTTCCGGCGGTCACCGGCGAGAACGGCGCCCCGGTCCGACGCTCGGCCGGTTCCGAATCGGCCCGACTGCTGGCAGATTTCGTGGTCGAGGGGGCACGAACGCTCTGTTTCCTGCGATCGCGGCGGGGCGTCGAGGTTGCCGCGCGGACAGCTCGCGGCCTACTCGCCGAGTCGGCGCCGGACCTCGTCGACCGGGTCGCCGCCTATCGTGCTGGATACCTGGCAAATGATCGTCGCCGTCTCGAAGAGGCGATATCAAATGGTGAATTGTTGGGTGTGGCAACGACTAACGCGCTCGAGCTCGGCGTCGACATCAGCGGCATGGATGCGGTGATCGTCGGCGGCTACCCCGGTAGCGTCGCATCGTTCTGGCAGCAGGCCGGACGTGCAGGACGTCAACGATCGTCCGGCGACTCGCTGGTGGTGCTCGTGGCCCGGGACGATCCGCTCGACACCTACCTCGTGCATCATCCGGAGGCGTTGCTGGACAAGCCCGTCGAGACCACGGTGACCGATCCGACCAACCCGTACATCCTCGGTCCGCACCTGCTGTGCGCGGCGTCGGAAATGCCCTTGCAGGACAACGAGATCGAGGCGCTCTCAGCGGCCGACACGGTTGCCGACCTGGCCGCGCAAGGTCTGCTGCGCCGACGCAAGGCCGGCTGGTATGTCGCTGCCGGAGTGGAACCTCACTCCGACATCGACATTCGCGGCGGCGCCGGCGGGCAGATCCTCATCGTCGACCACACGTCGTCGCGGTTGCTCGGCACCGTCGACGCCGGGCGCGCGATGTCGACGCTGCATCCCGGCGCGCTGTACATCCATCAGGGCGAGAGCTTTGTGGTCGACGAGCTCGACCTTCATGAGGGGCTCGCGCTGGCGCACCCCGAGGAGCCGGACTGGACGACGTCGGCGCGTGAAACCACTGATGTCACGGTGATTCGCGTCGAATCTCATAAGGTTTTCGGTCCGCTGACCGTCGGGCTCGTCGAGGTCGACGTCACGCATCAGGTGGTCGGCTACATTCGACGACTGATCTCCGGTGAGGTTCTTGATTCGGTGGAGCTCGACATGCCACCGCAGACTCTGCACACCCGCGCCGTGATGTACACGCTCACACCGGAATCGCTGATCGAGCGCGGCATCGACGTCACCGGATTTCCAGGAGCCCTGCACGCCGCCGAGCATGCGGCGATCGGGTTGATGCCGTTGGTGGCGGCATGCGATCGCTGGGATATCGGCGGCCTCTCGACCGATCTGCACCCCGACACCGGATTGCCGACGGTATTCGTCTACGACGGCCACATGGGTGGGGCGGGGTTCGCCGACCGGGGTTACCACATGTTCGGCACCTGGATCACCGCCACTCGCGATGCGGTCGCGGCGTGTGGCTGCGAGAGCGGATGCCCGTCGTGCGTGCAGTCGCCCAAGTGTGGCAATGGCAACGACCCGCTCGACAAGGATGGCGCGGTTGCCGTCCTGAACCTCGTCGGTGAGCAATACTTACAAGATGAGTTGTGAGGGTCGGGGAGAAAGAGTTCAGCGGTCGCGGATCATCACCGCGCCGCGACGAGCGTTCTTCGTGCTGGCAAGGCCCACCGAGAATCGAGATGTGCTGCCCGCCACTATTGGTGAACGCGATGTTTTCTACAGCGAAGAGGAAGCGCTCGACGCCGTCGACCTCCACTACGCGTGGTGTTCGGTACAAAACGGACCGGAAGTGGCGACCGCCCAGTGGTACCTGCAGAGCGCGATGGTCGGGCCGCGGATCAGCCCCGCGCTGGGCGAGGTCTATCTGGCAGTGACCGACACCGATTCCGGCGATGCGTGGGCGGTGGCCGGCGGCTTCCTCACCGAGGGCGAGCTGGTGCACTGGGCGCCTTTTGTGCATGCGGTCAAACCGTTCATCCCGGTCGCGCCTGGAGTCGACTCGCTCGGACTGGCCTACCGCGGTGACACCGAAGTCTACTTCCAGCAGATGTGGTTCGCGCCCATGCATTCTCGGCGAGTTTTCCCGAAACCCATTGTGGTGGAGGAGGATAGCGGGGGCTAGGCACTCCCGGCCCGCCGAGCCCGTCGCACAGAAACCCCGCTTCTCGTCAGAAACACTACGCACGCGCAGTGTTTCTGACGAGATGTAGGGTTTCTGTCGGAGCCGAACTGCTCTGTGCCGCAACACCACACGCCGGTCGCCTAACGCCGATCGCGACACGCCGGGTCGCCACACGCCCTCACCCCACCGGCCCCGCCCGCGCCGACGCGACCGCGTCACGAGTCCCAAACGGCCCCAGCGGAATCCGGATCGCGACGCTGAGGACCACATCCTCGCCGTCGAGATCACAGCGCCGCACCGACGCGCCCACACCCTGCGCAGCCGCAAACGTACGGGCGGTGGCACACGGATCACCCTCAGCGGCAACATGATCGACCGCCGCCGCCAACGCGGAGAGATCAGCCGCCGACTGCGCCCGATGCCGCGCCAGCACTGCGGCACCCACATAGATCACCGCAATCGCGATCACCATCAGTACCGCGATCGCGAACGCACCGATGATCGTCGCGTATCCGCGATCATCGCTCGCCAGACGCCTGATCACCGTCGACGCCTTCGGCCCCGCCAACGCCGACATCACCCCGCAACCCCCGGCGCAAACTCCACCTGATCCCCACCGTCGGGTTCCTTGCGCGCCACCGCCCGTGCCGACAGGTCCAGCCCCGGCAGCAAAGGCACATCGTCGACGACCTCGACGACGACCTGCTCCCCCGACTCGATCACCGAGATACGGGCATCGTTGCCCACCAACCGCTTTCCCACATCCGGCGCCGAGGCATCCCCGGCGGCGGCGAGGCGAGCCACCTCCCGGGCCGCGTCGGTGCATCGCACCTGCACCGACACCCCCGCCACTGCACCGACCGCCACCAGCACCGCGGCCACGATCGACGCGATCGCGTACGCCGCCTCCGCGGTGACCACCGATCACCCCACCGAGGTGTTCAGCGCCTTGCTGATGATGCCGGTCAACGCGCTCACGATGTTGTCACCGGTGACCACCGTGTAGAGAATCGCACCGAACGCGGCGGCAGCAATCGTCCCGATGGCATACGCGAAGATCGCGGTTTACACCCCTACAGCAACTTGTCGAAGACGTCTCGGTAGGGACACGCGCGACGACCACGGTTGCCTGGGTTGCCGGGGCTTCCAGGATTACCGGGGTTCCCCGGGTTCCCGATGTTGCCAAGGTTGCCCGTGCGCTTATCCACCACCTGCTGCTCGTATAACTCGCCCACATACTGGCCGCTGAGCCGATGAACGTGACTGGCATTGTTGATCTGGCCGATTGCTCGACCCCGCATGTCGTGAATGAACCGGCCCCTGATGAAACCAGCGGGACGACCGTCAGCGCGGTACAGATAATCCGTCATGTAACGAGTATGACGAACGGGTCCGACACCCTGTCCGAACTCCGGCGAGCTGGGCACGTCGGGTGTCACCATTGCGTAGTGGACGACGACCTGACGACCGACGCCGAGTTCGAGCGGACCCAGCACATCGGGAACGCCATCAACGCGCTGGCACAAGCTGAGTTGGCGGTTACCGCCGTTGACGAACTACCGCCTGAAGTCGCTGTCCGCCTCGATCGGGTCATGCGCGACATCCTGGGCGACTGATTCGCGCCGGGGCCACGGCCAGGTCACCACTCGCATGTTGTTGAAGACCCGAAGGAACTCGTCGGCGTCACGCCGGGAACCGGGTCGGGTGATCCATGCGGCGACAGCGACCTTAGTCAGTAGCGGGATGGCGATTGTGAGGGGAATGAGGACGTAGGGCAGCACGATGGCACCTTCGTGTTCACCACGCTGCTTCCCCACAACGCGAACTGTGGCACTGAGTCTAGCCGTCCTAGCGAACCCTCGTCCGTGACACCAGGTCCATCAGCCGGTGTTCGCGCTGGAACCGAAGCATGGTGAACGCTTCGCGCATGGCAGGGTCGCCCAGTGCACTCAGCGGCATTCCTGGGTCGTCAGGCAACCGGCAGGGGTCAGCGACCACGACGGACCCGGTTATCGCGTCCACGTCGCACTGAGCCAGGACGTACCCACCGGCCCCCGGCCTGATCCCCGCGTCACGAAGGCGGCGGCGTACGACCCGGGGTGTGGTGCCCAGCATGGCGGCGACTTCGGCAACGGTCATCGGTGGTTCCTTCAGTGTCGAACATTGCTCATCCCCAGTGATCCGGTGAATGTCCAGCGGCGGCGGTCGGCCACACGGGGGTCAGGTGACGGTGCCGGAAGCGCGGTGGTCTGCCAGGCGCGAACCTGGACCTGGCCCACGACGCGGTACTGGCTGGACTTCACCAGCGCGAGAACCAGACCGGCCAGCATTTCGGCCCGTCCCTGATCGAGCGCGTAGACCGCGATGGCGAAGGTCGGTGTGGCCAGGACGCCGGTCCGGTCTTCGGTGCCCCCGGTCAGTGACACCTGGATGAACTCCGCCGGCCTCCGTGTCGGCACGTCGTCGTGTACGGGCAGCGAAGACGTATCTAGTTGCGAGCCAATGACTTTCATCATCGTCAGCAGCGCGGGCGGCGTGGGCTTCATCCGTCCACCCGCTGAAGTAGGACCACACCACCGGGGTGCCAGCCCAGCGGGTTGTACTTCCCTGAGCCGGGCACGCCCTGGACTTCGTACGTGGTGTCTGGCTCGTCGGGCAGACGGAAGCGGTCCCGGCTACCGACCTGATCGACCCACGACCGGGGAGCCAACATGACGCGATCGACCACCAGCCGGTTGTGGCCTTCGGCCAGCGGCTCCACGCTGTCGGGGAAGTTGAACCCGAAGCACAGCCGGTTGATGGGGTCGCCCCATTGCTCGATGGTGTTCCCGTAGTCGTCTTCGCCGCCGTCGAGGAATGGCAAGTGCTGGACGGGGATTCGAGCCTTCACCAGTCCGACCCGCCGTGTAGCGGGTTGCCCATGTAGTCGGCGTCTTCGCCCAGAAGGAACGGGTGGACCTCCGGTACGCCTGGACCCCGGTTGTCACCCGTCAGAATGGTGGTCGCCCGGGGGCGTCGCTTGTGCTCGGCACAGATGTCGGTCAGGTCGCGGATTTCCTGGGGCTGGAACAGTCCTCCGCTACTGCCTTTCAGGGTTTCGGCGTAGTCACCGGCTGTCCGCTGTGACACAGCGCCAGAGCCGCGTTCAGCCCAGCGGAGTACGGCACCGCGCAACACGTCGCGGATGATTTCCTGTTGGACCGGCGTCAGGCTGGGGTATCCGGTGCCCAGGCAGGGGGCCACGCTGATGGCACGTGCCCAGGCGGATCGGATCATCGGGGTGGCCTGGTCTTCGGTCAGGTCGTCATCGAATGGACTCAGGTCACTGAACTGGATCGGTGGTGTGGGTAGTGCTGAAGTCATTGGTGCTCAATGCCTTTCAATGAAGGAGGGCCCCGGGCACACACGGAGGGTTGTATGTGCCCGGGGCCAGGTCAATCAGCGGCGACGGCGGCGTTTGCTACCGAGGGGGCCGATCTTGCCCCCGGCCAGCTTGGTGTAGTGCTTCTTCGTCCAGCGGACACCGAACTCAGCGTTCGCGGTCCGACCCTGGGGCGTGATCTTGCCTTCAAAGTGCGCCATCGTGTCACTCCTCGCCAATCGTGAACTTGCCGATCCGGTTGGCACGCGGGACTACGTGGCCCACACGCCAGGTCGCACGGATGGCGATCGAATCGGAGTTGAAGTAGGCGTCAGTGCTGGTGGCCACCTGGATTTCGCCGTACGCGCTGATGACTTCGGCGGAGTCGATGACCAGACCCGACGACGCGGGAACCGCTGCACTGACCAGGACCGGGATCGACAGCAACAGTGCGGCGGCGTCGGTCACGCCTGCACCGATCAGGCTGGCGTTGCTGTTCGCAGCGGTCTTGAGCTTGCGGAGCGCGGCCCAGCCGATGGGGTCCAGGACCAGGTGCGACGGTGCGGCACCGTTGGCCTGTAGTTCGGCCGCCAGGTCTATAAGCGCGTCCAGCGAGTCAACGACGGGATCACCGATGACCACACCAGCGATGTTGACCAGACCGGCCACCGGGGCGACGGCGGGCGAAGTCGGGGCCACCTGGGACACGAAGAGTTGATCGGCCTTCTTGGTGATGGCGCGCTTGACGCTGTTGGCCAGCTGGTCGGCGGTGCCGTTCTGCTCGAACTGCTCACGGGATACCCGGACAAGCTGGGTCACCTTGCTGGTGTAGGCCAGGGCTTCGGACAGGGCCGGATCAGATTCGGGGATTTCAGCCCCCTCAGCGGTCACCTGGGCGTCATCGTCGGCCACGTAGGCCACTCTCACGGCAATTTCATCGCCCTCCACGGTCGCGGCCTTCGTGGACGCCTGCACGATCAGCGCGTCGGGAACGATGTCGGTCGGCGCGAAGGTCTCGACATCGGGGTGCCATGCCTTCGCGGTGTTGTTGGTTGTTGCGGTAGCCATTGTTTCCTCATTCAGTAGTTGGCCAGGTCTGCACCTACCTGGTGTGTGGGGAAACGAAAAGAACGCGACCCCACCGAGCTGCAATCAATTCGCAAAGGACAACGAGGCAGGCAAGCCAATAGCCGCCACGTAAGCAAACGAATTAATGAGCATCAGGTGGAATCGCGTCCAGCTCTTCCACACCCGCCACTGACGGGATAAGACAACAATACCAGAACTATTCTCAACTCAGGAAATGCCCGCCATATAACCGCGGCGAGCAATTCCCTTTATTCAATTATGAGCCCGAGTAAGGCATTCCCTCGCGTATGCGCTGAAATCTCCCGCAGCCGTAAAAATAGGGAGCGGTAATGCCTACCGGGGGCGCGAAACACCTCGCAAGGGGGTATCCCCCTGGGTGCATCACTCCTGCATACGGGGCGCGAACGCACCGCGCCACCGTTCGCCGTCGCCATCCCCGCCGTCACCGATCCCATCGACGTTCTGACCCTGTGTCCGGTCAGGCAGCGGGCGACGTGGACCATCCACGATCCCGAACCGATCACGGGCCACACCGACAGCCGCGCCTACCTTGTCGGCGTCTACTGCCCCGTCATCGTCGAGCAATCCAGCGATACCGTCATCGCCCAGCGTGGCGAACACCGCGTCGGGCTTGACGCCTTCGGCCTCACACAAGCCCGTGATGATTTGCTTCTGTAGCCCTTCAACCACACCAGACAGCTTCTCCACCTGTGCCCGTGCTTCGTTGCGTTCGACGCGGTACCGCGCTTCGCGACCGCCACGGCCCGCCGTGTCGTCGCTCTGTTCGCCTGTGCCTGCCTGACCCTGGTCAGTCCCCGCATTCACACCCGACAGTTCGTCAGAGTTGTTGTTAGCCATTGCTCTTCCCTTCTTCCTGTTCCGTCATCGTGGCCGCTACCCGTAGTAGTTCCCGCCGTGCGCTGACCAACTGTGCCCGTAGCCGCGCGCTCCTTGCCCGCTCTGCCTTCAGTGCCCGAACCCCGCCTTCACCTAGCGGTTCGTCGGTCACGACCACACCAGGCCGAACGCCAGGCATATCGGCAGGGCTAGGGCCAGTACTGCCAGAACCTCGGCTACCGCCACGCGTACCGCGTCGTCCGTTCGCCACGACATCACTCCTCGATCCGGGCGGTCACAAACGCGGTCAGCCCGTCGCGGTCGTTGTCGATAACCACCGATCCCTGGCCCAGCGGGAACTTCGCCACCGCACGATCGGAGCCGTCGTCGGCGTTACCGTCCTGACTCAGCGCGTCGGGCTCCACACCGATGAAGCGACTATCGACATCGCCCCAGTCATTGGCCTGGTTGCTCATAACTTCATCCTCATTTCTCGGGCTTCGCGCCCGTGTTGATCCGGCCACCGTGACCGGAAGCTTTTCTTTTCACACACGCCGTATACCTATATACGGGGCGACGTTCGTGATTATTCGCCATCGGGCTACCGTGTATGAGTCCGTGTGATTCGTCTACCAGGGAGAACAGCGGCTTGCGGACGTGTCCGTGATTCACCGTGTAATAGTTCGTGATAGATGGCGCGTGTGATCCGCGTGTGATTGATTGACCGCTCATCCGCCCATCCGTTCGTAGTAGTCCGGTCGAGCGCCCCGGGGCTTCACGCCGGTCGGCGGTGCGGACTTGAACAGGTCTTCGTTGTCCAACATCGACAGGACTTCACGTCGGGCGGATTCCACCTCACGCGGCGTCACTTCGTCGCGGCCAACCAGCCAGCGGGCGTACTCCTTGACGGTGTGGGGCTGGCTGAAGTACCTCAGCTTCGCGTCGCGGCTCGGTGGTGCGACCAGGGTTCCCGCGATGTTGTCGGTGACGAGTTCGATGGCGTCGCACAGGCCCGAAGGCCCCTTCAGTTGAGTCACTTCCAGCTTCGTCCCAGCGCGCCACAGCAAGAGCACGCTTCCCAGGCCAGCGGTGTAGAAGTGCGAGCCGTAGACATCGCTGATCGCCTTCGGCTTCGGTGAGTCGGCCCCGCCCGCCGTCTTCCGCTGATGGTGCAGGATCAGGACTTCAACGCCCGCCGTGTTGCACTCCTGGACGTTGCGGTTCCAGGCACCGGCCACCACGTCGTCGCGTAGTGCGATCACCGCGTCTTTGAGCGAGTCGACCACCACCGTGTCGGCGTCGGCGGCGCGGGCCATCTTCAGAAGTAGCTGGTGATCGTCAGCGAAGACCCCGGGCGGCGGACCCTGCCAGACAGCCATCCGCTCGTCCACGTCTGCCTGGGGGTGCCGTGACATCTGCCGGTGCAACGCTCGGGCAATCTGTGCCGGTCGGTCCATCGCCAAGTACAGGGTTCGGCGGTTGCCAGCCTTCACCGGGAGTCCAATCACGTTGTCGCTGAACCCAGTTCGGGCTTCCACCAGCAGACCGGCAAGCGTCGTCTTGCCCACACCGGTCGGGCTGGTGATCATCAGACCTTCGTTCGGTGACCAGAGGACCTGATCCCCGTCGTGGCCCCACAGAGCCGGGACCTTGCCCTGTGCCCCGTGGACGAATGCGCCACCACCGACGAACTGGCCACGAAGGTTCAGCGGATCGTCGTCGTCCTCCATGATGGGCGAATCGTCGGCGTACTCAATCAATGTCGTTGTGTCCCTTCGCTTGTCGCGCTCGTGCTTGGCCCAGCAGCGGGCGAAGTCCTGAGCGATCCATGCCGCGTCACCGCCACGTTCGTCGGCTACCTTCTCCATCACCGGGCCGAAGTAGTTCAGGGACGCGAACAGCGCCTGGCCCTCCGTCATCCGGCCCCGGGTGTGGGCCTTGTACATCTCGCCTACGAACTTGTAGTGGTCGGTGTGTCGGGCACCGCTGTTCCAGCCGTCGTGACCCCGGATGAAGGCGCGTACGGCACCCGGAAGGGCGTCCTCAGCGATCGGTTCAGCGTCGATGTCGTCGGGGTCCACGGTGACCGCCAGTCGGGGTTCCGGCACGCCCCAGGAAGCGAAGAGGGCGGTCAGTTCATCGACGGTCCACGGGTCGGCGGCGTCCTGGCTGACAACGCTGATCGAGCGCCCACGGGGGTAATCGTCTTTGAACCTCTTCGTCCCTGGCGTTGTCAGCCACATGGCCGGGTGCGACTTGTCGCGGTCAACCCCGCCCAGCGCGTCGGCCAGCCACAGGTTCAGGCGCGCGAACTCAGCCCGGTCGCGGATAGGGTCGGCCAGCGGTAGCCGAAGGTGGTAGCGGCCCGGGGTGCCCGACCGGACCCGGATGTGGGCGCGTTGTTCGAGCACGCGGCGACGATCCTTGTCCAGGTCCTGGGGCCTGTCGATGTCGGCCCACAGGCACGGGAACCACTGGGCCGGTGTGGCATTGCTCAGCGTCAGCCCATCGCCCGCGTCCAGCACCGACTGATCCCACACCACGGAGGACAGAAAGACATTCGTCGTGCTCGCTTCGGCGGCGGCGTGGGCCATTTGCTCGCGCCCAGCGTCGGTATTCGGATATGCCGTCGCGTAATTCGGACGTGTGCCCGTCGATATGAGAATGGCCCCACGGCCGTCGGCTGGACCCATAAATAGAGCCAACGGGTCAAGGATTTCCTCCACGCTACTTCCACTTTCTACTCGGTTTGATGCCCGTATCGGTATTCAGTTGTAGCGTGGTTCCTTTGTCCGCGATCCTACCAGAAGACTGTGATAACATCGGCGGCGGACGGTTGATGCCCGCCCTTTGCGAACACCCCCGCTGGATTTCCTCCACTTTCTTAGCGGGGGTGTCTCGCATTTCTGGGGGTCATGCCGCGCCCATCCGCTTCTTGGCTTCCGCGAGGGATATGCCCAGCTCACGGGCCATCTGAAGGGGTGTCTTCGGCCCGGTCTTGGGGGTCGCCGGGGCGGTCCTGGCGGCGTCGATGAACGCGGTCAGGTCGGATTCCCCGACCCTCCGCTGGTGGCCGAACTTCACCGAATTGAGCATTCCTGTGCGGATATACCGCTTCACGGTGACCGGCGATATTCCGAGGTATTCCGCCGCTTCCGCGACGGTGTATAGACGTTCCGGCATGTGTTCATTTCCTTCCCGTGTGGGGTTGTCGATGAACTAATCAAAACACATGCCGTCTCAATTACCGTGTGACCAGCGCCTATTCTTCCAGTGCGGCCATATCGCCAAGGTCGCCCAGAATGTCGGGCAGATCAGCGAACACGCCGAATAGCTGATCGGCGTCCAGGTTCATTTCCAGGTCGCCGTCCAACTCGAATTGATCGAGGATTGTTCGACCATTCTCGGTGTGGGACTTGTACACGACGCGGAAGTTCATCTGACGGAGCCAGATGTTCTTCGCTTCGGTGTCTTGGTCGGCCCACCAGTCCGCGAACAGTTCGCCGGTCGGCTCGTATCGCCACCCCGCTGGTTCGTTCGGCGTGGCCGACAGATCGGCCTGGCGTTCGGTCAGGGCGGCAATTCGCTTATCGAGCCGTTCACGCTGGGGTGTGCCGCGCTTGAAGGCCCCGGTACCCAGTTGGTCGGTCAGGTCGGCCAGTAGGTCGTTCACCTCGGCCAGTTCGTTGGTGTGGTCGTTACCGGCGAACCAGACGCGCTTCCGGCGTTCCATCGGCCCCATGTTCTCCAATACCCGGCGTTCGATTTCGGCGTCTGCCCACTCAAGGCTGATCGTCCGGTTGTCGCACTGGTCCTTGTATTGTGCTGAGGCACAACGGTATCGGGGCTTCCTGCCCTGGCCACCCTTCAGGCGATAGGCAGGACGGCCACACACCCCGCAGTAGATGACCCGAAGCAACAGGCCCGAACTCCGCTTCGTGGGTTCCTTCCGGTTCTCCCGGCCCGACAGTTCGACGCCGACCCGCTCGAACATGTCGCGGGTGATGATCGGCTCAGCACGGACAACCGGCGAACCGTCTTCACCGACCACCATCGTTTCCGGTCCCAGTACGCGGTGGCCCCGGGAGTCACGCTGTGGGTTCCCCTGGGCGTCCAACAGCGGTTCGCGGGTCACCATCCGGCCCAACAGCGTGGGCGACGTTAGAGCGCGCTTCAGCGGGGCCGAACGCCACTCGTACCCCTTCACTTCGCGGCCCTTGTACTGAGCGAAGCGGTCTTTCGTCGTCAGAACGTGCCGGTCGGTCAGGTCATGAGCGATGGCGCGCAACGGTTCCCCGGCCAGCACCCGCTCTACGACTTCGTGGATCAGTTCGACCTGCTCGGGGTCCTGGACCAGTCGCCATTCGCCGCTGTCGTCCTTCTGTGGCAGATACCCCCACGGCGGAATCCCGCCGCGCCACTTGCCCGCTCGGAAGTTGTGCCTGAAGGCCGAAGCGTTCCGGTCGCTGATGGCTTCCAGTTCCATCTCAGCGACCTTGGCGACCAGTAGCGCGATGATGTCACCGAACGGGGCGGTCAGGTCCAGGAACGACTCCGTAGCGGACACGATGGCGACATTGTGCTGTTGCGCCCACCGGATCACGTCCGCGAGGTCCAGCAGACGACGAACCAGCCGGTCCATCCGGTAGAACACGATCACGTCGTACCGTGTGGGATCGTCCAGCCAGCGGCCCAGTTGCGGACGGTCGAACGGTGAGGTCTTGCCCGCCGACACGTCCAGGTCTTCGGCCACACCGACGACTTCGTACCCGCGCTGTTCGCAGAGCGTCCGACAGGCTTCTAGCTGGCGTTCTGGGCTGGTCGTGGCTTCGGTGACCCGTGACAGACGGACGACGATCAGGGCGCGGTGGTTCCTCATGAAGTGATGGTACGGCAGGGGTGTAATACTGAACCACCGCGTATTCAGCCGTGGACATACCGGCGTCGTCGGTCATCAGGCGCAGCATTTCGCCGCGGACCCGGTCTACGACGGACAGCCGACGATCGTGCTCTGCCAATGCGTCTTGCGACGTCGCTTCTGGTGACAGAACTTCTTGTGACAGGACTTCTTGTGACACAGGTTCTCCGATCTCTCGCGACGCCGAATGCGCCGTTACAAGATCAGACGCAACGAGTCGGCCGTCGGATCCATCGCGTGTCGGTTGCTTATCTGTTCACGTGGACAGATGTCGAGGCCGAGGTTACGGTGAGCCGATGCAGCTCCAGGATTTCCGGCAGAGCCTCTCCCGTGCCGACCGGACGTCGTTGATCGGCATGTATGGATTCATCATCGCGCTACACGTCGTCGGTTTCGGTGTGCTGTTCGGGCTGGTGGCGCCGCAGCATTTCGAGCTCGGCGGCGATCATCCGGTCTTCACCGTCGGAGTCGGCATCCTCGCCTACACGCTCGGCATGCGCCACGCCTTCGACGCCGACCACATCGCCGCCATCGACAACACCACCCGCAAGCTGATCGCCGACAACGTCGAGACGAAGGGGAATCGTCAACCACTGTCGGTGGGTTTCTGGTTCTCCCTGGGACATTCGACGATCGTGTTCGCGCTGTCGCTCCTGCTGGCCCTCGGTGTGCGCGCCCTCGTCGGCCCGATCGAGAACGACGACTCCACGCTGCACACCATCACCGGACTCATCGGACCGTCGGTCTCCGGAGTGTTCCTGTGGGTCATCGGCATCCTGAATCTCATTGCACTGCTGGGAATTCTGCGAGTCTTCCGGGAGCTGCGGCAAGGCCGCTTCGACGAGGCCGAACTCGAGCGGCAACTCGACTCACGCGGTTTCATGAACCGCTTCCTCGGCGGGCTCACCAAGTCGATCACCAAGCCATGGCAGATCTATCCGGTCGGCGTGTTGTTCGGCCTCGGTTTCGACACCGCGACCGAGATCGGCCTGCTGGTGCTTGCCGGCGGCGCTGCGGCGTTCAGCCTGCCGTTCTACGCAATCCTGGTGTTGCCCATCCTTTTTGCCGCCGGTATGTGCCTGATGGACACCACCGACGGCGTTTTCATGAACTACGCCTACGGCTGGGCCTTCGCCAAGCCGGTCCGCAAGATCTTCTACAACATGACCATCACGTCGATCTCGGTCGCGGTTGCCCTGGTGATCGGCACCATCCAGCTCGTCGGTGTCCTCGCCAACCGACTCGACATCACCAGCGGGCCATTCGCCGCGGTCGCCGACATCAATCTCGACTACGCCGGCTACGTGATCGTCGGCCTGTTCCTGGTGTCGTGGCTGATCGCGTTGGCCGCGTGGCGATTCGGGGATATCGAGAATCGGTGGACAGCCGAACAGCGAAGCTGATCAGACCCGTCATCGCAGGATTCGGTTCACCAGATCGTCGACGACCTCGTCGGTCGACACTTCCGGATCGATGGACACCGTGAGCCGGTCCAGGATCAGCCCGTCGATCGCGTAGTGGAACATCGCCAGTTCGGCGCGTCCGCCCGGTAGACCAGCAGTCTTATTGAACGCGACGTCGTCGGCGAATGTCCGTCGACGCCAGGCACCGAGCGCCTCTGCGACCGCCGGCTTTCTCGACGCCTCGAGTCGCAGTTCGAACAAGGCGAGTGTCACCTCGCGATCCGCACTCAATCGCCGCACCACATCCCGGATGTAATCGGCGAACAGCGCACGATCCGGTACCCGATCTGCCAGTGACGCAAGTGTTTCCGCGTTCGGCGTGAGGCGCTCCTCGATCCGCGACACCAGCGCTGCGATGAGATCGTCGCGGGTCGCGAAGTAGTTCGACGACGTGCCGCGCGGCGTGCCTGCCGCTGCATCGACAGCGCGATGAGTGAGCCCGCGCGCGCCTTCTTCTGCGAGCACACGGATTCCGGCGTCGGCGAGCGCGGAACGTCGTTCATCGTTGCGAGCCATGCCTCACTCTAGCAATACCACGACATCTGTCGTACATTAATCACGACAGATGTCGTGGTTAATGGAGGGAGTCCCGCATGCGAGAGCTCGTCTACTACGTCGCCGTCAGCCTTGACGGCTTCATCGCCGACCCAGAAGGAGGCTTTGACGCGTTCATCGCCGACGGTGATCACTCATCAGCGATCCTCGGCGACTACGCCGACGCCCTCCCGGTGCACGCACTCACCGCGCTCGGAATCGAACCACCGGGCACTCGTTTCGACACGGTGGTCATGGGTTGGAACACCATGATTCCGGCGCTCGACGCCGGCATCGCGAGCCCGTACCCACATCTGCGGCAGGTGGTCGCGACGCGGCAGGCCCGAGAACTCGACCCTGAGATCGAGCCGACCGCCGACCCACTCACCTCCGTTCAGCTACTCAAAGGGCAACCGGGACTCGACATCTGGCTGTGCGGTGGGGGACAGCTCGCGGGCACGCTGCTACCCGAGATCGATCGTCTGGTGCTCAAGCGGCACCCGATCGTCTTCGGTTCGGGCATCGCACTCTTCGGCAACCACCACGCGTCGACAACACAGTTCACGCCGAACGGTCATCGGAAATTTCAGTCCGGCGTCGTCATCGAGGAGTACTCACGACGGGCGCTGCCCTGACGCGCGCTCAGTCAGCGCCGAGCTGTACCAAATCCACGCCCAGCATTACCCCCAGCGACGTCAGAGGCCGCCAAGTGCGTTGCCGGCCAATCCGATCACCACCGGCACGATGCCGAGGCAGACGAAAGCGGGCAGAAAGCACAGGCCGAGCGGTCCGCTGATCGCGACCCCGGCGCGTTCAGCTGCCGCGACCGCATCATCCTGTGCGCGTTGGCGCGTATCGTCGGCGAGCTCGGCGACGCCGCCGGCCAATGACGATCCGGCGCGCGCCGATCGTCGGGCCAGAGTCGCGAGTTGGTCGAAGACGGTATCGGACTCCGTTGTGGCCCAGGCATGTTCGGGGTCGGCGCCAAGAGTCAGCAGGTCGGCTGTGCGTAGCAGCTGACCACGCAGATCTGCCGGCGCCGAATCGATCACAGCTCCGACGGCCGAGGCCACCGGCAGTCCGGCACGTAAACACACGGCGAAGACGTCGAGCATTGCCGCCACTGACAGCGGATCGTCGGCCGACGACGCAGCCTGCTGGTCCGACGATCGGTCATCCGATAACCCCACACTCAGACGGTTCAGCCGCCACCGCGGTGGTGGCCAGGTCAGCAACACCACCGCCAGCCCGACCAGCACCATGGCCGCGCTCATCCGGCCCCGCTTATCTTCGCCGCGTTCATCCGGTCAGCACCTTGTCGGTGATGCGTTGCGACCACAGCAATCCGGCCGCCGCGAGCCCGGTTCCGACGACGAACAAAATCCCGCCGAGTCCCGGCGAGAAGAGGACGGTCAACGGATGCGCGCCGATCCCCTGCCCGAGCGCGATCCCAAGGATCGGCAACCCGGCCAGTACGGTGGCGGTCGCCCGCGGACCGGCCAGACCGGCTCGCGTACGGTCACGAAACTGCCTTCGGGACAACACATCTGACCGAAGCGAACGCATCAACTCCACCATCGGCAGCCCATAGGAATCCGACGTCTGCCACGCCACCCCGATCCGCTCCCACGACATCACCGACGATGACGCAGCGGGCTCCGATGCCCACACCCGGCCGCCGAGCTCGGCCCGCCCGGCCATCGCGGCCAGTTTCCGGGCGATCTCGGCGTCGGCCCCGCGTCGTCGTCGGACCTCCTCGGCCGCCACCGCACACGCCCGCGGCGGCGGCGCCCCGACCTCGAGTTCAGCGATCATCACCGACAACGCGGTCAGCAGGTCTGCGGTGTGCGCGTCGGCGGCACGCTCAGCCCGACGGCGTCGTACCGCGCGCAGCACCAACGCCCCAACCATCGCCGACACCACAGCCGCCGACCACCCGAGGACCACGAATAGCGCTGCCGGAAGCGCGAATCCGATCCACCACGTCCGCCGTCCGCCACCACCCGTCAGCCCCAACGACACGGATCGTTTCAGCTCACCGAGGCGGAACTCCGCGCGCGACGCCGGCCAGAGCAGTACCGCCAACGCCGTCGCGAACAACGGGGCAGTCACCAGCATCATCGCAGCGACCTCGCCGCCACCATCTCCTCGAACGCCGGCCAGTGCTCGGTCCGACCCACCGACCGCATCCAGACCGGCCGGATGGTCACCAACCCATCCGGGCCACGCACCACCATGCCGATTTCGGCCAATCCCCTGGTGCCGGAACCGGATCGGCTGACGCCGAGGACGATGTGGACGGCCGCTGCGAGCTGGCTGTGCAACGCCGAACGGTCCATACTGCCCAGTGCGGCAAGCGCTTCCATGCGAGCCGGCACCTCCGAGGTCGAGTTGGCATGCAGCGTACCGGCACATCCATCGTGGCCGGTGTTCAACGCGGTCAGCAGGTCGATCACCTCGGCGCCGCGCACCTCGCCGACGACGATCCGGTCGGGTCGCATGCGCAGCGCCTGCCGGACCAGGGTCCGCACCGGAACCTCGCCCGCGCCTTCAACATTCGCGGTACGTGCCACCAGCCGCACGATATGCGGATGATCGGGGGCCAGCTCGGGCGCATCCTCGACGCAGACGATTCGCTCGGAGGCGCGCATCGTCCCGATCAGCGCATTGAGTAGGGTCGTCTTTCCCGACCCGGTACCTCCGACGATCAGGAAGGCCAGGCGTCGTTCGACGACGGTTCG
Source organism: Actinomycetes bacterium (assembly GCA_023461275.1). Lineage (GTDB taxonomy): Bacteria > Actinomycetota > Actinomycetes > Mycobacteriales > Mycobacteriaceae > Gordonia. The sequence goes on along the minus strand of JAEYMI010000038.1, from coordinate 96,145 downwards.
CAGTAGCTCGACCGCGTCGTCAGGGATCGCACCTGATCCGATGAGACTGTCCAGATCCATGGTGGCCGTGCGCAATACGCGCAGGGAGACGCAGGTTCCGTCGGCGGCGATCGGCGGCAGCACCGCGTGCAACCGGACCGATTGACCGCGCCGACCGACACCGTCGAGTTGCCCATCGACCCAGGGTTGGGCGTCGTCGAGTCGCTTACCCGCCCCCAGGGCGAGTCGGGTCGCGAGGCGCCGGACGGCGGATTCGTCGTCGAAGGTGATCGCGGTGCGCTGCAGGCCGGCACCGCGATCCACCCAGACATTGCCCGCGCCGACGACCAGAACGTCGGCCACGTCCGGGTCCGACAGCAACTGCTCGAGTTTGCCCGCACCGACCAACTCGGTCTGCAGAAACCGCAGGGCGGCAAGCACATCGGTGTCGCCCAGGACACCGCCCGCCTCGGCGCGGATGGCGTCGGCGATCACCCCCGCCGTCGGTTCGGCCTCGTCGGCGGCCAGGCGGTCACGGACGCGATCGAGCATCTCCTCGTGCAACTCCGACGTCACGACGCCATCCGATCACCGACGATCACGTGCCGGCACAGCGCGGCCGCCGCCTTGCCCAGCGAACTGCGCCCCGGGACCGTCAGGCGACCGGCATCGAGGCGGGCCGGCATCCGGCCATCGGTCCGGTAGCTCGCGAGCAGCCGAAGTCCGACGGTGGCGGCGATCTCGGCGCCACGCAAACCGCTCGGTGCCGGTCCGCGGATCACCAGCGCCGCATCGGTGGCCTCGCCGATCACTCGGTTTACTGTGTTACGTGTTGCTGCACAACAGGATACGGTCGCACACGTGAGCACCGCGACCACGTCTACGGAGTCGACGACGACCCGGGCGATGCCGGGGTCACCGCGTGGTGTGTCGACGATGACGACGTCGCCGTTGGCGCGGCCGGCGTCGATGGTGGCGGCGACCGCATCGGCGCGTATCGCGCGGGTGTCCTCGCGCCGCGGTGCCAGCACCGACAGCCGATCATTGACTCGCGGGAGTGCCTCATGCAGTGCCGGTCCGCTGACCGTTCCCGATTCGAGCGACAGATCTTGCCACCGCAGGCCCGGCCGGTCTTCGATGCCGAGGGTCAGATCGATTCCGGCGCCGAGGTTGTCGACGTCGAGCAGCAGGACTCGTTCACCGTGGTCCACCGCAGTCAACGCGAGCGCGGCGGCCAGCGTCGTCGTGCCTGCTCCCCCATGCCCGCCGATCACCGCGACCGCGCCCGCGGGATGGCGTCGCGGGGTACGAAAGCCGCTCAGCGATCCGACGAGTCGTGACTCGTCCGCCGGGAGGACCGCCGCGTGATCGGCACCGAGATCCAGTGCGCACCGCCACACGTCCGGCGGCGGTTCGCGGTCGCTGACGATCACCAGCCCGTCGCGGCGCGGTGGATGAACTTCGACGAGGCGCCGGACCGCGTCGGGGTCGGCAACCACGGCCCGCGCCCGAAGCCACTCGCGCCGACAATCCCGCGCGTCGCCGAGCACCAGGCGATAGCCGGCTGCCGCGGCACACCGCGCGACGTCGTCCTGCAGGTCGGCGCTGATCAACGCCAGTAGTTCGTCGGGCATGACCAGCATCGTGCCCGCCGCCGGGCGCTCTCAACGCCGATCCGGCCGCTACCACCGCCATCTGGGGACAACCCGGCTGCCTGTGGATAGCCGGCGGGTGGATGTCCGGGAGCGTCCGTCGCCCCAAGCCCTCAACCGCAAGCCCTCAACCCCAAGCCGTCAGCCCCTCAGCCCCTCAGCCTGCGGCCGGCGACACGCTCTCGCACGGGACGCGAACTCGATGCTGCGGGTCGAGCGCATTGAGCACCAGGTAGGCCGCGCGTCGTGACCCGGCGATCGCCAGGTGGTCGCTGTGGTCGGCCGCGCAGCGGTCCTGCACGACGATGTTGGTGACGTGCTGTCCGCGACGGCCGGCGACCTGACCGCTGGTGTAGGGCACCACCAGCTGGTCGTAGCGCGTGGAGATGTTGGTGTACTGCACTTCGTCGACGTAGGGGCTGCCGCCGCGCCAGACGACCTTTCCGATCGGCGAGTCGGGCGCCTGCTGCCCGCACGCCGCGCACACCGGCAGCTCTCCGTCGTTGAGGAGTTGTCGATAGACCGGCGGTAGGCCGTCGGTGCCGACCGCGTTGCTGCCGCGCCACAGCGGCGCCAGCGACACGTAGTTGGTCACCTTGGCCGCGCCGCCCAGTCCCTTGAGGTAGTAGGCAGCCATGAAGGTGCCCTGCGAGTGGCCGACGATATCCACCGTGCGCGCGCCGGTGGCCGCCCGGACCTGGTCCACAAAACGCGCCAATTGCATTGCGCTGCTTTCGATTCTGCCCATTCCGCCGATCGCCGACAGCGGCCATGCACCGGGCAACGCACCGTAGGTCAGCGCGAAGACGCAGTAGCCGCGGTTGGCGAGCACCGGGGCGTAGGTTCCCCAGTTGGTCTGCCGCGAGCCGCCGGTGCCGTGCACCAGGATGATCGGCCGCGGGTGGGCGACGCCCGGCCGGCACGAGAAGTTGTTGGTACCCGGAAGCGAGCCGCCGGGATGGGAGAGTTCGGCGGGGATACCGGAGAAGAAGTCATATGGCTCGGCGAGTGGTCGAGCCGACGCCGGCGCGCCCGTCGTCAATGATGCGAACAGAGCGCTGAACGCTGCGACTAGTCCGATCCAGACCCGAAAACTATGACTTCGTGACATGGCCCACCCCATTTGATTCGTCAAAGCACGAATACCGACGAGCACGAATACCGACGAGCATTGCTGAGCGATGTGGCGACATCACCGTGAAAATCCTCCGGTGAATCCGGTCACGCTTTGCAGCAACCTAGCCCAAGATAGAGGACGACCCCGGCCAGGGGGGGAGGAGGCCGGGGTCGTCGCGTTTCAGCCCCGGGGGGTCGGGCTGAAAGGCACCGGTGTGAACCGGGTAACTAGAACTATACACACGGATTTCTGAGTGATGCAACCCTGGAAATGGAGAATCTGTGGCGCGTTTCCATATCGTTACCAGCGGTTTTGTTACTCGGGAGTACCACAAGTAGCGCTTGTCGATGGGGCTGGACTCCCCCTGTCAGACCGGACAGAACAAGCACTCGGTCTGTGTCCTGTGTCACTTTTGTTATCTAACGGTCCGCCGTTGGTCACGACCGGTGAGGAATCATCGCCCTATGCGGCGCGCTGCGAAGCTCTTGATCGGAGTGGCGATTGCCGTGTCCGTCGTCACATTCGTCTGGTTTGTCGCTCCGAACTTCCATAGCGACGACGAATCGGGCCCCGGCACCGGCGCCACCCCCACCACCGGACGCATTTCCACGACGAGACCCCCGGCCGGCACCTCAGCCGCCACTGCCGCGGCGACGGCTACAGCGCCCGGCGCTCCCGCCCAGATCCCCACCAGGCCGGCCGACGCCTTCGAGATGGTGCTCACCTACACCTACGACGGCGACACCGTACAGGCGAGGATGGTCAGCCCCAACCAGGTCGTCACCACCGACCGGCCGATCAGGATTCGGCTCGTCGGCGTGAACACGCCCGAACGCGACAAGAAGCAGTGCTGGGCGGAGCAGGCACGTGATCACCTGATGCAGATACTCCCGACCGGTTCGCGCTTCTGGGCAGCGCCGGACCGGGATTCCTGGGATGACTACGGCCGGCGCCTGTTCAATCTCTGGACCGCCGACGGTCGCTTCGTCGAGTACGAGCTGGTTGCGGCCGGCGACGGCGAAGCAATTCGAGTGTGGCCCAACGTAACTCACTATCAGTTCCTGGCCGAGACGCAGTCCTCGGCACAACAACGCGGGGTGGGGATGTGGGGTGCATGCCGATGAACGCGGCACGACGACACGGCTCGAAAGTTGTTGCGCCAGACCCCTTGATGTCTCTGGGAAGTGGGTGTAGAAACAGAGATACGGAAAACCTCGGAAGGCAACGTTCGACCCGGAAGAGAAGGATCGAATCCCCAGCCGAGCACTTCCCAGCACGGGCGGCAAGCACCCACGCGGAGCGCGCCGCATATGGCAAAAGCGTTGTGCGCCTGCGACATTGTGACTGATGCGTACGATCACTTGACGGCCCTCATTCGGAGCGCCTGTCCCATTCGAAACGTGACCGAATGTCAGGCACGATCCCTCGCCGAGGCGGCTAACACAACCCACCGAGCACGCTTGGTAACTTGGGCCCGTGCTACGCGGGCGGCGACCATCGAAAGATGATCGGCCGCCCGCAGTGCTATGTCCGGCGTCGGAGTTTCTGGCGTCGGAAAAGCGCCCACCAGCGCGACACCACAACCACCACGTCAACCGCTACCCGCACCCGGGCGCATTTCCGACCAGCAGACGCGACGGGGCAGGATTGCTCTCAGCCCGCCCGAGCGGCGTCGGCAATCGACTTCGCTTCTGCCGCACCCGAAGTCAGTGCAGCGCAGCAGAAGATGATCCACTCCGCCAAGCCCTCGGGCGTACCGGACGAGAACCCCGCGGCGAGGCGTCGGTAGTCGTCGGATCGTTTGAGCCAGTGCACTTCCGGGACTCCCAGGCCATGCGGGTCGAGCCCCGACGCCAACGTCACCAGCCGGGCCGAACCACGTGCAACCACTCCGTTCGCGGTGGAAAACGCTGCCACCGAGAGCAATTCGCCGTGCACCACGGCCGCGAGGACCGGCGCGGGCGCCGACGTCGCACCGGTGATGAGCTGTGCGAGCAGATCCAGCCGGGACCCGACATCGGGTCCCGAGCGTGGCCGGCCGAGCTCGTCGGGATCGTCGACGAGGTCGCTGGCGGCGAGCATGTGCAGCCGGGCGAAGGCCTGCGCCGGGGCCCGGCGGAACACCGCGGTCAACTGATCGGCGGCCGATCCGTCGAGGGCTTGCGCAACGCGCATCGCCCCGGCCAGCACCGGATCGTCGAAGTCGCCGTCCCGGCGCAGTTCGACGCTGCCACCGTCGATCGCCGCCGACGACCGCCCCGCACGCCACGACGCCTCGGTGGCCGTCTTATCCCAGCCGCGCAGATTGGCAGGATGACGGTGAACGGCGGCCAGCGCATCACGCGCTTCGTCGGCCGCCTCACGTACCCCGGGCAGGTCGATCAGTGGCGCCAGCGGATCGGTAGTCACGACCGTTCACGATAGCGACCGTTCAGACCGGCAAGTGCAGGCCCAACGACCACTCCTCGCGCGATCCACGCCATTCGTCGCGTGCACCTGCCGGTCCACCGACCGGCACCTGCAACGATTTTCCAACGTGACTACCCTCACAATAAAGGCCCAGTACTGAGCACCTCACGTAGGACAACCTCACGTACGAGCAACTCACGACCGAAAGGCTGTATCCCCCGATGTCCACTGCCAGCACGCAGTCCCCGGCCAGTACCCACGCTGCACCCGCCCAGGGCTACCCACCATCGGCGGAGTTCGCGGCGCAGGCCAACGGCACTGCGGAGATGTACGACCGCGCCGACGCCGACCGGCTCGGATTCTGGGCCGAACAGGCCCGACGCCTGGACTGGGACACCGACTTCGACACCACGCTGGACTGGTCGGATGCTCCGTTCGCGCGCTGGTTCGTCGGCGGCAAGCTGAACGTCGCGGTGAACTGCGTCGACCGCCACGTGGCCGCCGGCAAGGGCGACCGGGTGGCCATCCACTGGGTCGGCGAACCCGGCGATCATCGCGACATCACCTACAGCCAGCTGCTCGCCGAGGTCAGCAAGGCCGCCAACTACTTCACCGCGATCGGCCTGACCGCCGGCGACCGGGTGGCCATCTACATGCCGATGGTGCCCGAAGCCCTGATCTCGATGCTGGCCTGCGCGCGTCTGGGCCTGACCCACTCGGTGGTCTTCGCCGGCTTCTCGTCGGGCGCACTGCGCTCGCGCGTCGACGATGCCGAGGCCAAGCTGGTCATCAGCACCGACGGCCAGTACCGCCGCGGCAAGCCCGCCCCGCTGAAGACCGCCGTCGACGAAGCGCTGGGCACCGGTGCCGACGCCGCGAAGTCCGTCGAAAAAGTCCTGGTGGTGCGTCGTACCAATCACGATCCGGAGCTGAACTGGGTCGAAGGCCGCGACGTCTGGTGGGAGGACACCGTCGACGAGCAGTCCGACACCCACGAAGCCGAGGCCTTCGATTCCGAGCATCCGTTGTTCCTGCTGTACACCTCGGGCACCACCGGCAAGCCCAAGGGCATCGTGCACACCACCGGCGGGTACCTCACCCAGGCCAGCTACACCTTCCATTACGTCTTCGATCACAAGGAAGGCCGCGACGTCTTCTGGTGCGGCGCCGACATCGGCTGGGTCACCGGCCACAGCTACCTCGTCTACGGGCCGCTCTCCAACGGCGCCACCGAGGTGGTCTACGAGGGCACCCCGAATTCCCCCAACGAGCACCGGCACTTCGAGATCATCGAAAAGTACGGCGTCACAATCTATTACATCGCACCCACGCTGATCCGCACGTTCATGAAGTGGGGCCGGGCCATCCCCGACGCCCACGACCTGAGCTCGATCCGGCTCCTCGGCAGCGTCGGCGAGCCGATCAACCCGGAGGCCTGGAAGTGGTACCGCGAGGTGATCGGCGCCGACTCCGCGCCCATCGTCGACACCTGGTGGCAGACCGAGACCGGCGCGATCATGATCTCGCCGCTGCCCGGCGTGACCGCGGCGAAGCCGGGCTCGGCGATGAAGCCGCTGCCGGGCATCTCGGCGAACATCGTCGACGATCAGGGCAACCCGGTCGGCGCCGGCGAACAGGGTTACCTGGTGCTCGATCAGCCGTGGCCGTCGATGCTGCGTGGCATCTGGGGCGACGACGAGCGCTTCCGCGAGACCTACTGGTCACGGTTCGCCGAGCAGGGCTGGTATTTCGCCGGTGACGGCGCCCGCTACGACGACGACCACGCCCTCTGGGTGCTCGGCCGCGTCGACGACGTGATGAACGTGTCGGGTCACCGGATCTCCACCGCCGAGGTGGAGTCGGCCCTCGTCGGGCATTCCGGTGTCGCCGAGGCCGCGGTCATCGGCGCCGCCGACGAGACCACCGGCCAGGGCATCGTCGCCTTCGTGATCCTGCGCGAGGGCGTCGTCGATTCCGGTGAGCAGTTGATCAAGGAACTGCGCGAGCAGGTGTCGGTGGAGATCTCCCCGATCGCCAAGCCGCGCGAGATCAACGTGGTCCCGGAGCTGCCGAAGACCCGGTCGGGCAAGATCATGCGCCGCCTGCTCAAGGACGTCGCCGAGGGCCGCGAACTCGGCGACACCTCCACGCTGGTCGATCCGTCGGTGTTCGAGGCGATCCGCAAGCGCAAATCCTGAGCGGGCATCGGGGTCGACTTCAGGCCGAAATCCGGGTCGGCCCCGGTGTTCTCGCCCGCCGTGGGCGCTCACGCTGGACCCATGGCAGCTACGGAGATCCGTCGAGCACCCAGCCGACGCCGGTGGTGGCTGGGCGCCGTCACCGTCGGCACAGTGCTGGTGTCGGGTTACGCCGCACTGGTGCTGGGGTCGGGATTGCGGTTTCTCCCCGACGAAGTGGCCGCCAACCACGAGCAACTCTTCGTGTGGATACACGTGGCGTTCGCGGCGTTCGCTTTGGTCCTGATGCCGATGCAACTCTCGTCGTCCGTCCGCAATCGACATCGTCGCGTGCACCGGATGACCGGCCGGGTCTATGCGGCATGTGCGGTCGTGGGCGGGGTCTTCGGGGCACTGGCTGCATTGACCACCGACAACGGCCTGGTGGCCGGCGCGGGCTTCTTCACCCTGGCCGTGGCGTGGGTGACCACCACGGTCGCAGCAGTCGTCGCGGCACGCTCGGGCCGCACAACCGACCATCGCCGATGGGCTGCCCGTTCGGCGGCACTGGTGTTTGCCGGTGTCACCCTGCGGCTGGAACTGCCGCTCGCGATGGCGATCTCCGGCGCCGGATTCGGCGTCGTCTATCCGATTGTTGCCTGGTTGTGCTGGGTCCCCAACATCCTCGTCGTCGAGAGTGCGCGACGCATGGCAACATAAGGCTCATACGCAGAGACGGAGGACCTCAGTGAGCCGCAACGACCACGGCCTGCCCGATCGACCGAACCAATCGGTGCCGTCGATCCCGCTGTCCGACCCGAATATCGGCGTCGGTGGCGAACCCAGCATCGGTGCACTCGTCAAAGACGCGACTGCCAGCGTGTCGACGCTGTTCCGGTCCGAGGTCGCCCTCGCCAAGACCGAAGTGGTGACCGAGGCCAAGAAGGCCGGCGCGGGTAGCGCGTTGCTGATCGTCGCCGGCGTGATGCTGCTGTACTCGAGCTTCTTCTTTTTCTTCTTCCTCGCGGAATTGCTCGACGAATGGCTGCCGCGCTGGGCCGCATTCGGCATCGTGTTCCTGTTGCTGCTGCTGATCACCGCGGCGCTGGCCTTCGTCGGCTACATCATCTTCAAACGGGTGCGAGGCCCCAAGAAGACGATCGAGAGCGTCAAAGAGGTCCAGACCGTGCTGCCCGGCAAGCACACCGCCGCGACGCCGGGTCTGACCGGACCGTCGCATCCGGCGATCCCGCCGGCACGCGACCCATCCCGGGGCTGACCTTGGCCGAGCCACCAGATCCGTCGAGTGTGCGGATCCCGGGCTCGTGGCATCACTTCGACGTCCGGGCCAACGGCCTACGGTTTCACGCCGTGGAGTCCGATACCCGGCCGTCGTCGGAACGCCCACTGGTGTTGCTGCTGCACGGTTTCGGCGAGTTCTGGTGGAGCTGGCGTCACCAGATCGTTGCGCTGACCGACGCCGGCTACCGCGCGGTGGCCATCGACCTGCGCGGCTACGGCGACACCGACAAACCGCCGCGCGGCTACGACGGGTGGACGCTGGCTGGTGACACCAACGGGCTGATCCGATCCCTCGGCCACACCGAGGCGACCCTCGTCGGGTTCGCCGACGGTGGCCTGGTGTGCTGGGCGACCGCGACGCTGCATCCGCGGACGGTCAACAAGATCGCCGTCATCGCGTCCCCGCACCCACGGGCGCTGCGTCGAGAAGCGTTGCGCAACAAGGGGCAACGCACGGCTTTTCTGGGCGGTTTCCTGCGCAATCAGCTGCCCCGTCGAGCCGAACACCTGCTCACCCGACGCGACGGCGCATTCATCGGAGAGTTCATGCGCGCACGCGCCGGCGCCGCCTGGCAGAGCTCCGACGACTTCGACGAGGCGGTCGACCGCAACTCCTCGGCCATCCAGATCCCCTACGTCGCGCACAGCAGCCTGGAGTATCAGCGCTGGGCGTTCCGCTCCCAATTCCGGCCCGACGGAATGAAGTTCATGGATCTGATGAACAAGCGGCTGCACATTCCGGTCCTCGCACTTCGCGGCCGCGACGACCCCTACATCCTCGAGCCCCTGATGGAGTCGAGCCACCATTGGGCCGATCACATGGATCACTGGCAGATCGAGGGCAGCGGGCACTTCGCCCACCAGGAACGACCCGACCGCGTCAACGAGCACCTGCTCAAACTGCTGGCCGACGACGCCTGAGGCGGGCGCGCCACCGAGCCGCCGAGCCGTCACCGGGCCACCGAGCCGCCACCGGGCCACCGAGCCGCCACCCTTGAGGTTCTTCCGCGTCGAACTCGGCGATCCGGCACCAGCAGGACGCGGACGATCGAACTCGACGCGGAAGAACCTCGCTCGGGCGATGCCGAACAACTCAGGGGTGCACGCAGTTTCCGGTGCTGACCCGGGCGTTGCGGTCCTCGGATGCGGTGATGTCGGGTTGAACCTGTTTGGCGGTCAACACGAATCCGGTGTCATCGCTGGCGTCCTCGGCGGCACCGAAGACCACGCCGAGCGCGCGACCGTCGGAGTTGATCAACGGCCCACCGGAATTGCCCTGCCGGATGGTGCCGCGCACGGTGTAGACCTCGCGCAGCACCTGACCGGTCTGGTAGATGTCGGGGCCGGAGAGGTTGATGGTGTCGCGGATCCGCACCGGACTCGCGGTGAACGGGCCGGCCTCGGGAAAGCCGAGGGCCACCGCGTCGGCGCCGCTGCGGGCCGGTGCATCGGCGAACGTCAGTGTCGGAGCGGACAATCCGGGAACGTCGAGCACCGCGATATCGGTGCGGCTGTCGAACAGCACCACCCGTGCGTTGAGCTGGTCACCGGAGGCGTCGGTGACCTCGAGTCGGCGCGTACCGGCCACCACATGTGCGTTGGTCAACACCCGTTCGGGCGAGATCACGAACCCGCTGCCCTCCAACGCCTGCCGGCAACTCGGTGCCACGCCGTCGATCTTGACCACACTGGCCCGCGCACGCTGCACCGCGGGCAGCGCCAGCACCGCCTCATCGGGAGGTCCGACGGTGGATACCGGCGTCCGACCGAACGGCCCGATGACCTCGGGCAGGCCCGAATTGTCCAGCAGCGCACTGAAGTCGCTCGGCAGGTCACGCAGCCACTGTGGGGCCAGCGCGTCGACGCCGCCGAGAACACGTGACTCGCGCACCGACGTTGCCAGCCCGGTCTGCGACGAACTGCTCAACGGAATCGCCAGCAGCCACGCGGCGACGAGCACCGCAACGGCCTGCACGATCGACCCGATCACGCTGTCGGCCCGACGGGCACCCGGCGACCGGATACCGCTGCGCATCGCGCGCCCGAGCATCATGCCCGACACCTCGCCGAGGATGACCAGCACCGCCAGCAGACCGATACCCACCAGCAGCCGCACCGTGCGGTCATCGAAGTGTGAAATGACGTGCGGGGCAAGCAGAATGCCGGCCACCGCACCGAGCATCACCCCGATGAACGCCAGCGTCGAGGCCACCGCGCCCTGCCGGTAGCCGCTCGCCGCGGCCAGCAGCGCCAACAGGATCACGACAATGTCGACCCACGTCGAACCGGTCATCGGTCGCCGGCCTCCTCAGCGGGAAAGCCGCTGCGCTGCGGGCTTCCCGCGCGCTCGATCATGTCATCCAGGCCGCGCACATCATCTTTGTCCCACTCCACATCCCAGCCTGCGGCCTCGCTGATCGCCGCGATCAGCCCGCCGGTGAATCCCCAGATCAGCAAACCGTCGACGAAGAACGCCGGGCCCTTGTAGAGGGTGCCACCCAGCACCGACCGACTGACCTGAAAACGGTTCTCCGGCAACAACATCTGTCGCAGGTTGACCCGGGCGACGCGTGCGGTCTCGCCCGGGTCGACGGCACGGACCGGGCCTGGCCGGTGCCAATGGGCCAGGACGGGAACCACGTCGAATCCCGATACCGGAACCGGAAACGACGGCAACGTGGCGATCGGTCGCACACCGTCGGGGATCAGGCCGGTCTCCTCGGTGGCCTCGCGCATCGCGGTACCGACCGGGTAATCGTCGCCGGGGTCGAGACCACCTCCGGGAAAGGCCACCTGACCGCTGTGCTGACGCAACGTCGCCGCGCGCTCCAGTAGTAGGAGCTCGGCGTCGGCCGGCAGGCCACCATGATGGCCGGGGTCGCCGTCGAAGGCTCCCGACATCAACACCAACACCGCGGCGGCACGCTTGGTCGGGAGCAGCTTGGTCGCCCACCGGGTGCGGTCGCCGCCACGATTGAGCACGCTGTCGCGGACCGCGTCGACGTTGTCGGTGAGGCGACGCATCCACGGCGGGATCTCGTCGGCCGGCACCAGCGGCCCGGTCATGCGACTCCCCCGTTGGGCACACCGAGATACTCGCTCACCGCCGCCGACACCTGGTCGGCATCGTCGAACACCCTGGGCAGCACCTTGGCGACGGTACCGTCCGGGCGAACCAGGATGGTCGACGGGAAGACCCGTGGCGCGGTCACTGCCTTGGCGACGCGTCCGTCGGTGTCGAGCACGGTCGGCAGGTGGATGCCGTTCTCGATGAGGAAGCGCAGTGCCAGGTACGGGTTGTTGGCGCCTTCCTGCGCGTGGACGGTCAGCACGTTCACCCGCCCGGCGGCTTGTCGGGCGTAGTCGGCCAGCACCGGCAACTCACGACGACACGGCAGGCACCACACCGCCCACATATTGATCACCAGCGGCATGCCCGCGGTCTCGACGCCGACGTTGTACTTCGCACCCGACGCCAGACACGGCACCTCGACGCCGTTGAGCACCGACGACGGCCCCATCGGCAGCCCCGTCTGCGGGCACGGCTCGAGGCCGGCCTCGGCGCGAGCCTGCTGCAGTTGAGCATCGGGGACCTGCATATCGGTGGCGGCCGGCCCCGACGGTGCCGCGGCAGTCGGATCGAAGGTGTCGGGATCGTCGGAGCCACGCGGCCAGATCGCCACCACCAGGGCCACCATCACGACGGCGAACACAATGCTCCAGCGCGCAGCCGGGGAAATCCTGGTCACCGGGTCGTGATCCCCGCGAGCTCGAGCAGGTGGTCGGTCTCGGGACCTTTGACCAGGGCCGCGGCCTCGGCTTTGTCCATCGGGCCGGTGCCCACCGACGGACAGTCCTTGGCGAGGATGCACACCCCGCAGGCAGGTTTACGGGCGTGGCAGACGCGGCGGCCGTGGAAGATGATGCGATGTGAGAGGTCGGTCCACTCCCTGCGTTCGATCAGCTCGCCGACGACTTTCTCCACCTTCACCGGGTCGGTTTCCTCGGTCCACTGCCAGCGCCGGACGAGCCGTCCGAAGTGGGTGTCGACGGTGATTCCCGGCACACCGAAGGCATTGCCGAGGACGACGTTGGCCGTCTTGCGCCCGAAACCGGGAAGCGTCACGAGTTCTTTCAGCGTCGAGGGCACCTCACCGTCGAACCGTTCCTGCAGCGCCTGACCGAGCCCGATGATCGAGTTCGCCTTGTTCCGGTAGAAGCCGGTCGAGCGGATCATCTCCTCGAGTTCAGTGCGGTCGGCCTCAGCGTAGTCGCGCGCGCTTCGATACCGGGTGAACAGGGCCGGAGTCACCTGATTGACCCGAACGTCGGTGCATTGCGCGGAGAGAATCGTCGCCACCGACAGCTCCAACGGAGTGGTGAAGTCGAGTTCGCAGTAGACGCGCGGGAACGCCACTTTCAGCGTGCGATTCATCCGACGCGCCCGCCGCACCAACCCGAGATGTGTTTCACCGCCGGTTCGGGCGGGGGCTGAACGGGCGCTCATCCCATCAAGACTAGAGCGTGCTCCACGACGATGGCCCCTTGGTAACAAGTCGATGAAGACCCCCGATCCAGTTAGGAGGTCGATGACCGGATTGTGTTTACTGGTGCTCATGCAAGGTCTGGCGGCGCTGTTGTTCCCCGGCGTACTGATGCTCTTCGCGTTGGCGATGGAGAAGGTACAGACCCGGATCGATCGCCTGGCCGTCAACCGCGACGACGTCATCGAGTTCCTGGAAACCGCGCAACCCGAGCACGTCGACACCCTCGCCAACGAGGGAATGCCCGCGGCCTTGGATGAGCTTCGCAATCGTCGGGTCGGTCGTCCCGATTCCGCCGACGGCACCGCTCGTCGCGAACGCGCAAGCTGACCAGGCATTCGCCGGTTTCCGCTGGTACATCTCTCAACAGATGCTGAACACGCCGACCTGGTGACCCATTCAACACATATGCTGGGTGGCAAGAGTAGCGTTAGCTCCGGCGTCAGATCTGCAATCAATAATTTGTCGGGCGCCGGGGGGAAGTTTTTCCGGACGAGAAAGGGTCCTAGGTGGAGGAAGTACTGGCGCGGGCGGGCATATTCCAAGGGGTTGAACCTTCCGCTGTCGCGGCGCTCACGAAGCAGCTCCAACCGGTGGATTTTCCGCGCGGACACGTGATCTTCCATGAGGGCGAGCCCGGCGACCGACTGTTCATCATCCTTTCGGGCAAGGTGAAGCTCGGACGTCGCTCACCCGATGGTCGCGAGAACCTGCTGACCATCATGGGCCCGTCGGACATGTTCGGTGAACTCTCCATCTTCGATCCGGGACCGCGTACATCGTCGGCGACGACCGTCACCGAAGTGCGTGCGGTGTCGATGGACCGCGATGCGCTGCGAGCGTGGATCAAGGATCGTCCCGAGATCGCCGAGCAACTGCTACGCGTGCTGGCCCGACGCCTGCGTCGCACCAACAACAACCTCGCCGACCTGATCTTCACCGACGTGCCCGGCCGTGTGGCCAAGCAGCTGCTGCAGCTCGCACAGCGCTTCGGCACTCAGGAGGGCGGCGCGCTGCGCGTCACCCACGACCTGACGCAGGAAGAGATCGCCCAGCTCGTCGGCGCCTCCCGCGAGACCGTCAATAAGGCACTCGCCGACTTCGCCCAGCGCGGCTGGTTGCGCCTGGAAGGCAAGAGCGTGCTGATCGCCGACTCGGAACGGCTGGCTCGACGCGCGCGGTAGCGCTTACACGTTTGGAGAACGGGCTCGACGCTACGGAGTCGGGCCCGTTGTCGTTTACTCCTGCCGCAGATACTCCAACTGCGCCTTGACCGACATCCGCGCGGCCGGCCAGAGTTTCTTGTCGACATCGCGGTAGACCTTGCGCACCACCTTCATCGGCTTGGCCTGTTTCGGCGACACACCCATCTCGTCGAGGACGGCGCGGATCTGATCGATCCGTTCCTCGCGGTGGGCCTTGTAGTAGCGCGCGACCGGGATGACGTCGGGATGATCGGGTCCGTGGCCCGGGAGCAGGGCGCACCCCTCGCCTTCGACGATCAGCCGGTTCAGCGAGTTCATGTAGTCGCGCAGGCTGCCGTCGGCGGGGTCGATCACGGTGGTGCCCGCGCCGAGGATGGTGTCGCCGGTCAGCATCGCCTTCTGCCCGTCGTGTTCGACGAGGAAGCTGACCGAATCACCACTGTGTCCAGGAGTGAACAACACCGTGATCCGCACGCCGGCCGCCTCGATCACCTCGCGGTCGCGCAGCGGCTCGGCGTCGCGGCAGTGCTTCTCCAGTCGCGCCCGCGTCGGTGCACCGGTGTGTTTGTGCAGCTTGCCGATCGCGCCCGTGTGGTCGAGGTGGCGATGCGTGATCAGGGTCAGCGCGATTCCGGTCTGCGTGGCAATGTTCTTGACGTGCTTGCCATTTCGTGGCGGGCCGGGATCGACGACGACGCACTCGGCGTGGCCGGGTGCGCGCAGAATCCAGGTGTTGGTGCCGTCGAGTTCCATCACGCCGGGGTTGTCACACAGCAGCACCGACGCGAAGGGCGTCACCTCGCGAAGCACCTCGTACGCAGGGTGGCGTGGGACATCGGCGTCGTCGTCGACCGTCATGGTTTTCCAGCCTACGCAGTCCCGCTGACGACTTTCCTAAGGGAGTGTTAGGAGTCGCCGCACACACTGGGCATCAGTTGTGACTGATGACACATTGCTTGTCAGAGGTCCTGTCACAACGACTCAGGAAGGTCTGGACATGCAAGAGGTGAACGAACGGACACCCGACAACAAGCGCGTTGTCGGCAACGTGATCCGAGGATCGATCGGCAACCTGATCGAGTGGTACGACTGGTTCGTCTACGCCGCCTTCGCGGTGTTCTTCGCACCGGTGTTCTTCCCCAGCGAGAGCCAGACGGCCCAGTTGCTCTCGGCAGCAGTGGTTTTCGCCGTCGGCTTCCTGATGCGCCCGCTCGGCGGCTACATCCTCGGCCGATTCGCCGACCGCTACGGCCGCAAGAACGCACTCACCCTGTCGGTCTGCCTGATGGCGGCGGGTTCACTGCTCATCGCGTGCACGCCGAGCTACGCGGCGATCGGACTCGCCGCACCGGTCATCCTGGTGCTGGCCCGCCTGCTGCAGGGCCTTTCGGTCGGTGGCGAGTTCGGCTCAAGCGCCACCTACCTGTCGGAGGTCGCGACCCCGGGCCGTCGTGGCTTCTTCTCCAGCTTCCAGTACGTCTCGATCATCCTGGGCCAGCTGTGCGCCCTCGGCGTCCAGCTGATCCTGCTGCAGGTGCTGACCAGCGAGCAGATGACTGCCTGGGGTTGGCGCGTGCCGTTCGTCATCGGCGCCGTTGCCGCCGTCGTCGTGATGATCATCCGACGCGGCATGGACGAGTCCGAGCAGTACCTCGCCGAGAAGCAGCGCGCCGCCGTGCTGGGCACCGACGCCGCCAAAGCCGAAGGCTCGCTGCGCACGCTGTACCGCTACCGCAAGCAGTTCGCACTGGTCTTCGGGCTGGCCATCGGTGGCACCGTCGCGTACTACACCTACACGACGTACCTGCAGAAATACATGATCAACACTTCGGGCATCGACAAGCACACCGTCGCCTGGATCAACTTCGCCGCACTGACCATCTACATGTTCATGCAGCCCGCCGCGGGCGCCCTGTCCGACCGCATCGGCCGACGCAAGATGATGCTGTTCTTCGGTGCCGGCGCCACCCTGCTGACCGTGCCGATCCTGACGGTTCTGGGCCACACGTCGAATGCGTTCTTCGCCTTCCTGCTGATGCTCGGCGGTCTCACCATCGTCACCGCTTACAGCGCACTGAGCCCGATCGTGAAAGCCGAGCTGTTCCCCACCAAGGTCCGTGCGCTGGGCGTCGGCCTGCCGCACGCCCTGGTCACCGCGGTCTTCGGCGGCACCGCCGAGCCGATCGCCCTGGCACTCAAGCAGGCGGGCATGGAGTCGGCGTTCTTCTACTACGTCGCCGGCTGTGCCGCGCTGACCTGGATCGCCGCCTTCATCATGAAGGAGACCCGAGGCGATTCGACGCTCGACGGACATCCTGCCGACAGCGAGGATGCGGCGATCACCGCTGACCTCCCGGCCATCGCGACACCGGCGGACACCGAGAAGGCATCCGCGGAGTCGGCACCGGTCACCACCAGGTGATCGTCCACCGGTGAAGCATCTCGACGCATGGTCCCCGTTTTCCCCGACGCCACCCGGCGAGAAGGGATAATGGGGGCCATGCGCGTTGCGGTTGTCGAAGACGACGACGGGGTGGGGGCGGCCATCGCCGCAGGTCTACGACGCTTCGAGCACGACCCGGTCCGATTCACCAAGGGTTCGGATCTCCTGCTGCACCACGCCGACGTCGACTTCGTACTCCTCGACCTCGGGCTGCCCGATCAGGACGGGCTCGAGGTGCTTCGTCAACTGCGACAAGTCTGTTCGCTCCCGGTGATCATCCTGACAGCCCGCGACGACGAACGGTCGGTGGTGCGTGGTCTGCGGATGGGCGCCGACGACTACCTGGTCAAACCCGCCCGCTTCGGCGAACTGCTCGCCCGCATCGACGTGGTCCGACGGCGCAGCGCTGCCGTGCTCGACGACAAGCCGTCGAGCACGGTGGTTTCCGGGGATGTGGTGGTCGATCTCGACGCGCACACCGTGCTCGTCGGTGACCGCGAGATCGATCTGACCGCAAAGGAATTCGAGATTCTCGCGGTACTTCTACACAATCCTGGCGCTGCGGTCAGTCGACAGCAGCTGATGGATCAGGTCTGGGGAGATGCTTTTGCCGCGGTCTCCCGATCACTCGACGTCCACATGACCGGGCTGCGGGCGAAACTCGGTCGCCCCGGGCTGATCGCGACCATCCGAGGGTTCGGATACCGTTGGGACGGAGCCGGACCCGACGCTCATCCGAGTTCCGATGCGTAGACGTCTGGTCATCATCCTGGCACTGATCGGTGCGGTGGCGGTCGCGGGGTTCGCTGTTCCGTTGGTCCAGGTGTCGGCCGAGGCTCGCACCAGAGCCTTTGTGCAACAACGTGACAGCGATGTTCAGCGACTCGCGGTGCTGGCCGATGAATACGTGCGCACCGGCGATCCCGGTGCCATCGAATCCGCCATCAACGCCTACCACTCGGTCTACGACGACGGCGTTCTGGTGGTCTCCACCCGAGGAGTTCCCGACCTCGGCGAAGGCATATCGGCATCGGATTCGGCTGTGCGCGAAGCAATTACGCGAGGACTGCGCAACCAAGGTGGCGCCGACATCGGACTGCTGCGGCCATGGGGGCCCACATCTGCGTTGTTTGTTCAGCCGGTGGGCACCGGCGCGCAGGTCAACGGCGTGGTTGTCATCGAGGCAGCCACCGCCGCGGCACGCAACGACATTCGCAATGCGTGGACACTCGTGGCCATCGGTACGGTGATAGCCTTGGGCGCCTTCGGTTTACTGGCTCTCGCATTGAGCCGGTGGTTGTTGCGTCCGCTGTCGAATCTGTCGTCAGCGATGACCGATCTGGCCGGCCAGCTGCCGTCGGTACCGGGCGATGACCCGCCCGACACCCACCCACCCGTCAGCGGATCGAGTGGACCGCCGGAGATTCGCGAGCTGTCGACCACCTTCGACACCCTGGTCGGCACGGTGCTGCGCTCGGTGTCCTCGCAGCGTCGACTCGTTGCCGACGCGTCACACCAACTACGCAATCCCCTTGCCGCCCTGCAGTTCCGACTCGACGTCCTCGAGCCCGACATTCCGGCATCGGCCCGCGAGGACTATTCCCTGATCTCCGGCGAGGCGCAACGGCTTCACCAAATCCTCGACGGACTGCTCACGCTGGCCAGCGCCGAGACCCCACGCTCATTGAGCAGTCCAGAACCACAGACCTGTTCGGTATCGTCCGTGGTGGCCGACCGTCTCGACTTCTGGTCGGTACCGGCCGCCGAACGAGGTGCCACGTTGAGCCTCGACGACACACTCACCGATCCGCAACGCCAGGTCGCGATGGGCGAAAGTGCGCTCTCGCAGATTCTGGATGTTTTGGTGGACAACGCAACCCGACATGCAGGCGAACACCCCGAGGTGCATGTGACGGTCCGCGAGGAGGCATCGATGATAGAGATCGACGTCGCCGACAACGGACCAGGCGTCTCCGACGAGGACTTGCCACACCTCACCGATCGGTTCTTCACGCGCGACCAGACGTCGGGGACGGGCCTGGGATTGGCCATCGTCGACGTCATCGTTCGCGGTGCCGGTGGCGAATTGACCTTCGGTCGCAGCAACCTGGGCGGGCTACTGGCAAGCGTGCGGATCGCCGGTCAGGAGGTGCCGGCATGACCATGGATCGACGCACGTTCCTCGGGTTGATCGGCGGCGGATTGCTCGGTGCGGGTATCGCCGCGTGCGGCGGGTCGGATACGCGCACCTTCATCGTCGCTTCCGGTGAGCGCGGTGGGTTCCAATCCGAGTTCGCCGGCCTCCTACAGTCGGCCACCGCCGATGATCGAATTCGTCTGCAGCGCATCAACTCTCACGGATCGGTGGATAACATCACCATGCTGCGGGAGGGCCGGGTATCGTTCGGGCTCTCGCTGGCCGACGTCGCGGTAGAGCGCCGGACCGGCATCGACGCCGTCGGCCGGGTGTACGAGAACTACGTCCAGTTCGCGGTCCCCGCTGACAGTCCGGTGCAGCGGTTCGCCGACCTGCGCGGGCAACGAGTCAGCCTGGGGGCGCGCGGTTCTGGAACGGAGTTCACCGGCCTGCGGATTCTTGGCGCGGCCGGCATGACGCCGGACGACATCGTGATCACCCCGGTGTCGTTGACCGACGTGCTCACGTCACTGGCCAACGGGACGGTCGCAGCCGCGATGTGGGCCGGCGGTGTGCCCACTCCGTCGGCGGTGCCACGTCCGGGCTATGGGCCGCCGTCGGGCATCCGACTGCTGGATCTGTCGGCCGAGCTGGTGGAGCTTCGCCGACGCTACGGTCCGATGTACGAGCCGGTCTCGATCCCGGCGCACATGTATGGCCGCAGTACCGAGACCGCGACCATCGGCGTCCCGTCGATGCTGCTGACCACGCCGTCGACCCCGGATGACGCGGTTACCGCCGTGGTCGACGTACTGGTCGACCGCGCTGCCGACCTCATCCCGCCAGGCACCGTCGGCGTGCAGTTTCTGGACACCCAGTCGCTGATTCAGACCTACGGATTGCCCCTGCACCCGGCCGCCCGCGCCGCCTACCGGCGACATCACGGCTGATCGGCTGACACAGCCTCGGTAGCACAGCGACGCCGAGGAGATTATTCACGCGACTGCCCGCAGGCACCGAGTTTGTGTCAGCCCCACGCTGGTCAGAGCGCCTCTCCCCCATGCGCCGGTCGAGTGCCTCTCCCCCTCCGGTCAAGCGCCCCCCTTCCCCGCCGGTCGAGTGCCGACGAGCGCAGCGCGGAGGTCTATCGAGACCAGATTCCACCAAGGAGGTGACACAATCATGCAAACTCTATAGAATATTTTTCATATTCCATGATCGAGAGGATCCACCCATGCTCACGTTGTCCGTCGAAGAACAGGCCATCGTCAAAACCGTCCGGGACTTCGTGGACAAGCAGGTCCGACCGGTCGCCCGCGATCTTGAGCACGCCAACACCTACCCCGAAGAACTCATCGACATGATGAAGGAGATGGGCATCTTCGGGCTGGCCATCCCCGAGCCATATGGCTTCGCCGAGGTGTCGATGCCCTGCTACGTGCAGGTCACCGAAGAGCTGGCCCGCGGATGGATGAGCCTGGCCGGCGCGATGGGCGGACACACTGTCGTCGCGAAGCTGATTCTCAAGTTCGGTACCGAGGAGCAGAAGCAGAAGTACCTGCCGCGCATGGCAACCGGCGAACTGCGGGCCACCATGGCGCTGACCGAGCCGGGCGGCGGCTCTGACCTGCAGGCGATGCGGACCCACGCAAGCAAGGACGACTCCGGCGACTATGTCATCAACGGTTCCAAGACGTGGATCACCAACGCGCGCAAGGCCGGTCTGGTCGCGCTGCTGTGCAAGACCGATCCCAAGGCGGAGCCCGCCCACAAGGGCGTCTCAATCCTGTTGGTGGAGAAGGTACCCGGCTTCACGGTCTCCAAGGACCTGCCGAAGCTCGGCTACAAGGGTGTGGAGAGCTGCGAGCTCAACTTCACCGACTGCCGAGTGCCCGCCGACGCACTGCTCGGAGGTGTTGAGGGCAAAGGCTTCTCGCAGATGATGAAGGGCCTCGAGGTCGGACGCATGCAGGTCGCCGCCCGCGCCACCGGCGTCGCCCGCGCCGCCTTCGACGACGCACTGCAGTACGCGCAGGACCGCGAGAGCTTCGGCCAGCCCATCTGGAAGCACCAGTCGGTGGGCAACATGCTCGCGACCATGGGCACCAAACTGTATGCCGCACGTAGCCTTCTGCTCGACGCCGCCGAGCGCGTCGACACCGGCGCGCGCTGCGACATGGAGGCCGGCATGGCCAAACTGTTCGCGTCGGAGACCGCGATGGAGATCGCCCTCGACGCGGTCCGCATCCACGGCGGTTACGGCTACTCGACCGAATACGACGTCGAGCGCTATTTCCGCGACGCCCCGCTGATGATCGTCGGCGAGGGCACCAACGAGATCCAACAGGGCGTGATCGCCAAGCAGCTCGTCAAGCGCGGCGGCCTGGACATCTGAGTTACCGCTCTGCGCCCCACCCACCGATCCGACAGAAACCCCGCATCTCGCCAGAAACACCACTCACGCGCAGTGTTTCTCACGAGATGCGGGGTTTCTGTTCGCCGGGGTCAACATCGGGTGGGCACACAACGCAGAAGGTCCGGAAGTCGCCGTCGACTCCCGGACCTTCTGCGGCACAATACTTACCGCATGACGAACGGATTCCCGGTCGGTGCGCCCGTGTTGATCCAGACGCTTTTGGTCTCCAGATACTCCGACACCGCGCCCATTCCGTTCTCGCGACCGAGTCCGGAGTCTTTCACACCACCGAAGGGCACCATGTAGCTGACCGCGCGATACGTGTTGACCCACACGGTGCCGGACTGGATCGCCTCCGACATCCGGAACGCACGACCGATATCCGAGGTCCAAACACCGGCACCCAGCCCGTATTTCGAGTCGTTGGCGATGGCGATGGCGTCGGCCTCGTCGTCGAAGGGGATGACCGCGAGCACCGGACCGAACACCTCCTCCTGAGCCAGGCGCGACGAGTTGTCGACACCGGTGAAGATCGTCGGCTCGACGAACCAGCCGTCGCCGCATTCGGGTGCGGTGGCCGCCTGACCACCGAGGCGCAGTTGCGCCCCTTCACTTTTCGCGATGTCGATGTAGGACAGCACCTTCTCGTACTGATCCCGTGTGGTGACCGGACCAACCTGGGTGTTTGCGTCGGCCGGATCACCCATCCGCGCGGAGGCCGCCAGTTCGACGACGCGCGAAACCACTTCGTCGTGGACCTCGCGCTGTACCAGCAACCGGGAGCCCGCGATGCAGGTCTGTCCGGTCGCGGCGAAGATGCCCGAGACCGCGCCGTTGACAGCGGAGTCCAGGTCGGCGTCGGCGAAGATGATGTTCGGCGACTTACCGCCCAGCTCTAGTCCCACATGGGTAAACGATTCGGCCGCTTGCTGACTGATCCGACGACCGGTTGCATCCGAACCGGTGAAGCTGATCTTGCGGACCAGCGGATGATCCACCAGCGGGCTGCCGACATCGGGTCCGAAACCGGTGACCACGTTGACCACACCAGGCGGCAGTCCCGCTTCTTCCAGCAGCGCCACGAACTCCAGCGTCGACGCACTGGTGTACTCCGACGGCTTGATCACCACGGTGCACCCGGTTGCCAAGGCAGCAGCCAACTTCCAGGTCAGCAGCAGCAGCGGCGAGTTCCACGGCGTGATGATGCCGACGACACCGATCGGCGAAGTGCGCGTGAAGGTGAAGTAGCCCTTCTTGTCGATCGGGATGACGGTGCCCTCGATCTTGTCGGCGAGGCCGCCATAGTAGTGGAACCACTCCGGAATGTAGGCAGTCTGGCCGGCCATCTCGGCGAGCAGTTTCCCGTTGTCGCGCACCTCGGTTCGCGCCAACTCTTCGCTGTGCGTGGCCAAGTGGCGGCCGATGTCGGCCAGCAGTTTGCCTCGGGCACTCGGCGTCATCTCGGCCCACGGGCCGGAGGTGAAAGCCGCGTGCGCAGCCTGAACGGCGGCGTCGACGTCGGTGGCGTCGCCGCGGGCGATCTCCGCCCACGGCGCACCGCGGAACGGGTCGATGGTCTCGAACCACTCACCGCCATGCGGATCGGTGGCCTTGCCGTCGATGTGAAGGTGATAGCGGCGCATGATGATTCCGTCCTTCAGAATGTGGAGAAGCCGAGTGCTGCGCGGACCTTGTTCTTGACAGCCACGCCGTCGCGCGGGGGAAGTGCCCGCGGCGGTTCACCCGTGTCGATGTAGATCTGCGCGAAAGTGGTGGTGTCGCGGGCATTGATCTGTTTCGCGAGCTGATCGATGTCGGCGATGTCGCGGATCTCCAGGGTGTTGTCGATCCCGAATCCCGCTGCGACGTCGACCAATCGGGCACCGAGGCCGGAGTGGCTGCGTTGCATGCCGGTCTCGCCGAAGTGTCCGTTGTCGAGGACGACGATGGTCAGGTTCGGCGGCGCCTGCACCGCGACGGTGCCGAGAGTGCCGATGCCCATCAGCATTTCGCCGTCACCGGTCACCACAATCACCGGTTTGTCCGGCTGCGCCAGGGCAAGCCCGAGACCGACCGGCACCGCTCCGCCCATCGCACCCCACAGGTAGAAGTTGCGGTCGCGTTCGCCGGCGGCGAAGACGTCGTACGACGCCGAGCCCAGCCCCGTCACCACCAGGGCGTCGGGGGTGGCCGCGAGAAGCCCGGAGACAACCTCGCGACGGTCCAAACCCGCTGCATCAACGTCTTTTTCGGCCACAGTAGTCATCTCGATCAACGCTCCCATTTCTTTCGTCCGATCAGTCGCTGGCCGAGGAGCACCGCGGTGCGCTGGCCGGCGAGGAAAGTTGCGTCGGCGGCGGCCTCGACGGTTTCCCGAACTTCCTCGGGCACGTCGGCCCGCAGCACGGTGATACCCATCAACTCCAGTGCTTCGCCGGTCTTGGAACCCATCGGGATCTGCCACGGGTTGAACTCGGCGTACTCGCCGCGCATCGTCACCAGCGTCAGGAACGGGAACTGGCACATCTGCAGGAGCGAGAACATGTTGACGCAGTTGCCGACGCCACTGCTCTGCATGAGCAGCGCGGCACGCTGACCGCCGAGCCATGCACCGCTGACAACGCCGATGCCTTCTTCTTCGGTGGTGAGGACCACGTCGGTGATGTCGGGGTCGGCGATCGCCGCATTGATGGCGTACGAGTGTCCGGCGTCGGGAACGTACGCAATTTGTTGTACACCAGCATTTTTCAGAACGTCGAACACGTCCCGCTGCCAGTTCACCTCGGTGGTGGTCATCATCAACGCCTTTCTCTGGAGTCGTTCCATTCTGTATCGTTATGACCTGACCCGGGTAATACCCAGTGGTTATCTGATCGATAACCCACAGGAATAGGGAGACCGTCCGATGGAGATCCGACAACTCCGTGCGCTGATCGCCGTTGCCGACACCGGCAGCGTGACGAAGGCCGCCGGCCTTCTGCATGTCGTGCAGCCGGCGGTCACCAAGCAGATTCGCATGCTCGAGTCGGAGCTGGGCGTCGAACTGTTTGAACGAAGTCGAAGTGGCATGCGGCTCAACGACTCTGGGCGCCAGGTAATGGAGCGGGCGCGCCGGGCACTGGGTGAACTCGATCGCGCGCGCGAAGAAGCACGGTCGGGCACCAGCGAGGTCCGCGGCCACGTGAGCGTCGGCCTGCTCCCGTCGACGGCCACACTGTTGGCGCCGCACCTCGTCGACGCCGCGGCCGAGCAGGCACCCGGCGTGCGGCTGCGCATCTCCGTCGGATATGCCGGGCACCTTGCACAGTGGCTTGAGGCCGGTGACATCGATCTGGCCCTACTCTTCGAGCAACCGATGGCGCCCGCCTACGACCTCCGACCGCTGGTCCGCGAAACCCTGTGGGCGGTGGCGCCACCCGACGCCGGCCTGTCCCCCGACTCGCCCATCGCCCTCGACGAAGTGCTCTCGCACCCACTGATCCTTCCGCCGGCACCGCATGGACTGCGCATCCTCGTCGACGCCGCGGCCGCCGACCTCGGTGTGAGCATCACCGTGCCGGTCGAGACCAACGACTCCGGCGTGCAACGGCTTCTTGCCGCGGATGGGCATGGGTGGACAGTGCTCCCGTCCACGGTGGCGACGTCGGCGGCGGTCTGCGCCGCTCCCATCGACTCGCCCCCGCTGACCAGGACCATCGGAACCGCCGTGGCACGTCGGCCGCAGTTCTCGCGCGCCACCGACCTGATCGGCGAACTGCTGCGCGAGGTCACCGTCGACGCCGCGATCAGCGGGCGGTGGCCGTCGGCCGAACCACTCCGGAGATCCACGCCTTCCCTCGGGGCCGGCAGAAGAGTAGGCTCAACTCTATAGAAAATATTCTATGGAGGTCTTATGCGTCCCCTCGACGGAATCACCGTCCTGTCTCTGGAACACGCCGTCGCCGCACCGTTCGCGACGCGACAACTCGCCGACCTCGGCGCGCGAGTGATCAAGGTCGAGCGTATCGGCACCGGAGACTTCGCCCGCCAGTACGACGAATCGGTCGACGGGCTCGCGAGCTACTTTGTCTGGCTCAACCGGTCCAAGGAATCGCTGGCGCTCGACGTCAAGAGCGAGCCCGGCCGCCGGGTGTTGCAGCAGCTCGCCGATGAGGCCGACGTGATCGTGCAGAATCTCGGCCCGGGCGCCGCCGCACGCCTGGGGCTCGGCGCCGACGAGATCCACCGCCGCAACCCGCGTGCGATCGTGCTGTCGATCACCGGCTGGGGCTCCACCGGACCGTGGGCCGACCGCAAGGCCTACGATCTGCTGGTGCAGTGCGAAACCGGCCTGGTCTCGCTCACCGGATCGGCTGACGAGATGGCGAAAGTCGGTGTGTCGGTGGCCGATATCGCGGCCGGCATGTACGGCTTCTCCGGTGTGCTCGCGGCACTGTTCCAACGGGAACGGACCGGTGAGGGCGCGACCCTGGAGGTGTCGTTGTTCGAGGCGTTGGCCGAATGGATCGGCCAGCCCATGCATTTCACCGCGGGCGCCGGTCAACAGCCCGGCCGCTTCGGTGCGCAGCACGCCACCATCTCCCCCTACGGCCCCTACTCCGCGTCCGACGGTCACGTCTTCCTGCTCGCGATCCAGAACGAACCGGAATGGCAGCGGTTGTGCGACATCGTCTTCGACGACGCGCCGTTGGCCGCTGATCCGCGCTTCGCCTCCAACACTCTCCGAGTTCAGCACCGTGACGATGTCAACAACGCAGTCTCCGAACACTTCTCGAAACTGAGCACCAACGAGCTGACCGACCGTCTCACCCGCGCGCGCATCGCCTTCGCCGGCGTCAATACGGTCAGCGAGTTCCTCGAGCATCCGGTGCTCGAAGGACGCGACCGCTGGCGCACCGTCGGAACCGAAGCCGGCTCCATCCGCGCACTACTCCCACCGATCAGCCTCGGCACCGAGGAAGCGCGAATGGATCCTGTTCCCGCACTGGGCGAACACAGCGTCGACGTCATGCGCCGCATAGGTCTCGACGACGACGCGATCGCCGAACTCATCGACGCCGGAGTGATCGGTGTGACCACCGAAAGGACCAACGCATGAGCGACGTCAAGACCGCAACAACAGCACCGGCAACAACGCTGAGCCGCCACGTCGAGAACTGGGCGCCGGGACCGATCGTCGAGTCCGACGCGATGTCGCCGGCGCAGGCCAACCGTCTCGCAGCCACCCTCGATCTCGACGAAACCTATTCCACCGGAACCGAACTACCGGTTCCGTGGCATTGGATCTACTTCTCCGAGTGGCCGGCCACCGCCGAACTCGGCGCCGACGGGCATCCGGCCGACGGCCACTTCCTGCCACCCATCCCCGACCGCCGGCGGATGTTCGCCGGGGCGACGATGACAGTGCACGCACCGCTACGGCTCGGCGTGCCGACGCAGAAGAAGCAAAGCCTGGCCGGGGTTGTCGAGAAGCAGGGCCGGACCGGCGACATGCTCTTCGTGACCGTGCGCAGCGAGTACCTGCAGGACGACGCACTGACCGTCGTCGAAGATCAGAACCTGGTGTACCGCAGCGACTCCGGCGCATCCCGGCCGTTCGAGCACACCGCCGAAGACCTCGCGCCGAGTTCGGCACCGTGGTCGATGACGCCCACACCGACTGCGCCGCTGCTGTTTCGATACTCGGCACTGACCTCCAATGCCCATCGCATCCACTACGACGAGCCGTACGTGACCGGCATCGAAGGCTATCCCGGCCTGGTGGTTCATGGTCCGTTGCTGGCCACCTATATGGCCGATCTGGCACGTACACGGTCGGGAGAATCGTTGACGTCGTTGCAGTTCCGGCTGCAGCGTCCATTGTTCCTCGGCGACGCGTTCCGTGTGGAGGGAACACCGTCGGACGACGGAACCGTTGCACTGCAGGTGGTTTCGGGTGTCGACACGGTGCACGCAAGCGGCACGGCGACCCTCGCATGACCGATACGTTGCCCGCTTCCACACTGGCGGTTGCCCGGACCTTCTTGTTCGTGCCGGGTAGCCGTCCCGAGAGGTTCGAGAAGGCAGCGGCGGCCGGCGCAGACGTCATAGTCATTGATCTCGAAGATGCGGTGTCACCGGCCGATAAGGACTCCGCACGAGACAACGTCGCGACCTGGCTGGCCGACGGGAACACCGCCGTCGTGCGGGTCAATGCCGACGACACCCCCTGGCACACAGACGATGTGGCGATGCTGCGGCAGTATCACGCCGCAGCCATGCCGGCGAAGTCCGCCGACGCCGACTCGGTGGCCGCCCTCGCGGACACGACCGGCGCACCGGTGATCCCGTTGATCGAGACCGCACGCGGCATCCGTGCCGCGTATGAGATCAGCGACATCCCCGGCGCCGTGCGGGTTGCGTTCGGCGCCATCGACTTCGCCGCCGAACTCGGTATCGACCCGAACGATCGGGAGGCACTGCTCCTCGCGCGGTCGACGCTGGTGCTGGCCGCCGCAGCTGCGGGCATCGCCGCACCCATCGACGGGGTGACCACGGCGCTGCGCGAACCGGATGTGCTCGCCGACGACGTACGGTATGCCGTGCGGATCGGCATGACCGGGAAACTCTGCATCCACCCCGCGCAGGTGACAGGCGTGCACGACTGCCTCGCACCATCGGCCGAGGACGTCGAGTGGGCACAGAGGGTACTGGCCGCCGATGACGGTTCCGGCAACGCGATCGCCGTCGATGGACATATGATCGACGCACCGGTGCTGATCCGGGCCCGGCGCATCCTCGCCACGGCCGCGCGGAGCGCAGCGCCATGAGCCTGCTCGAGATGATGAAACCGACCGAATACCACCAGATCACCCGCACCCGGGACAACACTCGTCTCGCGGTGCAGGTCCGCGGCAACGGTCCGGCATTGTTACTGCTTGCGGGGCAAGCCAACTCACACCACTGGTGGGATCGCGCGCGAGGCGACTTCACCGACACCCACACCACGGTCACCTTCGACTATCGCGGCGTCGGCGACAGCCAGGACGGCCACACCGACTACAGCACATCGCTTTTCGCCGACGATGCGCTCAGCGTGATGGATTCGCTCGCCATCGAGAGATTCGACGTCTACGGCACATCGATGGGTGGACGCACCGCCCAGTGGGTCGCCACGCGCGCCCCGAAGCGGGTGCGGCACCTGGTCCTCGGATGCACCACGCCGGGCGGGACTCATGCCGTCGAACGCAGCGCAGACCTGCGCCGACGCCTTGCCGGACCGGAGGCAGGGATAGTTCTGCTCAACCTCTTCTACACGCCACAGTGGCGTCGAGCGAACCCGGGACCCTATGCGACACTGGGTGATCCGACGATCAGTCGCTGGGCTCGACAGCAGCACCTGAAGGCGTCGAACACCCACGACGCCTGGGATGCCCTCCCCGACATCACCGCACCGACGCTGATCCTGCACGGCTCCGACGACGAGTTCGCGCCGGTGGTCAACGCCCAACTACTCGCCGACCGCATCCCCGGCTCGACCGTCCACATCTTCGAGGGCGCACGCCACGGCTACTTCGACGAGTGCCGCCCCGAGGCGAGCGAGATCGTCGAGAAGTTCCTGCGCTAAGCCCACCACCCCCGTCAACCTCGGGTTGACGCTCCAGCATCGTCAACCTATGGTTGACGCATGAGTGATCCGAAGTTCCTTGCCAACGTCCGGCTCGACGACCTGATCGACGCCATCCGAAAGACCCACACCGATCCGCTTGAGCAACTGTCGGACGCCGTCGTCGCAGGGCAGCATCTGGGGGAGGTTGCCGATGCACTGATCGGCCATTTCGTCGACCAAGCACGACGCGCCGGAGCCTCGTGGACGGCCATCGGTGGCAGCATGGGGGTGAGCAAGCAGGCCGCCCAGAAGCGGTTCGTCGCAAAGACACCCGCCGATCCCGACGAATCGTCGAATCCGTTCGCCCGCTTCACACCTCGCGCACGCAATGCGGTGGTGACCGCACACAATCTCGCCGTCGCCGAGAACGTCGAGTACGTGACTCCGGTTCTGTTGGCACGCGGCGTACTGGCCGAAGACGCCTCCCTCGGGGCCCTCGCCCTGAAGTCCTTCGGTGCCGACATCGACGAAGTGGCACAACGACTTTCCGCAGTACAGGACGCCAAAGCGGACGTCGAGTCGCGAGCAATGATCCCCTACGATGACGCGGCCAAGACCGTGCTCGAGGAGACCGTGCAGATCGCATTGCGCCACGGCCACAACTACGTTGGAACCGAGCATCTCCTGATGGCATTGTTCGCCGATCCGACTGTCGGACCCGTTCTCACCGCGGCCGGCGTGCACGCCGATGCATTCGAGAAGTCTGTGCTCGATCAACTCGCCGAGTTGGCCGAGGGTTCAGACGGCTGACACCCGATGGTCGGCGAGCAGGTCGCCGGCGTTGCGGATGTGCCGTGCCATCGCCTCGCGGGCGGCGTCGGCGTCGCGGTGCCGCAGACTGTCCAGGATGGCGCGGTGATCCTGCGCGGAGGCATCCGGCCAGCCCTCGACCGATGAGAAGAACTTTCGTGGGGCATAACCGAGCGACCCCTTGATCATCCAGGTGAGCTTCGGGGCGTCGGCGGCCCGATAGATCCGACGATGGAACTCGTGATTGAGTTGCTCCTCGGTATCGAAATCGCCTGCTGCAGCGAACTTTTCGAGCTCGTCCTGCAGCGCTTCGAGCTCGGCCACCTGCTCGGCCGTCATCCGGGTAGCCGCACGCGAGGCGAGTTCGCCGCCGAGCAGTGACTGGGCGATGAACACGTCGCGAATGTCTTCACTACTCAACGCGGAGACGACGAAACCGCGGCGCGGCTCGGTGCGCAAGAACCCCTCGCTGAGCAAGGTGAGCAGGCCTTCCCGGGCTGGGGTTGCAGAGATCTCTAGATCCTCGGCCACCGCTTCCGGACGGATGAACTCGCCGGCCTGCAGCTGGCCCGAGACAATCAGCTCGCGCACGTGATCGGCCGCCTCGTCAGACAGCCGGGGTCGACGACGGGTGCCGTTGCGGTTCGTGGCCATAACGCGAATATAGACTATATTCGGGCGATTCCGGCAGGGTCAGCCCGACACCACGTCGTAGCCGAGCTTGGCGACCATCACCACCACGACGCCGAGCAGCACCCACCGCACGAAAGCGCTGCCGCGCCCCAACGCCATCCGGGTACCCAGCTGCGCGCCAATCACATTGGCGACCGCCAACCCGAGACCCAACAGCCACAGCACATGTCCCTGGGTGGCAAAGACGGCCAGCGCCCCGAGATTGGTGCCACAGTTGATCACCTTGGCCTGCGCGGAACTCTCCAGGAATCCGGTCCCGACGAACGCCGTCAGCACGATGATCAGGAACGTGCCGGTACCGGGACCCATCACACCGTCGTAGAAGGCGATCACCACTCCGGCCAATACCAATCCGGCGATCACCGAGGTCCGCGACACCGAAGTGACCGTGGCAGAACCGAATCCGGGGTTGAGGGCCACGAACAGACCGACCGCGACCAACAGGCACAACACGATCGGCGTGAACACCTGAGTCGGCAACCGGCCCGCCACGTACGCACCGAGCCCGGCGAAGACCACCGCCGAGCAGAACACCGGAGCCAGGCGTCGAAAATCCAGCGAGACCCGACGTGAATAGGCGACCGCCGCCGACGCCGTACCCACAACGGCGGCAAGCTTATTGGTGCCCAGCGCCGTTGCCGGAGCGAGATTGGGGAACCCGATGAGCAGCGCCGGAATCATCACCAGACCGCCGCCGCCCACCACCGCGTCGACCCAGCCGGCCGCCGCCGCGGCGAGCACCAAGAGCGCAATGTCCACCGGAAAAGCTCGTCGAGAACAGCGCCGCTACGCGACCTCGACGATCAGCTCCACCTCGACCGGCGCACCCAACGGGAGCTCGGCGACACCGACCGCCGAACGGGCGTGTTTGCCTGCGTCACCGAAGATTTCACCGAGAACATCCGACGCTCCGTTGATCACCTTGGGCTGCGCCGAGTAACCCGCGGCCGACGCGACGAAGCCGACGACCTTCACGATGCGCACGATCGAGTCGATGCCGACCACCGAGTCGATTGCCGCCAACGCGTTGAGCGCGCATTGTCGAGCCGCCGCATAGGCCTCGTCGGTGCTGACCCGACCCTCCGCGCCGTCGGACACGTGCCCGCGCGCGGTGAGCTGACCGTCGACAAGCGGCAACTGTCCCGCGGTGTACACCAGGTCACCGGTCAGCACCGCGGGAACGTAGCTGGCCAGCGGTGCGACCACCGGGGGCAAGGTGATGCCCAGCTCGGCGAGCCGCGCACTCCACGTCTGGGCCGTCGAACTCTCCGACACCGTCCTCAGCCCTTCGGACGCTTCAGGTAGGCCACGTGCTGCTCACCGGTCGGGCCGGGCAGCACGGTGACCAGCTCCCAGCCGTCGGCACCCCACTGGTCCAGAATCTGCTTGGTGGCGTGGGTCAGCAATGGCACCGTGGCGTACTCCCACGTAGTCAGTTCGCTCATGGGGACAGCCTAACGGGGACGGTGAACGCAGTGACCCCGACGCGGTGACCTCGCCCATTGACAGACGACCTCGCCATCGACACCCGCCCTCTGCGGATATGGTGAATCCGTGGCGTTCGATCATGATCTCCCCACCGACGATGGTGGCCTCGACTCCGCGGCGATACCGGACAACGTGTGGCCGGAATCCGCCAAGCGAGCCCGACTGCATTTCGTATCGGGAAAGGGCGGAACAGGGAAGACGACGGTGGCCGCGGCGATCGCGCTCGCGCTGGCCGCCGACGGTAAGAAGGTGCTGCTCGTCGAATGCGAGGGCCGTCAGGGCATCGCCCAGCTCTTCGACATTCCGCCGCTGCCGGCCACCGACACCCGGGTCGCGACCGCCGAGGGCGGCGGCGAGGTGTCGGCGCTGGCCATCGACATCGAACACGCCCTGCTCGAGTACCTCGAGATGTTCTACAACCTCGGTTTCGCCGGCCGCGCGATGAAGCGGATCGGGGCCATCGACTTCGTCACCACCGTCGCGCCGGGTCTACGTGACGTGCTGATCACCGGCAAGATCAAAGAACGCATCATCGCCACCGACAAGCAGGGCAACCGGGTCTACGACGCCGTCGTCGTCGATTCACCGCCGACCGGCCGGATCGGCAGCTTTCTCGACGTCACCCAGGCGATGGCCGACCTCGCCAAGACCGGCCCCATCCGCAATCAGAGCGAGGGGGTGTCACGGCTGCTGCACTCGCCGGACACCGTCATCCACCTCACGACCCTGCTCGAGGCGATGCCGATCCAGGAAACGATCGAGGCGGTCGACGAGCTTCGCGCCAAGAACCTCACCGTCGCGACGCTGCTGCTCAACCGGGTCCGGCCGTCGCGGCTGCCGGCCGAGGAGACCGACGCGATCGCCGAGGGCGTCATCGACGCCGACCGCATCCGCGACAACCTCGCCGCCGCCGGGCTCGTCGTCTCCGACGCCGACCTGGGCGGCCTGCTCACCGAAACCATCGAGCACGCCCGCCGGCTCCAGGCCCAGCAGGTGGCCAAGGCGCAGATCGACAACGTCGAGGTACCGATCATCGAACTGCCCGACCTGACCCACGGCATCGATCTCGGTTCCATCTACGAGCTGGCCAACCTCATCCAGAAGGCAGGTGCCTGATGCCGCTCGACCTCAAGATGGGATCAGTACTCACCGACCCCGACACCCGAGTCGTGATCTGTTGCGGCGCAGGCGGTGTCGGCAAGACCACCACGGCCGCCGCGATGGCGATGTACGCCGCCGAACAGGGCCGTACCGTCGCGGTGCTCACCATCGACCCGGCTCGACGGCTCGCGCAGTCACTCGGGATGTCGGAGCTCACGAACGACCCGCAGCCGGTGCCCATCGTCGGCGCCGGAACGCTCGACGCGATGATGCTCGACATGCGTCGCACGTTCGACGAGATGGTGCTCGAATACTCCACCCCCGAACGCGCCGAGGCGATCATGGCGAACTCGTTCTATCAAACGGTGGCGTCGTCGTTCTCCGGGACGCAGGAGTACATGGCGATGGAGAAGCTCGGCAAACTCCTCGACCAGAACCGGTGGGACCTGATCATCGTCGACACCCCGCCGTCGCGGAATGCGCTGGACTTTCTCGACGCGCCGCAGCGTCTCGGTTCGTTTCTGTCCGGGCGTCTGATGAAGGTGCTCGTCGGTGGCGGACGTGGCGTCGGGCGGGTGCTGACCGGCGCGATGAGCTTGGCGATGCGCGGGGTGTCGACCATCATCGGCGGCGAGATGCTGCGCGACGTCGCGACCTTCGTACAGTCCCTGGATTCGATGTTCGGTGGTTTCCAGGACCGGGCGACGAGGACCTATCAGCTGCTCAAGCAGCCGGGCACGCAGTTCGCGGTGGTGGCTGCCGCCGAACCCGACGCGCTACGGGAGGCGGCGTTCTTCGTCGACCGGTTGTCTGAGGAGAACATGCCGCTGGCCGGGCTGATTCTCAATCGCACGCACCCGAATCTGACGACGATCGCGGAACCGGCCGCGCGGGTGGCGCTCGATTCGGTGACCGACGAGCTGACGCGCGGGGTGCTGGAGGTCCATGCCGAGCGGGCGGCGACGGGCAAACGCGAACTGCATCTGCTGCAGCGGTTCACCGCCGCACACCCACGGGTACCGATCGTCGGTGTGCCGTCACTGCCGTTCGAGGTGGCCGATGTCGCCGCGCTGCAGGCCGTGGCCGAGCAGATCACCAGCCGCGGCTGACGCTGCGCGCATCGACCCGATACGACGAAACGGCACCAAACCCATTGGTATGGTGCCGTTCTCGTCGTCTTACATAAGTCGGGGTCAGACCGCGTCCGCGCGCTGGCGGCGACGCTGCGCTTCGAAGAACTCCGACCACGAGGTGACCTCGGGGTGCTGGCGCAGAAGCGCGCGACGCTGACGCTCGGTCATCCCGCCCCACACGCCGAATTCAACGCGATTGTCGAGGGCGTCGGCGCCGCACTCCAGCTGCACCGGGCAATGCCGGCAGATGGTTGCCGCCTTGCGTTGGGCCGCGCCACGAACGAACAACTCGTCAGGATTACCGCCACGGCACCTGGCGCGAGAAACCCAAGTGAGGCGATCCTCCGTGGTGACATCTGCCGTCATCGACATCCGTCGACCCCTATCTGTCGTTGGTCAGAACCGTGTGCGACGTAACCGTCGCTTATGGGTGGAACAGTGATGCGCCACAGGCTACATCCATTGTTATGTGAGTCACATTCTGCACTCAATCTAAGGATCTGTGCATTGGCGCGCAACCCCTGGGGCCAGAAATCTGGCACCAACGTCCAAACCCGTGATCATTCTGCCTGGTGAATGCCAGGTTTGTCTTGTTAACTTGAGTTCGCGCTGGCACACCCGCTGCGCTCCCTCGTCATTCGCGCTGCGGCAAGTACTCTGTTCTCCGTGTCGCTCTCGAAAAAAATCTGGCCACTGGCAGGAAGCTGCCTCCTCGCCGGTGTCCTGGTGGCAGGCCTGCTCTACCCGGTGGCCAGCGGCCTCGGCGTTGTCTCCAACCGCGCGGCCTCAGCGGTGGAGAACGTCTCGTCGGAGCTCCTGAACGGCACCCTGCCCGAGGTCACCACGATGACCGACTCCGCGGGAACGCCCATCGCGGTCCTGTTCGACCAGTACCGCTACCAGGTCGGATACAACGACATCGCGCCCGACATGATCCGCGCCATCATCTCCATCGAGGATCGACGCTTCCTCGAGCACGACGGCGTCGACTGGAAGGGCACCATCCGTGCCGCGCTGAAGAACTCGTCGTCGGGCGAAGTCCAGCAGGGCGCCTCGACGCTGGACCAGCAGTACATCAAGAACTATCAACTTTTGGTCCTGGCCCGGACCGAGGCCGACCGGCAGGCCGCCATCGAGACCACCCCCGCGCGAAAGCTGCGTGAGGTGCGCATGGCGCTGACCATGGAGCAGTCGCTGACCGAGCAGGCCAAGAAGGACAAGAACCTCTCCGACGCACAGGCCAAGCAAGAGGCGAAGAAGCAGATCGTCACCCGCTACCTCAACGTCGTGCCGTTCGGCAACAACTCCTACGGCATTGAGGCCGCGGCACAAACCTACTTCGGCAAGCATGCCAAGGAACTGACCGTCGAGCAGGCCGCGCTCCTGGCCGGCATGGTGCAGTCGAGCTCAGCCCTCAACCCCTACACCAACCCCGAGGCCGCCAAGACCCGACGGGACACCGTGCTCGACACGATGATCCAGAACTTCCCCAACCGGGCCGACGAACTGACGGCCGCGAAAGCCAAGCCGCTCGGTGTGCTGCCGACCCCGCGCACCCCGGTCCAGGGCTGCATCGGCGCGAACAACAACGGCTTCTTCTGCGACTACGCCCTGCAGTTCCTCGCCGAGAACGGCCTGTCCCGTGACTCGGTGATGCGCGGCGGCTACATCATCCGCACCACCCTGGATCCCGACGTCCAGAGCTCCACGGTGCGAGCCGCACAGAACCAGGTGGACCCCACGTCCGACGGCGTCGCGGGCGTCATGAGTGCCATCCGGCCCGGCAAAAACACCCACGACGTGCTGGCGATGGCGTCGAGCCGTAACTACGGCCTCAACCTGAACGCCGGCGAAACCGTGCAGCCGCAGCCGTTCTCGATGGTCGGCGACGGTGCCGGCTCGGTGTTCAAGATCTTCACCGTGGCCGCGGCCATGGAGAAGGGCCTCGGTATCAACTCCAATATCCCGGTGCCCGCGTCGATCGCGGTCGAGGGCATGGGTAACAGCGGCGGCATCAACGGCTGCCCACCCGAGAAGTACTGCGTCAAGAACGACGGCAAGTATCCGGCGCAGATGACGGTGACCAATGCGCTGGCACAGTCGCCGAACACCGCGTTCGTCAAACTCCTGGAGCGCACCGGCGTCTCGCCGGCCGTCGACATGGCCGTGCGGCTCGGGCTGCGGTCCTACACCGTGCCCGGCTCGTCGGGCTTCGGCGAGAAGAGCATGGCCCAGTACGTCAAGGACGGCAACCTCGGTTCGTTCACCCTCGGGCCGCTGCCGCTGAACGCGCTGGAACTCTCCAACGTGGCCGCGACGCTGGCCTCCGGCGGCACCTGGTGCCCGCCGAATCCGGTGACCTCGATCAGCCGCATCAAGCGCGATGCGTACGGCAACCCGGTGATGGGTCCGGACAACAAACCCGCACTCGCCGCGATCCCGTTCAATTCGCCCAAGTGCGAGCAGGTCGTCGAAGAGGGCCTGGCCAATTCGCTGGCCACCGGCATGAGTGCCGACGATCGTGGCGGCGGCACGTCGGCGGCCGCAGCGGGTTCGGTCGGCTGGTCGTACCCGGCGTCGGGTAAGACCGGTACCACCGAGGCGCACCGGTCGGCCGCATTCGTCGGCTTCACCAACCAGATCGCCGGCGCCGCCTACGTCTACAGCGATGGCCCCAACCCGTCGGGCATCTGCACCTCACCTGCGCGTCTTTGCTACGACGGCAACATCTACGGCGGCTATGAGCCGGCCCGTACCTGGTACAACGCGATGCTGCCGGTGGCCACCAAGTTCGGTCCGGTCGCACTGCCACCGACCGATCCGCGCTACATGCAGGGCACCGATCGTGGCCGCATTCCGCAGGTCAGCGGACTGACGGCCAGTGACGCGACGTCGCGCCTGCAGGGTGCCGGGTTCAAGGTGAACCAGCTCGAGGTCGATTCCAGTCGCGCGAAGGGCACCGTGGTGTTCACCGCACCGTCGGATTCGGCGATGCCGGGCAGCGTGATCACCATCTACGTGAGCAACGGTCGCCGCAACGCCGGTGATCGTGGACCGACCGAGACGACGGTGCAGGTACCGGGCGTCGGCCCGGTGGTCATCCAGCTTCCGGGCTGATCCGGCAACGGCATTCGCTATCCTGGTCAGATGCCTCAGGTCGACACGTCACTCCGTACCGCGTCGGGCGCAGCAACCACCCTCGCGGCCCTCGGTGGGCTGGCGGCGGGCGGCCTGTTCTATTCGACGGTCATCGAGCGCAACGCTTTCACGCTGCGTCACACCACCATGTCGGTGCTCGAGCCCGGTGCCGCCCCGTTGCGTGTGCTGCACATCAGCGACCTGCACATGACGCCGAACCAGCGGTTGAAGCAGGCCTGGGTGTCCGAGCTCGAAGCGCTCGAACCCGATCTGGTGGTCAACACCGGCGACAATCTCGCCCACCCGCACGCGGTTCCGGCGGTGATCCAGTCGCTGGGCGGGCTGCTCTCGCGGCCGGGGCTGTTCGTCTTCGGCTCCAATGACTACTTCGGTCCGAGCCTGAAGAACCCACTCAAGTACTTCAAGACCGATCACGAACGCACCCATGGGGATCCGCTGCCCTGGCAGGATCTGCGGGCGGCGTTCACCGAACGCGGCTGGCTCGACGCCACCCACACCATTCGCGAGCTCGAGGTCGGCGGGGTGCGGATCGCCGCGGCCGGCGTCGACGACCCGCACATCGACCGCGACCGGTACGACACCATCGCTGGGCGGCCGAATCCGTTGGCACACTTGAGACTCGGACTGACCCACTCGCCGGAGCCACGCATCCTCGACCGCTTCGCCGACGACGGCTACGACCTGGTGATGGCCGGTCACACCCATGGCGGTCAGCTGTGCCTGCCGTTCTTCGGGGCACTGGTGACCAACTGCCACATCGACCGCTCGCGGGTGAAGGGCCCCTCCAGCTGGGGTTCCACGATGAAACTGCACGTGAGTGCCGGCCTCGGCACCTCACCGTTCGCACCCGCACGGTTCTGCTGCCGCCCCGAGGCGAGTCTGCTGACGCTGACCCCGGTCTCGCACGGCGACGCCGAGTTCGACGAGGACCACTCGCTGCCGCAGCTGGCTTCCGAACACAGCTGAGGTCCGATCAGCGGACGGTCGTCGGGCACGACGGCCACACAGAAACCCCGCATCTCGTCAGAAACACCGATCGCGATGAGTGTTTCTGACGAGGTACGGGGTTTCTGTTTCTCTCGATTGCTCTGCGGCGCTTGTGACTTCAGCCCGAGGGGGCTATTCCGGATAGGGCTGCACGACACGACGCAGGTCGCGCATGAACTCCATCAGCGTCGAATAGACGACGCTGGGTTGGCTCTCATGCCAGTCCGTGGTTGCCGTTCGGGTGTCGACGTCCTGATGCCTTCCGGCGGCCGGCGCATAGAGCCACCACAGGTTGTGCCACGGATCCATCAGGCGGGCCACGTCGTAGCCACCGTAGAACGGTGACCTCGGAGTGACGATCATCGAACCCAATGTGGTTGCGCGAGTGAGAATCACGTCGATGTCGTCGACGTAGATCTGATTGAATGCCGGTGTGATCGGCCAATCGGGTTTGCGATCGGCGATCATGATCGTCGAGTCCCCGATCACCACCTCGGCGTGGATGAGTGAGCCGTCCCGATCGGGCGTGCGGACCGATTCGGTTTCCGACGCCCCGAAGACGCGCACCAGGTGGTCGATGAATTCCGTTGCGTCGTCGACCAATACGAAGGTGTTGAGTGTGTGATGGTTGGGCGGCAGTTCCATACGCCCGAACCTAGAACCGATTGCGGACAGTCCGGGTCCGCAATCGGGACTCAGCTCTGGGGTGGGTATTGCTGGGGTGGGTAGTACGGCGGCTGGGCCGGGTACTGCTGCTGTGGGTTCGTTTGTTGTGGGTAGTACGGCTGGGCCGGATAATGCTGGGCTGGATACTGCTGGGCTGGGTACTGCTGCTGGCCCGTGTACTGCGCGTACCACTCGGCCGCTTCGAGTTGCTCGGCTTGGGCAGTCAGGCGTTTGTAGGTCCTGTGCGCGAGGAAGCCGACGAAAGCGATCACTCCGGGTATGAGAAATGAGCCGATCACAGCCCCGGCCGCTCGCGCCGGATCATTCGCGGCGTAGTTCGAATGGCCCAGCGTCGCCGCGGAGGCGATCCTCAGCGCCAGGAGCACGGCCGCGATCCCCCATGAAACCAGCGCACGAGCACGAGCATTAGACGCCTTTCGGCGCAGTTCAGCGGGGTTGGGTCCGTACGAGTAGGCATTCGCCGGCGGGTACCCCGGCTGATATGGCGGTTGTCCCCCCGGACCAGGTGTAGGTGTGGTCACCGGCCAACGATAGGTGCCCGCCCGCACCGTCGTCCAGGGACGTCCGCCGCCTGTGGACTATCGCGTGGAGTCGACGCCGGTCACCGCTGAGCGGCTTGCCGACATTCCGCCAATGAGATGACAACGGTGGTCACGCCGTCGGCGTCGAGGGCGGGGTCATCGCGATCGCGCTCGGCGACGGTGAACGCGGCGACATTGGCGAAGTTGACCACACGCGCCACGTCGTCGGTCATCAGCACGAGCGGTTCCCGCTGGTTGATCACCTCACGCAAGAACTCGATCACCTCCGACACCGGGTCCGGAAAGAGCAGTCGCACACCGAGTTCGTCCGCAGTGACCAAGGAAGACATGTGACCATCGTCACATAGGTCGCAGAAACGCTGGGCTTGTTCGATAACAGTCGCTTTGCAAGGTGAGCACGATGATGCAGCCCCAGCGCCAACCGGCCGCGGACGCAAGTGCCACACAAACGAGGAGGCCCTGGCCGGATTTCTCCTGGCCAGGGCCTCAACTGCTTCTCAACCAAAGCGTCGGGGTGGCGGGATTCGAACCCACGACCTCTTCGTCCCGAACGAAGCGCGCTACCAAGCTGCGCCACACCCCGTGTGCAACCTGCGATAGCTTACCCCCCACCTCGTCGTCCCAGAAAATCCGCAGCTCAGCTGACACTTCGACTAGGCAAACGGAGTGTTTTCCAAGGTCACCGGTGGGAAACGATTTCACCGCCGCTTGACCGAAACCGTCGAACGGCGCATGCCTGCGTCATACAGTTCAGTGGCAGTTCTCCTAACTGATTCACAGCTTTGCCAACAGGAAGGAATATCACTATGGCCACGAAGGAGTACAGGGAACCCGAACGCTCCACCAAACAGGGTTTCGCCTTCGGCGTCGCGATCATCGCCTCGGCCCTGCTGTTCATCGCCGGCTTCGCCGCGATCTTCCAGGGCATCTCGGCGATCGCCAACGACAACCTGTTCGTCGTCGGACCGAAGTATGTCTACGAGTTCAACCTGACCACCTGGGGCTGGATTCACCTGATCCTCGGCATCATCGCCGTCATCATCGCCGGCGGTCTGGCGTACGGAGCCACCTGGGGACGCGTCGCGGCAATCCTCATCGCATCGCTGTCGATCATCGCGCAGTTCCTGTGGCTGCCCTACTACCCGTGGTGGGCGATCCTGATCATCGTGCTGGATCTCATCGTCATCTGGGCCGTCGCCGTCTGGAATCCCGCAGACTTCTGACCCGCTCACAGTTCTGACGGTGCGGGGGCGCATTCGGATTGTCCGAGTTGTCGGGTAATAATCTCCGGATGCGCCTCCGCCTGATCCTGGCCGCCGTCCTGGGCTTCGTCGTTGCCGTCGTGGCTGTCACCGCACTCGACACCTTCCAGTACGCACGGCACAGCCCCGACGCGTCCACGGTTGCCTACCAGCAACCATTGACCCCGATGACCGTCGATCCGAGCTGGATCAAATCAGGCACGCCGGAGTTCAAGGCCACCGAGACCAGCCGATCCCACGACGGCCGGTCGGTGACCGGACTGTGGTCGTGCACCGGACCGACCACCTTTGTATGGCAGTTCGGCGACGACGAGACCGTCCACCTCCTCGAAGGCGAGGTCAAGGTCGAGTACCAGGGCAAGCACTTCACACTGCGCCCCGGCGACACCGCGACCTTCCACGCCAAGACCGCCGCGACGTGGACCATCGACCGCTACGCCAAGAAGGTCTACACGCTGCACCGACTGCCCCGCGGCGGTGACGTGATGCGCATGCTGGACTCCTGAACCGGCTCGCCCCACCGGTCCGTCGAGCCAGCCCGTCCAGGACGACGACGGCTCCGAACCACTGCCGCACGTTGCTCGCTGTCCGATGAGCACGTCGCTTCGTTCGGTGTCTCTACGAGAAGGGGTATCCCACATGCGTTTCGTCCGTCGTCCCGCCCGGATCCTGGTGGTCGTGGCAGCAGTGCTCGCCGCCATCCTCGGAGTGGTGGTGTCCGCGCCACGCGCCGAGGCCGCACCGACCCAGCCGGTGGCCAAGCTCGACGTCAACCGCTACCTGGGCACCTGGTGGCAGCTGGCCACCGTGCCATCGTTCTACGGAATCCGCTGCGCCAAGGACACCAACGCGACC
This sequence comes from Actinomycetes bacterium, assembly GCA_023461275.1. Classification (GTDB taxonomy): domain Bacteria; phylum Actinomycetota; class Actinomycetes; order Mycobacteriales; family Mycobacteriaceae; genus Gordonia. Next base: position 54,459 of record JAEYMI010000038.1, on the reverse strand, counting down.
TACGGCCTCATCGACGCCAAGACCATCAGCGTCGACAACAAGTGCATCTCGTTCACCGGCCAGCCCGACGGAATCAAGGGCAAGGCCACTGTCCTGGACACGAAAACCAATGCGCAGCTTGCTGTTTCGTTCCCCGGCATCCCCAACACCATCAACACCGGGAACTTCCCCAACTACATCGTGACCTACGTCGAGGACGGCGCGGATCCGACGGGCCCGTACAAGTACGCGATCGTTGGTGATCCCACGCGCTTGTCGGGCTTCCTGCTGTCGCGCGAGAAGAACATCTCCACCGACGAGCTGCGTCGACTGCGCGGCAAGGTCGAGCAGGCCGGCTTCAACTCCTGCACCTTCCTGGTATCGCCGATCACCGGATGGCGCAGCGATTACTCGCCCCTGTGCACCGTCTGAGCCGCCTACGCTAGGTGCGTGACCGAATCCGCCCATTCCTCACGTGAGCTCGTCGACGCTGCATATCGGGTGGCCGACGACGTCCTGTTCCCCGCGGCCAACGACGTCGACCACAACCGGGTGATCCCCGAATCGCACTGGGAGGCCATCGCCGACGCCGGGCTGTTCGGCTATGCCGCGCCGCCCGGCGCGGGTGGCCCGGGCCTGGACTTCGTCCAGGTGATCGAGGTGAGCGAGGTGATGGCCAGCGGTTGCCTGAGCACCGCCTTCACCTGGATGCAGCACCACGGGGTGGTGGTGTCGCTCGCCTCGACCACCAATGCCTCGCTGCGCGAGAGGTTGCTGCTCGACGCCATGACCGGCCGGGTTCGGGCCGGGGTCGCCTTGGCCGGCGTGGTGCCGACACCGCCGCGGATGCAGGCCACCAAGGTCGACGGCGGATGGCGCCTGAACGGTCACGCACCTTTCGTCAGCGGGTGGGGCATCGTCGACATCCTGCAGATCTTCGCCCGCGACGCCGACACCGACGACGTGGTCTCGGTGATCATCCCGGCACACGATGTCGGCACCGAGATCGTTTCCACCACACTCGATCTCATCGCGGCCAACGCCACAAGCACAGCGTCACTTCAGATTTCGGACCTATTTGTCGCCGACGACGACGTTGTCAGCAGAGTCGGATACGACGACTTCCTGGCCAACCAGAACGTCGGAGTCCGCATCAACGGAACTCTGCCGTTTGGAGTGATACGCCGTGCCGCAGCACTACTCGACGTCAGTGGTCAGCTCGGGCCGGCGCGTCGACTCCGAGAGCGGGGCGGGCAGATCCGCGCGGCGCTCGACAACGCACTCGACGACCTCGACGCACTGGTGGCCGCTCGGGCTGATGCCGCCCAGCTCGCCATCGACGCGGCAGCGGCGCTCGTCGCCGCCGACGGAGGTCGCGGCGTGGTGCGCGGCCGGCATCCCGAACGACTGGCCCGAGAAGCGGTCTTCCTCCTCGTGGCGGCCAGCCGTCCGATGCTCAAAGACGTTCTGGTGCAGCGGTTCAGCGCTTGAACCGACCCGCGTACTCGCGCAGGAACATCGCCTCGACGAGCGCCATGTGCTCGATCTCCGACGGGTCGACACTCTCGTTGGGCGCGTGGATGAGACAGCGGGGTTCTTCGACGCCGAACAACATGATCTCGGCGTCGGGGTAGGTGGTCTGAAATACGCTGCACAACGGGATCGATCCGCCCTGCCCCATCAGCACGGCTTCGCGTCCATAGGCACCGGCCATCGCCTCGTTCATGGTGTCGAAGCCCGGCCCCGACGTCGTACCGGAGAACGGCGAGCCCACCGCCTCCCGTTCAACGGTCAGCTTCACGTGCCACGGCGCCACCGCCGTCAGGTGTGCGACCAGCGCATCCTGCGAGTGCTGGGCATCCATACCGGGCGGCACCCGCAGGTTGATCCTGGCTCGCGCACGTGGCTGCACCGCCGCTGATGAACCGACCACCGGCGGGCAGTCGATGCCGAGGACCGTGGCGGTGGGTCGCGCCCACACCATGTCCGAAACCCGGCCGCTGCCAATCACATCCACACCGTCCAGCACGGTTGCATCGCGGCGGAAATCCTCGACCGGGTAGTCGATACCCGGCCACACCGTGTCGTTCGCCAGGCCGGTGACCGTGGTGTTGCCGTGCTCGTCCCGCAGCGTCGCCAGCATCGCGATCAACGCTGCCAACGCATCGGGCGCGGCACCACCGAACATGCCGGAATGCATTGCCGAGGAGAGTGTTTCGACGCTGACAATGACATTGGCGACACCGCGCAGGCTGGTCGTGAGGCTCGGCTGGCCCAGCGCGACGTTTCCCGAGTCGACGACGAGGATCGCGTCGGCGGCAAGCAGTTCACGATGTTCGGGCACGAAGTCGTCGAGGCCACCGGTGCCCTGTTCTTCGGAGCCCTCGCCGACGATCTTGATGTTCACCGGCAGATCCCGGCCGAGCGCGCGCAGCGCGGCGATGTGGACGGCGATGTTGCCCTTGCAATCGGCTGCTCCGCGCCCGTACCACCGGCCGCCGCGTTCGGTGAGTTCCCAGACCGGCGAATCCCATTCGTCGGCACCCAGCGGTGGCTGCACGTCGTGATGGAAGTAGAGCAGGACGGTCGGTGCGTCGTCGGGCCCGGCCAGCGAGCCGGTGACGGCTTTGGAACCGTCGGAGGTCACGTGCGCCGCAACGTCGTCACATCCCAGACCGGTGAACGTCTCCAGCAGCCAGTCGACCATCTTGTCGCACTCTTCGGGTGGCGCCTGCTCGGGATCGTGGACCGACTGGAACGCCACCATCTCACGGAGTTCGGTGAACACCCGGCCCATGTCGTCGTGGATGGCTTCGCGCAGATCGGGATGGTCCATCATGTCCTCGAATCCTGTTGGACGGTAGCGACTATTGATCCGATCGTAGGTCATCGTGTATCGGACCATCGCGAATCCCGACCCTCAGCGAACCCAGATCAGCCGGGATCTCGTCACTGATACGAGATGAAGTATGGCGTCGGACCGACCGCCATTGTCTGCGCCGGGGAGAACGGCGGCTTGTCCTCGGTGTAGAAGTTCTTCCAGCCCATCCACACCCGTGGCGGCAGGTCGGCGGTCATGCGTCGCCAGGTGGCCATCTTGACCGACGGTATGCCGTGTCCGTCGGCGTGGATGACCGTCGCCAACTCCGGCCGATCGGTGATGATGCGGTCGCGTCGACCCAGCATGTCCGGATCGAACTCGTGCAGCACAAATGCCTTCTGCGGCAACTTGTTCGACCGGGTCAGCTCGGCCAACCACTGCGAGGTGCGATTGACCTCGTCGGCGTCCACCGAGCCGATCTGGGTCAGATGCACCTGATCGGGTTTGAGTCGCCACTCCGGATCGAGCGCGAGCCCGACGTTGGGTTCGCGCAACAGGTCTGCGTACTGACGTGCCTGGGTGAGGAAATCCATCCGGCCGGGCTGCAGATCCAGGGTCACGTATACCCCGGCGTCGCGCGCGGCGATCACCCATGGACGGATCTCCCGCGGATCGATCATCGTCGTGTAGTTGTTGCCGATCCCCGGCTCCGACGACGCGACCGTCACGATGATCTCGAAGGTCGGGACCACCGGCACCGGACTCAGCGGCTGATATTGCGCGGCAAGCCCTTTGGCCCGATTGATGGAGCCGGGCAGGTTCTGGCGACCCAACGGCCCCAACGATGGTGCGCCGGGCGAACCGTAGAGGGCCAGGAATCGTCGGCCCGGAAACACCAGCTGGCCGCCGCCCGGGAGCTCGGTCTGGGTCCGGGCGATCGAAATCCGTTCGGCGAGTTGGGCATCGGAGCCGAACTCGCTACCGATGGCACGGATCGGCCGATTCGACGATGTCCGCAGGATTCGGACGGTCTCACCATCGGCGCGCGGGTCCGCCGCTGCGGCCCGCACGATCTGCGCGCCCGACGCCTGCGCGGTGGCCAGCGAATCCAGGGGCGTGCTCGGCGTGGTCAGCACCAAAGGTGCTCCTGCGGCCGGCGCCTGGGGTTCGACATCGCCGACCTCCGGGAGCCCGGCCACGGTCGTCGCCGATCCGACGTCGACCCCGGGCGGGGAATTGACGAGGAACACCTTGCCGACGCCGAGCCGTCGCAGTTCGGCGCTGATCGCGTCGGCATTGCCTTCATGGGCGGTCAGGACCGGTGCGTGCGCCGCTGCTGCACTCTGGGCGATCTTGGTCCACGTCGCGGGTTCGGTCCGGGCATTGACCACCACCGCGATCGGCGACGAGGTGAACAGCGATCGGCTCGTCGACAGCGCGAGTTCCGGCCCGGCGCCACCCAGCACCGACACACTGCCGTGGTCGAGGGTGGTGGCGCCTCGCGCGGTGATCGGGCGAACGCTGGTCGACGCAGCGGTGAGAGCGGCAACCAGGCCAACGAGCGCGCAAACGACGGTGATCAGGAGAACACGCGGACGCGACAAGATTGGTTTCACCCCCACACCAGCTCAGATTCGTGGCGCGAACACCATACCAAGTGGCATGGAGCGCGAACGATCTCGATGGGCTCACGCGCTGTCGCGGCGGTGCAGGTTGAGCATCACGAGTTCGTCGTGGATACGGTCCGTGTCCGGTCCGAACCGCCTCGACGACAGTCGGTTGGACGCCCATCCGATGCGTTCGCGGGCGTCGGAAACCGATGTCTCACGGTCGAATCCGAACGGGATCCTCGGCAGGTGGTCGGCGCGTACCTGAACGGAGATGACCGCGACGGCGGCCGGCGCGATGACGATGACAAGAAGCGTGACGAGAAGGATGGTGTGCATGACATGAATTATTCGGCCGCATAATTTCGGTCACCAGTGGCGCGAAAGCCAATGTTCGCAAAATTTCTGCCATACTGGTTCTCATGCTGTCGTCGGTCGCCGTGGTCCTCAACGGGTGGGTCTCGCTCTTCGAGTTCGGCGTGATCAGCGAGGTATTCGGCATCGACCGCACCGACGACGGAGTGCCGGCCTTCGACTTCCGGATCGCCTCGTCGAAACCGGGCGAACCACACAGCGTGGGCAACGGCACCTTCGTCATCCCGCCATATTCACTCGCCGATTGCCTCACCGCCGATGTGGTGGCCATCCCCGGCGGCAACATCGACGACCCGATCCCGCCGGAACTGATCGACACCCTGCGCGGGGTGGTCGACAACGGCGGACGAGTGCTGACCGTGTGCTCCGGCGCGTTCGTCGCCGGCGCCGCCGGACTGCTGGACGGCCGACGCTGCACCACGCACTGGCGTCACGGCGAGGAGCTGGTGCGCCGATACCCGAAGGCCATCGTCGACACCGACGTCCTGTTCATCGACGACGGTCCGATCACCACCAGTGCGGGCACCGCCGCCGGGATCGACGCCTCGCTGCACCTGGTGCGGGAGGCGTGGGGTCCGGCGGTGGCCAACAAGATCGCGCGTCGGATGGTGGTGCCGCCACATCGCGACGGCGGACAGCGTCAGTTCGTGGAAGCGCCTGTCCCCGACTGTGATTCCGATGGCTTCAGCGCGATGCTGGCCTGGATGGTCGAACATCTCGACGACGAGATCAGCGTCGACGACCTCGCCGCCAGAATGCACATGTCCACCCGCACCTTCGCCCGACGATTCGTCGACGAGGTGGGCACATCACCGCACAAATGGCTGACCGAGCAACGGATCCTGCACGCCCGACGCCTGCTGGAATCCACCGACCTATCCGTCGAAGACATCGCGGCCCGAGTCGGATTCGGGTCGGCGACCCTGCTGCGCCACCACTTCGGTTCGATGGTCGGGCTGTCCCCGGTGACCTATCGCCGGCGGTTCGCAGGCAGGTAGGGCTAGCTGGGTCGCCGCTATGCGACGCGGGTGGTGCTTGACCGGTCAGGAAGTGGCTGACTCGTCGGGTGCGGCTGACTCGTCGGGTGCGTCGAGCGCACGGTAGGACTCGGCGAAGGACACCCGCGGGGTGGTCGCCGACTGATAGAGCGCCACGACGACGAAGACCAGCGCAGCGACGCCGAAGACCACCGCGAAAACCCCGGCGACGATCTGCGCTGATGTCCCGATTGCCCCGCCGACGGTACCGGTGAGCAGCACCGCGGTCACCGCCAGTACACATCCGAGCAGTGCCCAGGCAGCGCTTCTGGCGCGCGGACCGATCACCGAGGCATAGAAAAGTCGCTGGTAGATAGCCAACTCGAACTCGTCGACGGCGGCCGAGCGGACGGCATCAGTGCCCGCCAACTCACGCAACGACCGCGCCAATTCGACGTCGCGCTGCAGCGATCGGGTCTCCCGCTGTCGATAGGCGACGTAGGCCACCACGGCGATGGTCACGGCCAGCAGACCGAACCCGGCGGTCACATTCCATCCGTCCACCGCGCCAACGCTACCGCGCCGAACTCGACGGTCTCTGGATTCGTCTGGCCGGTCGTCACACCGTTGCGGCGAGTGCCAGCCCGGCCGCACACGCGCCGCCCGACGCCACCACCGACGCGAGCGCATAGCTCAGCGATGCACGCCATCGCCGCTGCTGAGCCAACCGCACCGTCTCGAAGCTCGCGGTACTGAAGGTGGTGAAGCCGCCGCAGAAGCCGGTGCCAGCCACCGCCGCCACGTCGGCCGACATCCCGCGGTAGGTGACCAGACCCGCGATGATCCCCAGCAGCAGCGAACCGCTCACGTTGATCAGCCAGGTACCCCACGGCACCGACGACGACCATCTCGCCTTGATCGTCGAATCGAGGACGAAGCGAGCCACCGCACCCACGGCGCCGGCAATCACCAGTGCTACCACCATCATTCGGCCACCGCGCCACTCCCGGAACGCCGCACACTCGCCACCACGATGCCCAGCCACGCGCAGATCACACCGGCGAGCACCGATGTCACGAAGTACGCCAGGCCGACGCCGGCGTGACCGTCGCGAATCAGTTCCGAACCCTCGAGCGCGAAGGTGCTGTAGGTGGTGAACGCACCGCACATACCGGTCCCCAGGCAGAGGCGGGCGCGTCGTCGCCAACCGTCGTCGGGTCCGAGGCGGGTCAGCCCTTCGAGCAGCAGCCCGAGCACAAAGGCGCCGGACAGGTTGATCAGGAACGTCGCCCACGGCCAGGTACCCGGCGCGTGCGGCAGGCCCGTCTCGATCGTGTATCGCGCATACGTGCCGATCACGCCGCCGAGCGCCACCAGCGCAAGTGCGGCCGGCTGCAGATGCAGCGGCCGCGACGATGCCTCGGCGTCAGGATCGACAGCAAGAGGATCGACAGGACGGTCGGTCATCTGACCATCATCGCGGACCGAGCCGCGCCGCGGTGACACCGCCTCGGTAGGTCCAGCAGAATGCCCCTGCCCGGAGAACCGGACAGGGGCATTCGAATGGGTTCAGGTCGGCAGGCCCGTCCTGGCTACACCTTCACAGATACGGTGTGCGCGATATTTCCCTTGGTGGCCTTCGAATACGGGCAGAAGGCATGTGCGCCGTCGGCGAGCTTCTGCGCCGTCTCCTCGTCGAGTCCCGGCAGGTAGACGTTGATGTCGGCGGTGAGACCGAATCCACCGTCGGCGGAATCCTTGCCGATGCCGATGGTGACGCTCACCGTGGAGCCGTCGGGTGCCGGAGTACCGGCCTGCTTCGACGTGGCGCGCAGGGCACCGAGAAAACATGCGGCATATCCGGCGGAGAAGAGCTCCTCGGGGTTGGAACCCTCGCCGCTACCACCCAGTTCCTTGGGCGGCTGGAGCTCGAGATCGATTCTCCCGCTCTCGGATACCACTTCACCGTCGCGTCCGCCGCCGGCAGCCTTCGAGGTCACGTGGTACGTCGCATCAACCGACATGTGCAAGCTCCTTCTCTACAGAGATTTCTCAACAGTGAGTCATGGCTACTGGGAGTCATGCCTTCTTGGCGTGGGCACAGCTGTGCCCCTGTGTTGTGCAACGACCCGACCCCCGATGATGTTCCCACGGAGACACTTCCGAGTTCGGGTGGCGAGCCAAGCCGATCTCCTTTAATCTTGACCCCACGAGGTTGCGTGTAGCAGCAGGTACGGCATCTGTTGTTCGCGTCCGTGACGGTCTTCTCTCTCTCGGCTGGCACGTCGAAAAGCGCATGTCGGCCTCATCACCACACGAGAGAAAACATCATGAGCAACAACACCACCCCCGTAGATTCGGCGTCGTACGAGATGACCGAGTTGAATCGTGAATCCCAGATGGGCGGACTCGGCACTGAGACCACCGACCGCGAGGTCCGTCGGATCAGCCTGGCCGACTTCGACGCCCGTCGCGACCAGATCGCCGACGAATTGTGGTCCGCAGCAACAGATATCGGATTCTTCCAGGTGATCGACCACGGTATCGACATGGCCGAGGTGAACCGCGCATTCGCGATGTCGTCGGAATACTTCGCCCTGCCGCGCGAGGTCAAGGAACAGTACCCGCTGAAAAAGGGACAAAACGCCGGTTGGGAGTTCTCGTCGCAGGTGCGGCCGTCGGTCGGCACACCTGATCAGAAGGAGTCCTACCAGCTGACCCTGCCGCGGATGGACGGACTCTGGCCGACCGACGAGGAGCTCGCCGGTTTCCGCGCGACGCTGCTCGACTTCGAGCACAAGTGCTGGAAGCTGGCCATGGACATCCTGGGCTGCTTCGCCGAGAAGCTCGGCTTCGATCGCGAGTTCTTCACCCGCGCACACGATCCCAGCGTCGACACCTATCAGAGCACGCTGCGCCTGCTGCACTACTACGCTTTCCCCGACGCCATGCTCGACGAGCCGAACGTCTGGCGGGCCGGTGCCCACACCGACTTCGACGCGCTGACCCTGCTGTTCCAGCGGTCCGGCCAGGGCGGGCTCCAAGTGCTACCGGGCGCCGAAATCGATTCGCAGGCATGGACTCCGGTGGAACCCTCCGACGAGGCGATCACCTGCAACATCGGCGACATGTTGATGCGGTGGTCCGACGACCGGCTGCCGTCGAACTTCCACCGGGTACGCGCGCCGCGTCGTGGTGAGTACACCGGCCCCCGCTACACCATCGCCTATTTCGCGCAGGCCAACACCGACGCAATCATCGAGAGTGCAGCCGGAAAGTACCCGGCCATCACCGGTGGCGACTACATCGCACAGCGCATCGCAGCGAATTTCGGTAAGTGACAATGACCGATCTGATCGACGTCAGCGTCTACACCGGCGGACGGTGGCTGGCCCATCAGGATGTGCGGATCGTCGGCGGCACCGTCGCGGAGATCGTCGAGACCGCGCAGCCGTCAGACAGTGGAACCGGTTATGTGATACCAGGTTTCGTGAACACCCACACCCATCTGCAGCAGTCGCTGATGCGTGGCATCGCCGAGTGCACACCGCTACTGGAATGGTTGTTGGCCGTCGGTGAGGAGTCGGTGGCCATCACGCCGGAGCGGGCCTACCTCGCGACGGTCGCAGCGTGTTTGGAATCGTTGCGGTCGGGTACCACCACCGTCGTCGAACACATGTGGCCACATCCGTCGACCGAAGTGCACGGTGCGGTGATCCAGGGCCTGCGCGACACCGGGATTCGAGCCGTGCTCGGGCGTGGCGTCGCCGACCGTCCTGACGCCACCCGAAAGTGGGGTTTCGAGCCGCGGCTGATGCAACCACTCGACGACGTCCTCGATCACATCGACGCACTGCGCGAGCAGGTCGCCGATTCGACGATCACCATGGCGCTCGCGGTGCCGAATCCGCGGTCGCTCACCGAGAATGGGATGTCGAGGTTGCGGGAGTTCGCCCAGCAGCGCGACATGCCGGTCTCGATCCACCTACTGGAGACACCCACCGACGACCGGATGTGCCTGGAGCACGCCGGCGTCGGGGCGGTGGAATACCTTGATTCCCATGGCTTCCTGTGGGATCGGGTGCTCGCGGTGCATTGCGTGGAACTCGACGACGTCGGCCAGCAGATCCTGCATCAGCGCGGAGTCGCGGTGTCGCACAACCCGTTGTCCAACATGCGCCTGGGTAGTGGAATCGCTCCCGTTCCGGACATGCTGGGCCGCGGCATGATGGTCGGGCTCGGCGTCGACGGTGCCGCCAGCAACGACACCCAGGACATGCTCGAGACCTTCCGCATCGCCGCCTACCTTCAGCGCGCACTGCACAAGCGTGCGGATCTGCTCGGTTTCGGCGAGATGCTCGACATCGCCTGCGGCGGAGCCAATGTCGCGCTCGGCCTGCCGGAGATCATCGGCGGGGTGTGTGTCGGCGCGCCGGCCGACCTCACGGTGATCCGGTTCGACCGCGACTACGCCACCCTGCCCGTCCGCGACCCCGGTTCGTCGATCCTGACCACCGGATCACGATCGATCGTCGACACGGTGATGGTCAACGGTGAGGTGGTGATCGCCGACGGCCGCAGCACGCGGATCGACGAGGCGGAGTTCACCAAGGAGCTGGCCGCGCTGGTCTGAGTAGCCACCGAGCGCAGCGAGGCGGCGTATCGAAACCACAACGGGCGCAACACCGTCAGCTCCCCCGGAACATCCGCATCGGCCGCATCCTCGTCGAGGCCGGCAGCCACTTGCCGACCGACCGTCGGAGCGTGCACACCGCCGCGACGACCAGACACGCGAACTGCACCCATCCGATGATCGGCAACGATGCCCACACATCCGGGTAGCGGAAGAGCAGGTCGATGCCGACCGGGATGCACAGCAGGTTGACGACAATGGTGGCGAGAAAGAATGCCCGAATCTCGCGACTGTGATGGTTGGCGATCGCATTGAGCAGCAGGTACTCGATGGCCAGGAACACCAGGATCATGATCAGCATGAACGGCGGGAAGAAGCTCGCGAGCGAGTCGACCTGGTTGGCGGGGCTGGCGTTCTTAGGATCGTTGACCACGCCCTCGGCGAGCCGTTGCCGAAGCAGGTCGGTGATCATGCCCAGGTTGAGGAAGCCGTAGATCACCGAGATGAGCGCGGCCACCGCGGCGCCGTACCACGCGATCCGGGCGTCCCTGATCAGCGCCAACGGCGGCGGACCGGGGTCCACGGCGCGTGCGGGGTAGAGCCGTGCCCGGTCGGAGTCCTGCGAGGTCCGGGCCAGTTCGGCGAGATCCTCGGCGTCGAGCTCGGCCTGCGTCGGCACGCGATCGGGATCGCGGTCGTCGTCGGAGTCAGCCATGCTCATGTCCCTGATGATGCCACGTAGCCGGTCGTCGGCATCCTCGCCCCACGCCGGTCGGGTAAGCCCGCAAGCGCAGCGAGCGGACCGTATCGAGACCACAGTTGACGCGTGGTTTCGATACGCCGCCTCGCTGCGCTCGGACGCTACTCAACCCGCAACGGAGGATCAGCTATTCAGCTGCGTCAGAAGGAAATTCATCGCCGGCAGCTGCGTGGTCAGCGCCGGGAGCGCATGGTTGACCACCAGTCCGGGGAAGATCGGCGGGATGCCGTTGGTCACCAACCGGACGTCGGCTCCCTGACCACGCCAATCACGGTAGAGCTGATTGACCTGGCCGTACGGGATGACGTCGTCGTTGATGCCGCCTTCGAGCAGGACCGGCGCGTTCGGCTTGAGCCGGCCGATGCGCTGCTCGTCGACGATCTTCGTGACGTTCGGGTAGCGGTTGATGACCGCCGAGAGCGGCTGCCCACTGCGCGTCCACGCGTTGGTGCGCTGGAACCCGAACGACAGCCCGGTGTCACCGATGCACTGCGTCGACAACTGGTTCAGCGCGCCACGGCCACGTGCGTTGGTTTCGTTGTCCACCACCGTCTTCAATTCCGGATAACGCGCCTCGAGGCCGTTGATCGCGTAGCCGATGCCGCCGACGATGAACGTCCCGTCGATACGGGTGATGACCTTCGACAGATCGGCCGGCGGCGCACCCGCATAGGTGGCCTTCACATTGAGCTCGGGAGCATAGGTCGACGCCAACTCGGCCGCCGACGCCGCGGCGCCACCGCCCTGCGAGTAGCCGGAGAAGGCGACCGGAGCATTCTTCGGCGCCCCGGTCACATTCAGCGCGGCCCGTGCGGCGTCGAGCATGGCATTACCGGATTCGACGCGGTTCACGTAGGTGTGGATGCCCGGGGTGCCCATGCCGATGTAGTCGGTGATGGCGACGCGAACCCCGTTGAGCAGCATGAGGTTCATCTCCAGCGAGCTGTAGTTCAGTGCGATGCTCGGCTTGAAGGGATCGATCGCCATGGGGAAGGCCATCAGCTTCGATCCGGCGCACTGGTCGCCCTGTCCGACAGTGCCCGGGCCGATCACGACCGTCGGGCGCACGCCCTTGCCGCGCCAGGGTGCGGTGGGCTCGATGACGGTGCCGGTCACCGCGGCCGGCTTCCCGTCCTGATAGCGCGAGGTGTACATGATGCGCTTCGCGGTGCCCGGCCACTGGTTCGGAATGCCCGGGATCTGCAGCAGAAGCGGGCTGGGCTGCGACCGGATGATCGCGCCCGGCGTGGCGTCGTAGGTGGCCGGCGGTGTGTAGAAGTCGGCGGCCTGCGCCGGACCCGACATCGCCGCGGCCAGTCCGGCCGCCACGACTGTGCTGGTCAGGAGCGCGGTGGTGCGAGCGGCCAGCGTCCGACCTCTGGTTGAGCGTGTTGAGATGATTCCCCGTATATGTCCCATACGCGTAAGCTACCTCACAGTAGCTGGGTCATGTGACCCGGTTGGACGTTTTGGATCGCGTCCTTGCAATCGCGAGCTGGTGCCGCACCGATGTCCCCATTCGTGCAGGTGCCAGCGCGCCGTCAGTGATGGCAGAATCCCCTGCATGCAGTGCGGTATCGGGGGGCGGCGATGACGTCGGCACAGGTCTTCATCAGCTACTCGTCCAAAGACCTCGTCGTTGCCACAGAAGTCGCTGACGCCTTTGCCGAACGCGGAATCGGAACGTTCTTCGCAGCTAGGTCGCTTGCGAGCGGCACGAAGTATCCAGAAGAGATTATGAACGCCATCGACACCTGCGATGTATTCGTGTTTCTGCTGTCCCATGCCGCAATGGATTCAGAAGACGTGAGAAACGAATTCACACAGGCGACGCGCCAGCGGAAGCCTCGTCTGCCCTTCATGCTGGGAGGGCTCCTGTACCCGCGCGACGTGACCCGCAGTTGGGACTACTTTCTGACGCACGTGCAAGTTAAACCCTTTGAAACCGAACACCAAGTGGTGGAAGCGGCGAGTAAGTATCTGACCACTGAATCCTGTGCGGCCGAAGCACCTCGGCCTGACCCAGAGCCGAAGAATATCTACCGTTCCGATGACGGCCAAGAAACTGACAGCAATGCGTCCGAATTCGTTAGTCCTTCGACGGCACCGGAAGCAATACACGTTAGCGAAACCGATCTTCAGAAATGCGATGTGAGCACGTCTCCTTCATTGACGAATGATCCCGTTGCGCGCGCTTTCGCGGAGACCTCAGCGCTTGCAAAAGAACTAACTGAACGATTAGGACGCTGTTCGAGAGAAGAGCTAGGTGAAATCTACTATTGCCTGGAGGACCGCCAGTCTCGAGACAACCTAGGCCACTTTGCGTTGCTAGCCCTAGTAGTTGACCAGTTCTTTTCCGTTTGGAACTCCGCAACGCCCCAAGACTCGTATTACACGGCCAAAACAGGTGCCTTCGTTTCGAAGTTGGCTACAAAACTCTCCAATGGCATTCAATCGGCCATCACGGCTGGCGGACTCGACACCCACAGTGTGGAATCGGCGAGCGATATGGTGGAAGCATTCCAATGCCCAGAACCGACCGCGGCCATCTCAACACTCTGGCTGCTGAAAGGTCTCGCGCTCCGAGAAACGGAGCCGATCTTGCCTGCGAAGCAAGCCACAAAAGCACCGATTTTCATCAGCTACTCGCAGCAGCATTTGTCGATCGCCAAATCCATCGCCGATACGTTGGCGACCCAAGACATCGGATGCTTCTACACGAAGCTTACCCCCCACAAAGATGCGGACTACGATAGCGAGGTCTCAAGAAACATTCGCGACTGCACGATGGTGATCGCACTCATATCCCGCGCTTCACTGGGATCCCAAACACTACAACGCGAGCTGGCGCTCGCGCGTGACCATCAGAAAGCCCTGGTCCCCTTCATAATTGGTGATTCTTTCTCGTTGAACAAATTACCAGCGCACGTCCAGTATCTCTTGGCTGGTACGCAGCCTGTGCACTATCGCGACCCAACGCAGGTCGTGGCCACTGCAAATCAGGTGCTGTCTAGCAAGCCAGGGACCGATGTCGTTGGTACAGATTCCGCAACATCGACCCGAACAAGTGCGATCACGCCTCCCATGAGCCTTGCGGCACAACAGTTTGTTGCGTCAGCGATGGCCTATGCGAAGCCAACCGCCGCCAACACCCTCTCCGCATTGGAAAAGCTGAGCGATCGCGACCTAGCGGCCGTCATGAAACTGGCTACAGAAGTCGTCGAGTGCCGAGGAACCCCGAACAGCCGACGTGGCGGAGCAGCCACACAGATTGCTGTTCGCGAAGTTTCGAGCAACCGGAGAAGGCGAGCGAAACAGCCATGGACCCCCTTTGGCTCTGACCGTGCCTCACGAGAGCTAATCAAAACGGTTGTGATCGACCTGTCGCGCCTTGACGATTACTCCGATTTCTCACGCGCCGATCAGAAGCAGATTCTCCGGGAATGCGACGCCCTCACGCAAACTACGGATCCCGTAACCAGGGTTACCGCGCGGTGGGTACGGCTTTATGTGGACCTGCCGCGGCCGACAAAGTTGGACCGCAGAGGTCCAAAGCTGTTCGAATAGACGGCCAAGACGACGACTCTTAGCGCTGGGGTCGTCGAAGAACGCTCACTTTGCAAAGTGAGCGTAATCAAAGAACCCCAGCGCGAACCCAAAGCCGAAGCGCAGGAAAAGCTAAACCAGCAACTCAGCGATCTGAATCGTGTTGAGCGCAGCGCCTTTTCGGAGGTTGTCGCCGGAGACGAACAGCGCGAGGCCACGGCCATCGGGTGCACCCGGGTCTTGTCGGATACGCCCGACCAGCGAGTTATCCTTACCTGCGGCCGCCAAAGGCGTTGGGACGTCAACCAATTCGACGCCAGGTGCGCCGGCCAGGATCTCCTGGGCACCCGCCACCGACAGCGGGCTAGCGAACTCGGCGTTGATCGACAACGAGTGCCCGGTGAACACCGGGACGCGCACACAGGTGCCGCTGACCAGTAGCTCGGGCAGGCCGAGGATCTTGCGGGACTCGTTGCGCAGCTTCTGATCTTCGTCGGTTTCACCCGAGCCGTCATCCACCAAAGCACCGGCCAAGGCGATCACGTCGAAGGCGATCGGCGCGACATACTTGTTCGGCGCCGGGAAGGTCACCGACGACCCGTCGTACACCAGCTTCTCGACGTCGTCGATCACCGCACGCGCCTGTGACGCAAGCTCTTCCACGCCGGCCAGCCCGCTACCGGAGACGGCCTGATACGACGACACGATCAGTCGCGTCAGCCCCGCCTCGTCGTGCAGCGGCTTGAGGACCGGCATCGCGGCCATCGTGGTGCAGTTCGGGTTGGCGATGATGCCCTTGGGCGGGGTCTTGGCGAGCTCGCCGTTGACCTCCGAAACCACCAGCGGCACATCGGGATCCTTGCGCCATGCCGAGCTGTTGTCGATCACGGTCACACCGGCGGCGGCGAAGCGCGGTGCCTGATCGCGCGACATCGTCGCACCGGCGGAGAACAGCGCGATGTCGAGGCCACTGGGGTCAGCGGTCGAGGCATCTTCGACGACGATCTCACCGTCGCCCCACGGCAGCTTCTTGCCCGCCGACCGCGACGACGCGAAGAAGCGCACCTCGTCGGCGGGGAACTTGCGCTCCGCCAACAGGTTTCGCATGACGCCGCCGACCTGGCCGGTGGCTCCGACAACTCCGATACGTACACCCATCTCGACTTACCGTCCTGTTCCCGCGTAGACGACGGCTTCCTCGTCGCCACCGAGATCGAAGGCGGCGTGCAGCGCGCGCACCGCGTCGTCGAGTTCGGTGTCGCGGCACAACACCGAGATGCGGATCTCGCTGGTGGAGATCAGCTCGATGTTGATGCCGGCGTCGCTCAGCGCCTCACAGAAGGTGGCGGTCACCCCGGGGTGGCTCTTCATGCCCGCCCCGACCAGCGACACCTTGCCGATGTGGTCGTCGTAGAGGACTTCGGTGAACCCGATCTCCTGCTGCAGCTTGGTGAGCTTCTCGACGCCGAGCGGGCCGAGCTCGCGCGGCAGGGTGAAGGTGATGTCGGTCTTGCCGGTCTCCACCTTGGAGATGTTCTGCAGCACCATGTCGATGTTGATGTCGGCGTCGGCGACGGCGCGGAACACCTTGGCGGCGTAGCCCGGCTTGTCTTCGAGGCCGACGACGGTGATCTTGGCTTCACTGCGGTCGTGTGCCACTCCGGTGAGAATCGCTTCTTCCACGGGGATGTCCTCCATCGAACCGGTCACCATGGTGCCGGGCTTGGTCGAGTACGACGAGCGCACGTGAACGGGAACGTTGTATCGGCGCGCGTATTCCACGCAGCGCAGCATCAGGACCTTGGCGCCGCACGCGGCCATCTCGAGCATCTCTTCGAACGAGACGGTCTCCAGGTGCCGGGCGTTGGGCACGATCCGCGGGTCGGCGGTGTAGATGCCGTCGACGTCGGTGTAGATCTCGCACACGTCGGCCTTGAGTGCCGCGGCCAGTGCGACGGCGGTGGTGTCGGAGCCGCCGCGGCCGAGCGTGGTGACGTCCTTGGTGTCCTGCGCGACGCCCTGGAAGCCCGCGACCAGCACGATCTTGCCCTCGTCGAGCGCGGAGCGGACGCGGCCGGGTGTGACGTCGATGATCTTGGCCGACCCGTGGCTGCTGGTGGTGATGACGCCTGCCTGCGACCCGGTGAACGACTGCGCCTGCGCACCGAGCGAGCTGATCGCCATCGCGACGAGCGCGTTGGAGATGCGTTCACCCGACGTCAGGAGCATGTCCATCTCACGGGCCGGCGGGGCCGGATTGACCTGCTGAGCCAGATCGAGCAGTTCATCGGTGGTGTCGCCCATCGCAGAGACAACTACGACGACGTCATTGCCCTGCTTCTTGGTTTCGACGATGCGTTCGGCGACACGTCGGATTCGCTCGGCGTCCGACACCGAGGATCCTCCGTATTTCTGCACTACGAGTGCCACGCCGGACACCTCCCCGCCAAGTCATGAGTATGAGATTGCTGCGCGACTCACCTTACCGGCGGCGGGCCGTCGGCCGGGAATCGGCCGGGTTGCTCAAGCGCTGACCTACCATCTTTGACGTGGCCAGCCGAACCGATGCCGAGCGTGCACGGCATACACCCGCACGTCGTCTTCGCGCGGCTGCGCCCATCCGGGGTCGAGGTGAGAGCGACGGAGTCCCCGACGACGGAGTTCTCGACGAGCCGACCGCTACCCACTCCCCCTTCGTGCGCAACTGGGTGATCCCGATCGCGCTGTTCCTCGGGATTCGGGCGATCGGCATCCTGGTGCTGGCCCGTTTTTGTCAGCTGCGTGACATGTCGCTGGGCAACATCCTCTACGCCTGGGACGGCAAGTGGATGCTGGCCATCGCCGAGTACGGCTACGCCGACGTCCCGATCACCCAGACCGACGCCCGCGGCCTGCACACCGTCGACACCGCCTTCGCCTTCTTCCCCGGCTACCCGTATCTGGTGGGTGCGGTGGCCAAGCTGCCGCTGATCACGCCGTTCGCTGCGGCCATCCTGGTCAGCCTCGTGGTGTCCTGCATCGCCGCGGCCGGCGCCGCGCGGTTGGGCACGGAGTGCGCTCGACGGATGGCGGGCCGGTCACCGCTGGCCAGTGGCCGTTTCGCCGAGATCGACCCGCGACGCGTCGGACTGATCCTGGTGGTGCTGTTCGCCGCGACCCCGATGTCGGTGGTGCTGAACATGGCCTACACCGAGGCGCTGTTCTGCGCGTTGGCCGTGTGGGCGCTGATCGGCGTGCTCGAACACCGCTGGGTACTCGCCGGCGTGTGCGCCGGACTGGCCGGACTGACCCGTCCGACGGCGATCGTGCTGATCGCGGTGGTGATGCTGGCCGCCTTCCTCGCCCGACGCGACGGCGTGCGCGCGTGGTTCGCGATGGCGGTGAGCCCGCTCGGCTACCTCGCCTATCTGGGAGTGGTGTGGGCGCACACCGGTTCCCCCACCGGCTGGTTCCGCATCCAGACCGAAGGATGGGGAACCGAATTCGACTGGGGCCAAGCCGCTTTCATCTTCATCAACGACGTCCTGATCAACTCCGGCGAGATCGCGCCGGTGGCCACCGCGTGGATCATCGTCGCGACGCTGATCATGCTGGCGGTGGCGGTGTGGTCACGGATGCCGTGGCCGGTACTTCTCTACGGTGCGCTGGTGGTCGCCTCGATCGTGCTGTCGAGTGGGTTGATGATGAGCCGCCCACGATTGCTGCTGCCGGCATTCGTGCTGCTCCTGCCGGTCGCGCTGCTGCTCGCGCGGTGGCGGACGTCGTTCGTGGTGGTGGCGCTGACGCCGATCGTGATCGGCAGCGCGTGGTTCGGAGCGCACATGCTGACCGTGTACCCGCACGCGATGTGAGCCCGGATATCGGTGGCACAACCTCGGTGAGAGGGCAACGCCGGACCGATAATCGCCGCGCCGACGCTCTCCCACCGAGGCTGTGTCACGACGAGTTCGCCTTCAGGCGCGCCGATGCAGATGCAGATGAGACCATGCGAGACCACTAACGACCCGACGCGGTGGCCTCGAACCCGGCGCACAGATATTCGACGCCCGCGTCGAGCCCCGCGCGCGGATCGGTGAGCCGCTGCGTCCCGCCGGCTGCCGACAACGAACTGAGGTACGGCAGCGTCCCGGCCGTACGGCCGGCGAGCAGATCACTCAGACCGCCGAGGCGATCGCGCGGACCGTCGGCGCGCAGCAGCTGCTCACTCACCGAGGCCAGCGCCACACCGTTGACGTAGTTCCACAGCGTCAACGCCATGCTGGTGGCCTCGGCGACGTCCACGCCGAGCTGCGCGAAGCCGGCTGCCAGCCAGTCGAGGCCTTCCAGGGCGTCGACGCCGTAGCTGTAGCGCGGCGCCGAGTAGATGACCACCACCCACGGGTGGCGTTCGTAGAGTTCCCAGTCGATGTCGACGGCGATCTGGACCCGACGACGCCACGGCACGTCGAGGTCGTCGACGGGATAGGGATGTCGTCGTCCAACCCGCTCGGCCATCGCCTGCAGCAACGTGTCCTTGTCGGCGACGTGCCGGTACAGCGACATCGCGCCGACGCCGAGCTGATCGGCGATCCGACGCATCGAGAGGCCGTCGAGACCATCACGGTCGGCGACCTCGATCGCGGCGTCGACGATGGCGTCGACGGTCAGCTTGATGCTGTCCGTTTTTGCTACATCCGGGGGCAAACTGCTCCGACCTCCCAGGTGAACGATGGAATAAGTGGCTTGCGTACAGCGTACTCACCCACGTACGTTTTGATGCGTACAACGTACGCGCAGGTCGTGTACGCATCTACAACATTCAGCAGGAGTTCTCATCATGGCCACCGGCATCCACCAGTCCGATCAGCGCGTCGAGGCACCCTCGAGCGCCGATCGACGCGCGTGGTGGGGGCTGGCGGTCCTGACACTGCCGGTGCTGCTGGTCTCGATGGACTTCTCGGTGCTGTACCTCGCGATTCCGGCCATCACCGACGCGCTCGAGCCGTCGGCGGCGCAGCAGCTCTGGATTCTCGACATCTACGGCTTCCTCATCGCCGGCCTGCTGATCACCATGGGCAACGTCGGCGACCGGATCGGTCGTCGTCGCATCCTGTTGGCGGGCGCCGCCTTGTTCGGTATCGCCTCGGTGGTCGCCGCGTTCGCGCCCAGCGCAGCGGTGCTCATCGGCGCCCGCGCGGTGATGGGCATCGGCGGTGCGACGCTGATGCCGTCGAGTTTGTCGTTGATCGCCAACATGTTTCCCGACGCCCGGTCCCGCGGTCGTGCGATCGGCGTGTGGACGGCCGCCTTCGCCGGCGGCAGCGCACTCGGCCCGGTCATCGGAGGTGTTCTGCTGCACCACTTCTGGTGGGGTGTTGTGTTCCTGATCAACGTGCCGGTGCTGGCGATCCTGTTCCTCGCCGCACCCAAGCTGCTGCCCGAGTACCGGGCGCGTTCGTCGGAACCGTTCGACTTCATCGGTGTCGCATTGTCGATGCTCGGCATCCTGCCCTTGGTGTACGCAGTGAAAACCCTTGCTTCGGAAGGTTATTCACTGGTCTCGGTGACCGCCGGCGTCTTCGGTGTGGCGATGGTGGCGATGTTCCTCATCCACCAACGTCGAACCGCCGCACCACTGTTGGACCTGTCGCTGTTCACCAACGCGAAGTTCAGCGCAGCCGTCGCCGTCGCCTTGACCGGCATGATGGCGCTGGGCGGTATGTCCTATCTGACCGGCGTGTACCTGCAGTCGGTAATCGGCTACGACGTGCTCGCCGCAGCGCTCGCCGGTCTGCCGATGGCGATCGCCGTGGCGGTGTTCTCCATCGGCGCGTCCCGGGTCGCCACAGCGATCGGATTGCGGGCGGCGTTCGTCGGGTCTGTACTAATGGCGGCCGTAGGCAACCTGGGCCTGCTGATGCTCGGACTCGACGGCCCGCTGTGGGTGTATCTGGTGTTCACCTCGATCGCCGGCGTCGGATACGGCATCCAGTTCAGCCTGGTCTCCGACGTCGTCGTCGGATCGGTTCCGGTGGAACGTTCCGGCGCCGCGTCAGGCATCTCGGAGACCAGCTTCGAACTCGGTACCGCCCTCGGGCTGGCACTGCTGGGATCGCTGGCGACGCTGGTGTTCCGAGAGCAGGGCCAGGGGTTGTCCTTCGGCGACACGCTCGGCGAGACATTGCATCGTGCGGCCGGAATGAGTGATGGCGGAAGCCAATTGGCCGACGCGGCGAAGTCCGCGTTTGTCGACGGCATCCATGCCGCGTCACTGGCGAGCGTGATCATGCTGTCGATTCTGGCGGTGGTGCTGTCGATCGTGATGCGCGATCGGCCGGCGACCCCGGCGACGGCGGTTGCAACAACAGCGGGATCCAGCGACCCCCGGTAGGCTCGGCGACGTGCACGAACTCATCGCAAACCGCTGGAGCGCACGCGGTTACGACACCGAGAGCGGTATCTCCGACGACGAGCTGCTCGCAATCGTGGAGGCCGGTCGATGGGCGCCGACGTGGGGCAAGATCCAGCCGGTCCGGTTCATCGTCGGGCGTCGTGGAGATCTCACCTTCGACGGCCTCGTCGCCGGCCTGACCCGCGGCAACATCGGCTGGGCACCACGCGCCGCGGCACTGATCCTGGTGTGCACCACCAACGATCCCACCGACGACAAGGTGCATACCTACGCGGCCGTCGACGCCGGACTCGCGATCGCCCAGATGTCCTTGCAGGCAGAGGCTTTGGGTTTCAACTCGCACCCGATGGCGGGGTTCATCCCGGAGATCGTGACCGAACGGTTCGACATTCCCGACGAGGCACGCCCGTTGGTGGTGCTCGGCATCGGACGCCTCGCCGACCCCGACACGCTGCCCGAAGAGATTCGCGAACGCGACCAGCAGCCCCGCTCCCGGCTGCCGCTCACCGAGGTGGCCTTCGCAGATCAGTGGGGACACTCGTGGGAGCCACCGACGAAGTGAGCACGCGCGCCAACAGTGGCTGAGCCGCCGATTTGACCGTTTCCGTTGATCACTGGTGTTGCCACACTAATCTTTCTTGCGATGAGTACATCGTCGAAGTCAGCAGCGATTTCGGTCACCTCCGCCACGGCAATCGGCGTCGGCGGCATGATGGGTGCCGGTCTCTACACTCTCGTCGGACTCGCGGCCACCACGGCAGGCGTCTGGATACCGCTCGCATTCCTGGTGGGCGGGCTGGTCTCGATGTTCAGCGTCTACTCCTACGCCAAACTCGGTGCCCGCTACCCCAGTCGCGGTGGCGCAGCCGAGTTCCTGATCCGCTGTTTCGGCGACGGGATCGTCGCCGGCGGCCTGAACATCTTCCAGTTCCTCGGCTGGATCATCGCAATGGCGCTCTATGCAACAGGATTCGCCGGATATGCGCGTCACCTGCTCCCGTTCGAGACCCCCGACTGGTCGGCGAAAGCGATCGGGGTCGGTCTGGTGATCGTGTTGGTCGGCGTCAACATGATCGGCTCCAAACTCGTCGGACGCTCTGAACAACTGGTCATCGCAGTGGAATTGGCGATCCTCGCCGCATTCGTCGTGCTGGCGGCGTTCAAGGCCGAACCCGCTCGATTCGATCAGGTCGGCGGTGAGGGCGCGATCGGCATCTTGTTCGCCGCGGGTCTGCTCTACGTCACCTACGAGGGTTTCGGTGTCGTCACGAACTCCGCCGGCGACATGAAGAATCCCGCGAAAGAGCTTCCGCGCGCGATGTATCAGGCACTGTTCATCGTCATCGTCGTCTACATCGTCGTCAGTTCGCTGGTCGTGATGGTGATGTCGCTGCCGGATATCGAAGCCCAACAGGGACATGTGCTTTCCGACGCCGGACGCGCCGTCTTCGGTCAGGTCGGCTTCGTCGTCATCGGCGCGGCCGCACTGCTGGCGACGGCGTCCGGGGTCAACGCCACCCTCTTCGGCGACGCCAATCTTGCCTTCACCGTCGCCAAAACCGGTGAGATGCCGGCGTCGTTCGCTCGCGGCGTGTGGCATAGCGGCACGTGGGGTTTGCTCGCCGCGGGCGGACTCACGTGCGCGTTCGTGATCTTCTTCCCGTTGTCGGCGGTGGGCCAGATGGCCAGCTTGGCATTTCTGATCGTGTACGGCACCGTCAGCGCCGGACACCTGCGACTGCGCCGCGAGACGGGCGCGAAGACCTGGTTGTTGGTCCTGGCCGTCGTCCTCAACGCGGCATTGTTCTGTCTGCTGCTGGGCTACGCGATTCACACCGGACCCGCCAGCACCTGGATCACTCTGGTGGCCGTGCTGGTCGGCAGCTTCGTCGCCGAGTACGTCTACCGGCGGATCACCGGCCGGACTCTGCGCCTGCGCGGGAATTAAACGGACCGGAGTACCATTTAGTAGATCATGAGCAAGAAAAAGATCGGCTTCCTGTCATTTGGGCACTGGTCGGACTCGCACGGTTCGCAGGTCCGGTCGGCGTCGGACACCCTGCTTCAGTCCATCGACCTGGCCGTCGCCGCCGAGGAACTCGGTGCCGACGGTGCCTACTTCCGTGTGCATCACTTCGCCCGGCAACTCGCGTCACCGTTCCCGCTGCTGGCCGCCGTCGGCGCGAAGACGTCGACCATCGAGATCGGCACCGGCGTGATCGATATGCGCTACGAGAATCCCCTGTACATGGCCGAGGACGCGGGATCGGCCGACCTCATCTCCGAGGGCAGGCTCCAGCTCGGTATCAGCCGGGGATCCCCGGAGCAGGTCATCGACGGCTACAAGTACTTCGGTTATGTTCCGCCGGAAGGAATGTCGGATGCCGACATGGCCCGCCAGCACACCGAGGTCTTCCTCAAGGTGATCGAGGGCGGCGGCTTCGCCCAGCCCAACCCGCGGCCGATGTTCCCGAATCCGCCCGGGCTGCTGCCGATCGAGCCGCAGTCACCCGGTTTGCGCGACCGCATCTGGTGGGGTGCGGGCTCCCGCTCGACGGCCGAATGGACCGCCGAGCAGGGCATGAACCTGATGAGTTCGACGCTGCTCACCGAGGACACCGGCATCCCGTTCCACCAGTTGCAGGCCGAGCAGATCGAACGCTTCCGCGACGCGTGGGCCGCCGCCGGACATCAACGTGATCCACGAGTCTCAGTGAGCCGCAGCATCTTTGCCATCACTGATGACCGGGACCGCGCCTACTTCGGCGCCCGCGGCGACGACGAGGACCAGGTCGGTTACATCGACGGCGGCATCGCCCGGTTCGGACGCTCCTACGCCGACGAGCCGGACAAGCTGATCGAGCAACTCCGCGAGGACGAGGCCATCGCGGCCGCCGACACGCTATTGCTCACGCTGCCAACGCAACTCGGCGTCGACTACAACGCGCACGTCATCGAGTCGATCCTCACCGACGTCGCTCCGGCGCTCGGCTGGCGCTAACACTCACGCCGCTGGACAACCCGCTGATCGAGTGGCACCGAACTCAACAACCACCCGCTGATCGAGTGGCACCGAGCGAAGCGAGGAGCCGTATCGAGATCCACCCCAACGCATTTCGGCGTCGGGGTGGTCTCGATACACCGCTGGCCTAGCGGCTCACGGCACTCGACCAGCGACAGGGAAACACCGCTCGCCCAGCGAATCAAACCCACTCGACCAGCAACAGGTCAGAACTGGCTGCAGCTGAGTTTGGCCTTCTCAACCGCGGCGTGCACGGCCTTCATGTCCTCGCGGGCCTTTCCCGGCAGAACGTTGTGCTCCTTGAGGAACTCGCGGACCTTGGCGCGCTCGGGATGCTTCTTCGCCATCTCGTCCCGCTTGGCCTTGCGCTGCTCCGGGGTCAGCACGATCGTCGACTCAAAGTGCTTCTTGGCCCGAGGGTTCGACTCGATGCGCTTCCACAGCGCCGGGTCTTCCTTGGCCAGGGCGCGTTCCACTTGCGCAACCGTGCAGCTGGTTCCGGGGACCGTGGTCGGTGCCGGCGCCGGTGCCGCACTTGCCACCCCACCTCCGACGATGGCCGCCGCCATTCCGACGCCGGCCAGGCCGGTGGTGATAGCGACGAGTCGGGGTCGTGAGTGGCGGGGTCGTGAGTGATTGTGGTGCTTCATCTTCCATCCTTCACTTGCTCAGGCTGCCTGCTCAGGCATCGCTGACGCTAAGCACAGATGTTGAGATCATGCTGAGAATGCGCCCGAATCATCAAGATTCACAGGAACTCTCGCCCGATATGGTGCGGATGTCGGTTTGATCCGATTGATACCGCCGCCCAACCGGCGGGGTCTACCGGATGTCGACGTCGCGACCCAGCGCGCCCCGATCCTCCGAGCGATACCACTCGACGTAGCCCTGGGCCCCGTACTCGGAGAGCCGACGCATCGAGGTCCGCACGACGGCCTGCTTGCGTAGCGCGATGCCGCGCTTCCCGGTGATCGCGCGCACCCGGCGCTGCAGGACCGCGTCCTCGTCGAGCTCGTCGATCCTGCTCCGCGGGAATCCGCCACTGAGCCGGTACATCTCCGCGTCGATAGCCATGTTGTTACCCACCACGGCGAAACTGCGTCGACGGTCGTCGGGCTCCTTGCGGGTCTTCCACCAGTTGACCGCGTGCCCGACCCGCCACAGCTTGCCGGCCAGGTTGAACAGCGTCGACGTCATCCCGGCGTCGTTGCGTGCCAGTACCCGGCCACCCACCAGCCGCTGACCATTCATCAACGGAATGAGGAGGTTGGCGAGCCAATCCGCCGCGGGTAGCGTGTCGGCGTCGGTGCGGGCGATGTAGATCGCGCCGGTGTCGATGGCGTGCCGGAAACCGGTGTCGACGGCACAGCCGGTGCCGGGTTCTGGCTCCGAGATCAGTTCGATGGGCACGCCGGGTTCGGCGGCGATCTCACCGACGATCCGGGCGGTGTCGTCGGTGCTGTTGTTATCCACGACGACGATCCGGAAACCGTGCAGGACCTCGCGGTGGAACAGATCGTCGAACGATTGTGCACGCAGCGCATGCAGCGTCGCCGCGATCTCGCGTTGCTCGTTGAATGCCGGAATCACCACTGCGACTGCCGGGGCGGTGGTGCTTGGGACGTCGGTGCTCGGGGCGTCGGTGCTCGGGATTTCGGTGCTCGGGACGTTGACGATGACCCTGTCCTCCTTGGCTGACCTAGGTTCTCGGATGACGGTTCTCGGATAACCGTTGTTCTCGGATGACCTTCGTTCCCCCGCGGACAATTAACTATGGTAAGCCTAGCCTGTGCACTTCTTACGTCGAACGATTGTGTCAGGCCTGACCGTCGGCGGCATCGTCGCCGCCACGACCCTCACCGGTCCCGTCGCCCACGCGGCGGACACGGCGTTCTCCGACGAGTTCAACGGTGCGGCCGGATCGGCCCCGAACAGCGCGCTGTGGAACTACGAAACCGGTGGCGGCGGCTGGGGCAACAACGAGAAGCAGACCTACACGTCGAGTCGTGAGAACTCCCGCCTCGACGGTAGCGGAAATCTCCTGATCGAGGCCAAGGACACCGGTAACGGCTGGACGTCGGCGAGGCTGAACACCAAGGACAAGCGCGAATTCACCTACGGCACCATCTCCGCGCGGCTCGCGCTGCCCAGCGGCGCAGGCCTGCACAGCGGGTTCTGGCTACTGGGAGCCGACATCTGGGAGGCCGGATTCCCCGAGGCCGGCGAGATCGACATCGCCGAACACATCAACAGCTACAACTTCGTGCACATCGGAGTGCACGGACCGACCGGTTCCGGTGGCTTCGGTTCGGCCGACGCCGGATCGCTGCGCGACATCCTGCCCGACGTCATCCCGCTTCCCGACGGCGCGAACGGCAAGTACCAGCGCGGATCGGACATCCTCGGGATCGACCCGACACAGTTCCATACCTACGGCGTCCGCAAGACCGCCACGTCGATCACGTTCCTGTTCGACGGCAACTCGGTGTTCACCGTCAATCGCGCGGGCCTCACCGCCGGCGAGCGGTGGGTCTTCGACAAGCCGATGTACCCGATTCTGAACCTGGCAGTCGGTGGCATCTGGCCCGGCCCGGCGAACTCCTCGACACCCAATCCGGCGACGATGAAGGTCGACTGGCTGCGCTACACCCCCTGACCCGACGCACCCCTGACCCGCCGGGCCCCAGTCTCGACGCACCACTGTCTCGACGCACCGTGAATCAGCCGCCGACCGGGTCCGTAGGGTTGACCGGTGCCTGAACCGCTGCCACCGCCGCGCCCGCACGTCCGGCGCGCACTGTTCGCGGTACCCGACATTCGCGGTCGGTGGCCGGCGGCCGTCCGGGCCGGACTCGCTTTCGCGGTGCCCGCCGCATTGCTCTTCGCGCTCGGATTCGAGCGTGACAGTCTGCTCGCCGCGCTCGGCGCCTTCGCCGTGCTCTACGGCGAGAAGCGCCCCTACCGGGTGAGATGGCGTGTCATCGCGCTGGCGTCGCTGGTGCTGATCGGCGCCGCGGCGATCTTCGGTGGCGTGGGCACAGTCATCGGGCCCGGCGCCTCGTGGGCCGCCAACGCACTGATCGTCGTCGGCCTCGCGGTGTGGGCTGCCGGGGTGACCTTCGTGGTGAACGCGATGCGGCTCGGTCCGCCCGGCCCGTTCTTCTTCGTGCTCACCGCGTGCATCTGCTCGGTGGTGACCCGGCACGGCGTCGACCTCGGCGCACTGATGATCGCAGTACTCGCCGGTGCGGCCGGATCGATGGTCGTCGGGATGGCATCCGCGCTATGGCGACCACGAGGGCCCGAGACCGCGGCCACGCTCGCCGCCATCCGAGCCATCGACGGCTATATCGCAAGTAATCAGACAACCGATCCGGCCCACCGGCACGGCGTCGCGATGTCCACGCTCAACGCGTGGACGGTCCTGCACGACGCCGCGGCAACCAATACCGCTCTGGCACAGCAACTCTGGGAGTCCCTGCATCAGTTCCACGTGGCGCCGCCCGGACCGCTGTCACCCCCGCTGCGACGTCCGTCGATTCGGCATCGCTTGTCGATCGCCGCGCATCGCTCGAGCCATGCGCGCATCACGACGGTTCGCGTCGCCGTCACCGCCGTGGCCGCGGGAATCATCTCGCTGGGCGTCGGCCTGTCCCGGCCGGACTGGGCGATTCTGGGCACCGTGCTGGTCCTGCAGCTGGGACCGGACCGGATTCGGGGTTCGCTTCGTGGTGCGCATCGACTGTTGGGAACCATCGCGGGACTGGTGGTCTTCGTGGTGTTGCACCACCTCGATCTCGGCGTCGGCGCGCTCATCGTGGTGATCGCGGTCCTCAACGTGCTGATCGAGCTGACGATCATCGGAAACTACGCCGTTGCGGTCACCTTCATCACGCCGCTGGCGATGCTGATGGGCAACCCCGACACCGACATCACCATCCCGGTCCGTGACCGCTTCCTGGAGACGCTGCTCGGCGTCGCACTGGCGGTGGCCGCCGTGTGGTGGTTGCTGCCGCACGCGCATCGTCGAACCTGGTTGCGTGCCGACGACGACGTCGCGAACAGCGCTGACCTGCTGATGGGCGCCGCAGTCAGTCACCCGGTGGGCTCGCCGACGGTGCTGGCGCTACGACGCGACCTGCAGTGGTCGTTGCTGGAGGCGGAGATGACCGCAACCGACTCCGCCAGCGACGAACCGGTATGGGCAACGCCCCGATGGCCTCGACACATCGCGCTGTGCCGGATGGGTTATGAGGTGCTCGACTGGTGTCACCGCACCGATCAGTCCGCGCCCGTACCGACCGCCATGCGCGACGAGTTCCGGCGGCAGCGCACCACCATCGCCGGTCTCGACGTGGGGTGAACATCGCCGATATTTGATCGTCGGCGGTTCCGAAGAGTACATTCGCTGACATGCAGCGTGCGCTCCTTCTCGGTTGCCGCGGCGGGGTCTGAACGACCGGCTCTCCGTCGCGGGGCCTTTTCACGCGCCGGTCACTCCCTTCTGAATCACTGACGGAGATTGACCACCATGTCACCAGCAGACACTTTCACCTCGGGCGCTTCTCGCATCGTCGAACCGTCCGGTCCCATTCCCGCAGGCCAGCCCTCGTGGAATCCGCAACGTAACTCGGCCATGCCGGTACACCGCTACCGGCCCTTCGCCGACGAGGTCGAGACGATCTCCATCCCCGACCGCACCTGGCCCGACAAGGTCACCGACCGTGCCCCACTGTGGTGTGCGGTGGATCTGCGCGACGGCAACCAGGCGCTGATCGACCCGATGAGCCCGGCCCGCAAGCGACGCATGTTCGATCTGCTGGTCCGGATGGGCTACAAGGAGATCGAGGTCGGCTTCCCATCGGCCAGCCAGACCGACTACGACTTCGTCCGAGAGATCATCGAGGACAACGCAATTCCCGCCGACGTCACCATCCAGGTGCTCACCCAGTGCCGTGACGAACTGATCGAGCGGACCTTCGAGTCGTGCCGCGGTGCGTCGAATGTGATTGTGCACTTCTACAATTCGACGTCAGTGCTGCAGCGTCGGGTGGTGTTCCGCGCTGACAAGGACGCCATCACCCAGATCGCCACCAACGCCGCACACAAGGTGCTCGCCGAGCAGCAGAAGTACCCGGACACCAACTGGCGCTACGAATACTCTCCGGAGTCCTACACCGGCACCGAACTGAGCTACGCCAAGCACGTCGTCGATGCGGTCACCGAGATCATCGCTCCCACACCGGAAAAGCCGATGATCATCAACCTGCCGGCCACCGTCGAGATGGCCACCCCCAACGTCTACGCCGATTCCATCGAGTGGATGCACCGCAACCTGGCGCGCCGCGATTCGATCATTCTGAGCCTGCATCCGCACAACGATCGCGGAACTGCCGTTGCCGCAGCCGAATTGGGCTACCAGGCGGGTGCCGACCGCATCGAGGGCTGCCTGTTCGGCAACGGCGAACGCACCGGCAACGTGTGCCTGGTGACCCTGGGCATGAACATGTTCAGCCGTGGCGTCGACCCGCAGATCTCCTTCTCCGACATCGACGAGATCCGTCGCACCGTGGAGTACTGCAACCAGCTCAACGTCCCCGAACGGCACCCCTACGGTGGCGATCTGGTGTACACCGCATTCTCCGGCAGCCATCAGGACGCGATCAACAAGGGCCTCGACCAAATGAAGATCGACGCCGACGGCGCCGACTCCGACGTCGACGACATCGTCTGGCAGGTCCCGTATCTGCCGATCGACCCCAAGGACGTCGGCCGCAACTACGAGGCCGTCATCCGCGTCAACAGCCAGTCCGGCAAGGGCGGCGTCGCCTACATCATGAAGGCCGACCACGGCCTGAACCTGCCGCGTCGCCTGCAGATCGAATTCAGCAGGGAGATCCAGAAACTCACCGACGGCGAGGGTGGCGAGGTCTCGCCGAAGGAAATGTACGACGTCTTCGCCGACGAGTACCTGCATCCGATCCGGCCGCTGGAGCGGATGCGTCAGCGCGTCGACGCCGCCGAGGTCGACGGTGGCCAGGACCACATCAACGCCGTGGTCAAGGTCGACGGTGTGGAACGCGAGATCAACGGCAGCGGCAACGGTCCGCTCGCGGCCTTCGTCGACGCCCTGTCAACCGTCGGATTCGATGTGCGCGTGCTGGATTACAGCGAGCACGCGATGACCGCCGGTGGCGACGCCAACGCCGCCGCCTACGTCGAGACCGAGATCAACGGCCAGACCGTCTGGGGCGTCGGAGTTGCGGCGTCGATCACCACCGCGAGCCTGCGGGCCGTGGTGTCGGCAGTCAACCGGGCATACCGGGTGTCCACGCCGACCGACGCCGACGCCGGTCCCGCCCCGCGTACCTGGGCGCCGTAACCCACTGCCGCACTTACTGCGGCAACTTACGGAGGCAACCTACTGAGGCACGACCGGACTGGTGCTGGTGACGGCGCGACGAGCCGGTGCGATCGCGAATTCGAAGACGATGAGCACCAGGCACGTGATCACCGCGATCCACACCACCACCATCCCGGTCGGGTAGGACCAGAACATCAGCAGTACCGCGGCGATCACCAGGATCGCGATACGAATCGGAATCCGGAAGCGCCACAACGCATTCTCCACCGCCGATGCGTCGCGGTCGGCGCGATGCCCGTCGACCGCCCCGAACCATCGGCCGACTGCCGACCGCACCGCCTGCGCGGATTTCGAACCGCCGGCGAAGAACCCGACCAGAGCAAACACCAGACCGAGCACCGCAACTGCCCTCAGCGCCATCCGCATCGGATCGATGACGGTGTCGAATACGGCGCGCGCCGACGCCGGCGACATCACATCGGCGGGGATCTCCCGCAGGTAGATCGCCCGGCCGATCACGATGCCGATGGCCAACAGGAGCATCGCGAGCACGATCGCGACGCCGGTGATGGACAGGGTCCGCAGACGCCGACCCGATCCGGCCAGCCAGATGGCCGCGAAAAGTGCCAGCAGCGCAAGCCACGGCAGCGCGGTGGCCACCGTGTCCAGGGTTGACACCAGGCCCTGAGCTCGGGCCAGCTGCTCGGACTGCCAGATTACGAACTGCTTGTTGACCACCGGAATGCTTGCGGCGGCAGCGAATCCCTGTGCGGTGAGGCGTTCTTTGACCTTCTCGATGATCGGACCGAGTTCGATGCTCACCGACCCGTGGGTGGTATCGACCGAGACCGCTTCGTGGGATGTCTGGCCGGTCACCGCGGCCACCACCCCGGTATGAGCCGACCGATTCGCCGCCACCCAAAGGTTCACGAACTCAGGCGATCCGACAAAATCAGCGACAGTGGAGTGGATGTAGCCCTCCGCCTGCGACGCCAGCACCGGCGCCAGCCCGGCGATCGCCGACTCCAGTTGCCGACGCTCCGGCGGAACCGCTTGCGACACCGCCGTCATGGCCTCGGTGGTGAGCTGTGTCAGGTCGATTCGGCTGTTGATCTCGTCGACAACCGACTCGGTCACCTGCGCCTGCACATCAGGATTCGACGCCAGCGGTGTCACCGTCGCGACGTAGTGATCGGTGTCGAGGATCTCGCTGCGGACGAACCGCGTCGTCACCGAGAGCAGCGTCAGGACCGCGCACAGGACGACAAGAACGGTGACTCCGATTGCCCGCCAATTGATCCGGCGACGCCGAGAAGGTGCGCCCTCCGAAAGCGACGTACCGCTCCCGTCGGGCTGCGACCCGCCGGCTGTCTCGAGCTCGGCAACGCGTTGTCGAAGGCGTTCCAGCTCGGCGCGTTCAGAGTCGCCGAGCGGCTCATCGATGTTGCCCGAACCTTTTGTCACGGTGGCTCATTCGGTCTCGCGAGCCGCGACCGCCCAGATCCCGATGATCGCGAGCACGATCAGGGTGATCGACCACCACGGGTAGTACGGAATCCACAGGAAATTGGCGATGATCGACAACGTCAGAAACGCGATCGCCAGCACGCGCGAGACGGTGCCGCCGAAGAACAGCATCACACCGGTCAACGCGACGATCAGCCCGAGAATGAGGTGAATCCAACCCCAGGTGGTCAGGTTGAACTGATAGATGTATTGCGGACCGACGACAAACAGGTTGTTGGTGTTGATCGCGGCGAGTCCCTGCAGGAAGTCGAGCACGCCGACGATCACCAGGATCGTGGCCGCCAGGTACGACAATCCGGTTGCCCAACCATTACCGCTCTTGGATGTTTCCTGAACACTCATCGTTGTTCCCTTCGTGATGGCGGTTGCCGCCGGTCTCGATCCTCGCGGGTGCGGGCATGTGTCGCCTCATGCTGATCGGATGAATGTCGTGCCGATACCCGTGCTCATCCGTCACGGATGACGCGGACGACGGGGGATGCGCGCGACGATGGGAAGCGTCCCGGCGTCGGCGAGGAGAGCTCATGGTCAGCAGTTCCCCTGGGCTGGGACCGATCGAC
This sequence comes from Actinomycetes bacterium, assembly GCA_023461275.1. Lineage (GTDB taxonomy): Bacteria > Actinomycetota > Actinomycetes > Mycobacteriales > Mycobacteriaceae > Gordonia. The sequence continues at coordinate 21,897 of JAEYMI010000038.1, read as the reverse complement.
TACGTCGTCATCGAACTGCCCGACAACACGGCCCGGCTGACCGACCTGATGTGCGGCGAGATCACGTCGTTGGTGTCCCGCGGGGTGATCCGCATCCTGGACCTCGTATACATCGGATGCGACGAACCCGGCCACGTCGAGGTCACCGAGTTCGGCGAACGCACCGACCCACGCCTGGCGGTTCTCGACGACGCACTCGCCGAGATCCTCTCGCTCGACGACATCACCAACGTCGCCGAAGCACTCGATCCCGGACGTCATGCCGCACTGATCATCTGGGAGTACCGATGCGCCGCGTCGTTGGCCGACGCCGCCCGCACCGAGGGCGGGAGCATCGTGGCTCAGGGCCGCATCCCGACGCAGGCGATCCTGGCGGCCCTGTCCGAGGAATAGTGGCAGAGAATCGGACCAACCGCCGATCGAGTGCCGGACGAACAACCAAACGTTCTCACACGTGCGCCTGTCGCGTTCGCTACCGATGTGTTCGTTCGCGATTGATGCATCAATCGCGAACAACAACATCGCGAGCGAACCCAAACGCGAATCCCTCAGAGCAGGTTACACTCTCGGGCCCGGTCGACGGCAGCCCGGCGGCTGGACACACCCAGCTTTCGATAGATCGCCTGCTGATGTGTCTTCACCGTGTTGACCGACACGAACAGATCAGCAGCGATCTCCGACGCCTTGTACATCGTCGGTAGATAGTTGAGCACCGCCATCTCACGATCGGTGAGCGGATCCACAGTCAACACCGGATCGGGACTCGGCGCTGTCACTTCGCCACCCAGCCGCGAAATCAGCTCTCGCACAAAGGCACGGTCGGTGTCGTCGAGGTGCTCATGACGGGTGAGCAGCGGCACCACCGGTGACCCGGCCAGCAGGAACGGCCGCAGGTGATCGATTGGTGCGGCCAGCCGCACTGCTTCGCCGATACTGTCCTGAGCTGCCGCCAACCGACCACATCCCGCCGACGCGACCGCGGCGAGAACCGCGGCCTCAACGGCCAGAAGTCGGTGCGGCGCATACCTGTTCGATGGACCGAGGGCGTCGAGGGTATCGCCGAAGCGACCCCGGTGGTGGTAGGCCCACGCGAGCGCCAGCCGCACCGCCGCGGTTTGATACGTACCGGCCTGATCGCTGACGGTCGCTTGCAGGTCACGCAGATCGCTGATCACCGCAACGTGGTCGTCGGCCTCTGATCGACTGTCGCCGAACAGTATCCGTGCACGCGCGACCTCTGTGCACCGTAATACCTGCAGCAACGCGGGCAACGTGCCCACCTGACCCACGGTGCAGGCGAGCCGGTCGCACTCGGTGTGAGCGGCGAACGCGTCGGCGCGGGTCACCGCCAACCGGATCGCAGCGATGTCGACGAGCACGGCCGCGCCGCCGTCGACCAGCCCCACCGCCATCGCCCGGCCATGGGCGATCGCGCGCTCGGCCTCGTCGAGCGCACCCCGCTCCAGGTGCATCCACGCGGTCGCCGCCGACAACGCCAGCAACTGTGGTTGCCGCATCCACCCACGCCGCTCAGCCAGCACCCCGATGGCCGTGGTGCGCGCCGCGACGTCCGACAGCGAGCCATCGATGAGATCCACCAGTGCCAGATAGCAGTCGGCGGCGGTGGCCATCAGCTCCATCCCCACCCGCCCTGCGCTCGCTTTCGCGGTCACGAGTTCGCTTGTGGCCAAGGCGATCTCGCCCTGATGGAAGCGGCCGATAGCCCGGTTGTTGCGGGCGATCAGCGCATAGGCGGCCGCCGCCGGCACCTGCTCGCGCGGTGTCGCATCGGTCATCGAGATGATGTCCGCGCATCGTTCCACCACTTCGTCGAGATGATTGACCCGCGCGCCGACCATCCTGACCAGTGCGAACACAATGCTGGTAGCGATCGACGGGTCGTCGGGGCGAGCGGCCCAGGCCTGCATGGCGTCATCCGCAGCTCGCATCATCGCGTCGTGATCGCCGCGCAGGAACGCGCCGGTGGTGGCCGCCAACAGGGTCTCGGCCGTCGGATGTACCTCCGATTCCCGCTCGGCGGGTTCCAGTGCCGCCTCGAGTGTGGGCGCCTGCGTCGAGAGCACCAGCGGAACCGCGGTGGTGGCCAACAGATCCGCCGCCCGCACCCAATCGCGGGCAGCCGCGAAATGCCTGATTGCGACCACCCAATGTCCTTGGGACATCGCCCATTCGGCGGCACGACGGTGCAGAACGTCGGGGATATCCGGGTTCTCGGCGGCCAGCCGATCGGCCAGAAGCTCACGCAGCAGCGGGTGATAGGTGTACCAGTCCGGACGGTCCGCCCAGCGAACGGTGAGCGCGTTCTTCGCGACGAGGCGGTCGAGGACCGCACGGCTGTCATCGCGCCCGCTGAGCGCACGAGCCAGATCCGGCGTCATCACCGACACCACACTGGTCGCCAGCAGGAAGCGTCGGTCGGCGGGTGGCAACTGCTCCAAAACCTCTTCGAGCAGGTAGGCGGCCACCAACTCGTCGCGTCCACCGAAGCGTCGAAGGCTCTTGTGCAGATCCCCACGCGCAGCGCTCAACAGGGCCAGCCGAATACCCGCGGGCCACCCCTGCGTCCGGTCGAGGAGGATGTCGATGTCGGCGTCGGCGAGGTGCGAACCGGTCCGCATGCAGAACTGGGCCACCTCATCTCGGGTCAGCGCGAGCATGCCGGCGTCGATCTCGACCAGGTCGCCGGCCAGCCGCGCCCTCTCCAGCCGCAGTCGTGGCATCGACCGCCCGATCAGGATGAGCCGCAGGCCTTCGGGCCGCCGATCGATCAGCCGGGCCACGGTCTCGAGGACCGCCGGGTTCGCCACTCGATGCATCTCGTCGATCACCAGGGTCAGCGGGTGGTCCAGCGCGGCGATGCCGTCGGCGACCTGATCGACCTCCGGGGCGCCGAACCCGGCGCCGGGGACGATCTGGGCGAGTGCCGATTCCGCGTCAAGGGCGCCGGTCGCGGCGACGGACCCGAGAATCGCACTCCACAAGGATCCGACCGAGTCGCCGGCGTCGGCGGTGAGCCACGCGACCGGGTGATCAGAACTCACCTGCTCCGACCACGCCGCCGCCGCGAGGGTTTTCCCGTACCCGGGCCCGGCCACGACGAGCGCCACCTGGCCACGTTCACCACCCCGGAACGCATCATTGACCCTGGTGAGATGGATATATCCGGGCGGGACGGCCGGCCGCGCGATCCGCAGACGAAGACCCGGCGGAACCGGCCCGGCAGATCCGTTCATGAGGAGACCTGATCTCTTTCGTCAGTCCCCCCGCGCAGATCGTAGCGCCACCGGGCAGGGAATTTGAGGATTTCATCCGACTCGAATGGTGCCGCAACCTGCATGGTTCGGGACACTCGTGACAGGAAGTCGGGTCGAGTCCGACGGAACCGAGGTGGGCATGACCGCACGTATCGGGCGCAGGGAGCGCCGAGCTGTCATCGGTCATCCCGTGGTTCGCGGCGTCGAACGTCCGGCGGCATCGGACCTGGTGGCCGCGGCCATCGCCCGCCGCCGCGACTCCGGATATCAGAACTCCGAGCATCAGGAGTCCGGGCATCAGGAACCCAGAAGCCATGAACAAGGGCGCCAGGAGTCCTGAGCGGCATGAATCCTGAGCGGGAGCGATCCGACGACGACCGACGCCGGCGTCAGACGCCCATCTCGGCGGCGATCAGACCCTGATCGATGGCCGCGGTGAACGCCGCGTGGTCACGCTCGTTGCGGCGCGCATAGGCATCGGCGAATGTGCCCATGGCACGGTCGAATTCATCGGTATCGCCGAGATACTCGCTGATCGCCACCGGGTCTCCGGATCTGGCGTGTCCGAAGGCCAGCACCCGACCGCATGCCCGCCCGTAGGCTGACAGCGCCGTCGGCCCGAGGGCCTCGATCAGGATGGACCCCTTGGCATCTCGCAACTGCCGGAGATAGAAATCGCGGACCGTACCGTCGTAGCCGGGGCCGGAGTCCCACCCGAGGAACACGTCGCTGACCGCCTGGGTGAGTCGCTGCCCGAACACCACCCGCTCGCCCTCGTTGGCGTACTGAGGTCCTTCGACGTAGTCGGCGAGGACCGATCGCTGAGCTTCCTTGGCCTGCAACAGAAGCGGATCGTCGTCACCCTTGCCACGCAGGAGCAGCACCCACGCCTGGGTTCCGACGCTGCCCACGCCGACGACCTTTCTGGCCATCCGCACGAACTCGAACTTGTCGAGCAGAACCCGGTGATGCGGCGCCATCGTCGACCGGAAAGACGCCAGGCGGTGCTGCAATTGGGCATACATCTCCCCGATGGCATCCTCGGGGACGATCTCCTCGAGAGGCGCGATCAACGGTGGCGCACTGACGAATCCGATCCTGCCGTCGACGACGGTGGTGAGCTTGCTCAGGGCTTGTTCGCTGTCCCGACGCCACGCCTTGCGAATCTGTTTGCGCACCTCTGCGACGGTTGACTCGTCGACGAGTTTTCGGATCGCGACCAGCCGATCAGTGGGCTCGGCGTGGCTGTACCAGCAAGCCAGCGTGCCCAATTCGGCCTGTGCGGTCATCGTCTCGCGATATTCCTGCGCCGCTGCCCGCGCGACCTTCCTGGCCTCCTTGCGCCCGAAGCCGTTGTCACGGCCGGCGACGACGAGACTGGCGACCAACCGCTTCACATCCCACTCGAAAGGACCGGGATAGGTCTCGTCGAAGTCGTTGACGTCGAAGGCAAGTCGACGTTCCGGGGTGGCGAAGAAGCCGAAGTTGCTGAGGTGCGCGTCGCCGCATAGCTGCACTGTGAGACCACTGTTGGGCGTTCTCGCGAGGTCGTCGGCCATGATCAGCGCCGCACCGCGATAGAACGTGAACGCGGTGCGCGCCATCCGGCCGTGGCGGATCGGGATCAGGGAGGGGACGCGAGACTCGGCCTGCCGCAGCAACAATCCGGTGGCGTCGCGGTTGCTGTCGTCGGCGAGCACCTCGTCGGCGATTACACCCAGAGCGTCCGGCGACACCCGCAGCCGGGCGGCTCGTCCCGATTCCACTCTGGTGCCCAATCGCACCTCGGTCCCCGATCCCACTCTGGTGGCAGCGTCCATGCTTCGACGATGCCACCGTCACCGCCGACGAGCATCACCCGATCAGGGTGAGCCGGACAGCCTCGGGCCGGCGGCATGCTGTGCGCCATGAGCACACTCTCCGACGACCTGGAAACCCTGGCCACCGAGGCGTACACGTACCTGTATCCGCTGGTCACGATGGAACTGTCCCGACGCCAGCAGACGCTGTGCGCCGCGGACACGCCGTTCGGTCCGGCCAACGAATTCACGCACCTGCGCGCTTTCCCGGCAGCTGATTTCCGCGCGGTCGTCCGGCCCAACTTCGACACCCTCTACTCGTCGATGTGGCTCGATCTGACCGGCGGTCCGGTGCGCATCGATGTCCCCGACAGCGACGACCGCTACTACATGCTGCCGATGCTGGACATGTGGACCGACGTCTTCGCCGCACCGGGCAAGCGCACCACCGGAACCGAGGCGCAGAGTTATCTTGTTGTGCCACCCAACTTTTCCGGCGAGGTCGCCACGTCCGACGCCGACTGCGTCGTCATCGAATCACCGACCATGCACGTCTGGGTGATCGGGCGGACCCAGACCAACGGCCCGTCGGACTATGACGTCGTCGGAAAGTTCCAGGACGGCTTCGCGACCGCCGTTTCCACCGGTTGGACACCGGAACCGCCCCGTGATGACGTCGACCCGGCTGCCGAGCCGCTGCGTCAGGTCAACGAGATGGCTGCACTGGACTTCTTCGCCCTCGCCGCCGACATACTCAAGGTCGACGCACCGCACCTCACCGATCAGTCGATCATCGCGCGCATCGCCAACCTCGGCCTGGTTCCGGGACAGGACTTCGACGCCGAGAAGTTCGACGCCGATGAGCGGGCGCAGATCGAGCGCGGTGCCGCCGCGGCGTTGGCCACCATCAGTGACCTGTCGGGCGTCGGCCGCCGAGTGAACGGGTGGAACGTCATGACCGAGTCGATCGGCGTCTACGGCAACAACTACCTGACGCGCGCGCGGGTCTGCCTGGGCGGGCTCGGCGCCAACCCGGCCGAAGATGCGGTCTACCCGCTCAACGTCGCCGACGCCGACGGGCGACCATTGACAGGTGCGTCGAACTACGTGCTGCACTTCGACGCCGACGAACTGCCGCCGGTGGACGCGTTCTGGTCGGTCACCATGTACGACGCCGAAGGCTTCCAATCGGCCAATGAACTGGACCGATTCGCCATCGGGGATCGTGACCCGATGCGCTACAACGACGACGGCTCCCTCGACATCTGGATGCAGCACGCCAACCCCGGGCCGGACAAGGTCGCCAACTGGCTCCCCTGCCCCGACGGCCCGTTGGGCGTGACGCTGCGCTTGTACGCACCCAGGCATTCCGTGCTCACCGGATCGTGGTCGCCGCCGGCCATCCGGGTGCAGCAGTAGCGCGGCCGGAATTTACCGCATGGGGTGAGGGGTTGATAGACGCATGGCTACCCGTGAGATCACCCTGGACACCTTTAACGACACCATCAACAGCGACGGCATCGTGCTGCTCGACTTCTGGGCGAGCTGGTGCGGACCGTGCCGGCAGTTCGGACCGGTGTTCGAGAAGGCGTCCGAGACGCATTCCGACATCGTGTTCGGCAAGGTCGACACCGAGGCCGAGCAGCAGCTCGCCGCCGGTTTCGGGATCCGCTCGATCCCGACGCTGATGGCCTTCCGCGACGGCGTGCTGGTGTTCAACCAGGCCGGCGCGCTGCCCGCGGCCCAGCTCGAGGAGCTCATCGGCAAGGTCGAGGAACTCGACATGGACGCCGTGCGCGCCGAGATCGCCGCACAGCCGACCTCGGAGTAATCCGACTGATCGAGTCGGTCGGCATCTAGTCTTTTGCGTGAGCGGGGTGCGTTCACGGAAGGGCTGATGTCGGCAGATGGCTGATGATGCGGAATCGACCGACCCGGGTTCGGGTGATGCCGATTCGGCTGATGCCGCGTCGTCGTCGGTGTTCGAGATCATCCGCGTCCCGGTTCTCGCGCTCATCGCCGGGGTGGTCGCCGGGTTCGTCGGCGGCGGATTCCGCTGGTGCCTGGAGCGTCTCGACTCCGTCCGCATCGACCTGTTCCAGTGGTCGCACGGGATCACTCTCGGATGGCTGATCCCGATCGCGGTGTCAGCCGCTGCTGCCGCGGTGGGAGCCGGAATCGGGCGATGGGTACCGCTCTCGGCCGGAAGCGGAATTCAGCACGTCGAGGCGGTTGATCGCGGACAGGCCGATCCGCCGCCGCTGAGGGTGGTGCCGGCCCGATTCGTCGGCGGTCTGGTCTCCATCGGGCTCGGCGGACTCGTGCTCGGCCGGGAAGGTCCGACGGTACACATGGCCGCCGCGATCGGCGCGGCCGTCGGCCGCTACGCCCGAGTCACCATCCGCGAGGTCCGCGAACTACAGACCGTGCTCTCCGGTGCCGGCCTTGCCGTCGCCTTCAATGCGCCGGTATCGGCGACGATCTTCGTGTTCGAAGAGGTCACCAAGCGCGTCCGCGTCCGCGACACCGTCGCAACCATGTTCGCCGCCGCGACCGCGGTCGGCTGTAGTCGCCTCATCCTGGGCGATCACCCCGACTTCGTTGTGGAGCAGATCGGCGCGCCGGCCCTCACCACGTTGCCCATCTTCGCGGTGTTCGGGCTGGTGATGGGGCTGATCGGCGTCGCTTACACGCGAACAATCCTCGGATGCATGAGTCTCTTCGACCAAGTGACGTCAGTGTCCCCGATCGTCAAGGCCGCGGCGATCGGCGCGATCATCGGCGCGGCGCTGTATCTGAATCCGCTCAGCGCCGGCGGCGGCGACGGACTGTCCCAGGACCTGCTGTTCGGTCATTCCTTTGCGATCGTCGGGCTGTTGGGCCTGATCGCGTTCCGGTTCGTCGCCGGCCCGCTGTCGTATTCGGCGGGAACGCCCGGCGGCCTGTTCGCCCCGATCCTCGCGCTCGGCACATTGTCGGGCTTCTTGTTCAACGAACTGGTCGCCGTGGCCGTGCCCGGCCTGCACACCGATCTGCGGATCGCCCTGGCGCTGGTCGGAATGACCACCCTGTTCGCCGCGGTGGTGCAGGCGCCGTTCACCGGGATCGTCCTGGCCATCGAGATGACCGCCGTCACCGGCGCGACCATCCCCATGCTGGTCGGCACCGGTGTGGCGATGATCGTTGCGCGCGTGGCCGATTCGCCTCCGATCTACGACGCGCTGCGCGAACGCATGTTGCGCAGCGGAACGGTGGGACCACCTGCCGCACCCGGCCCACTGTCCTGACACCGTGACGCTCACTCAGATCGACGCATCCCGGCCATGTCACATCTCGAGTTCCGTTGCACCGCTTGAGCCGAGAATGGTGTCCAGGTAAGTGACCGCGATGTCGAGTCCGCCCTTGACCAACAGCAAGTCGTCATGGCTGGCGTCGACGAGCCGGAACTTGAATCGTGTTCCACCCCTCCGCAATTGGGCCAACAGGGCGAGAGTGAGGGGCAGCGGAACCCGAACGTCGCGTAGGCCGTGCACGATGAGGATCGGCGCGTCGTAACCGGAGGTCTCGACCTTCATGTAGCGGCGCAGCGCGTCGGCAAACTCCGGTGTCGCCAGCGGCTTGCTCACCAGGTCGGCGGCGGTCAGCTCGCCGACCACCGATGTCCAAGCGGGACTGCAGGTATCGGCAATCGCGTCGATGATACGCAGGCCGTCGGGCGAGAGATAGTCGCGCACGTCGACGTCGGATTGGCCGACGGTCATGCCGGTCAGCACCGCGGCGAAACTGCCGACCGGAAACAGCGGGATCGGACGGCCGCCCGGCCGGACCCGTCGGAAAACGGTCTCGATGTTCGACGCCGGGGATACCGCGACCGTGCCACGGAAGTCGAGGTCGGGGGCGCGTCGGGTGGCCTGATGGGCGGTCGCCAACGCGGCATGCCCGCCCTGCGATTCGCCGGCCACCGCCCATTCGGCGCCCAGATCGGGCATCGCGATCCGGGCCGCGCGTACCGCGTCGATGGTCGCGGTGGCCTCGGATCTGCTGTGCAGGTACGGATGTGGGCCAGGCGACGCCGGACTCAAGCCCAGATAGTCGGGCGCGACCACGGCGAATCCGGCGGTGTTGAGTCGTTTGATCACCAGCGCGGTGTTCGCTTCGATCTCGGGTGACCCGGTGAGCCCGCACTGCTGCCCGATGCCCGACGTCCCGTGATCCCAGGCGACCACCGGCCAGCCACGTTCGGGGGCCGGGCCAGGCGGTGTCCGGATGATCGCCTCGGCGACGGCGGGTTCGCCTGTGCCGCTGACGGTCTCATACGTCAGTCGCTGCACGCGGTCGAGTGCGCCCCACGCGTCGGGCATCGATTCACACGCCAGTGGTGTGCCGTCCATCATCCTCCCCTGCCATCATTTTCCTGCCCGTCATTCCCCGGTTGCGGCCTGTGCGATGCCGACGAGACGTTCGACCACAGCAGCCACCGCACCCCGCGGATTCGGGCGGGTCAACGCCTCGTACACGCGGGCCGCCCGAACCCCACGTAACTCGAGTCGCCGGACGCCGGGATGCCGGACCGCGAACCGCGGTATCAGCGCGATGCCCTGATCAGCCGCCACGAGCGCCTCGATGGTGGTGAAGTCCAGCATCCGCTGCGTGACGCGCGGCGCGACTCCGGTTACCGCCGAGATCGAGAGCAGCACATCGTCGACCGGGAAACCGCCTTCGACGCTGATCCAGTCGCTGTCCGCGAGATCTTCGACGAGGACCGAATCCTGCTGCGCGAACGGCGAAGTGGGGCTCACGACGACGTCGAGCGGCTCACGCATGAGTTCGGTGACGGCCACTCTGGGCAGGCGCACCGACGCGGTGCGCTCGTCGCGGTGGGTGACGACGACGTCGTGGTCGGCCAGCGCGGGTGGGGCGTCGGGGTAGCCGACGTCGAGATGTGTGGCGTGCACGTCGATCTCGGCTTCCGAGGCGGCCTTCAACAACTCGGGCAGCAGCAGCGTGGCGCCCGACGGGAACATCGCCAACCGCACCGATGGATGCCCCGACCGGTAGGACGCCATCTCTTCGCGGGCCCGCTCGACGGCGGCGATGACGTCGTCGGCGCGCAGCACCAGCGCGTGTCCGGCGTCGGTGAGCCGGATGTTGCGGCCATCCTGTTCGAGCAGGGTGACGCCGGCTTCGCGCGCAAGGACTTTGAGTTGCTGGCTGACCGCCGACGGCGTCATGTGCATCGCCTCGGCGACTGCCGCGACCGACCCGCGATCGGCGAATTCACGCAGAATCCGCAGCCGCTTGACGTCCATGAGTGACACCCTACGGCGTGGGGGCGTGCCGCCTCGCGAACAAGGCATGCGGCATGCAGTCGAGTTCGGGTGCCTGACCAGTCACGATCGGCGCACCACTTCCCGGTGGCCGGCGTCGATACGTCGGGTCCAGCCCCGGCCGTCGAGGTGCTCGAGCAGCGGAATGACCACGCGCCGGGTGGTGCCGAGCGCCTGACGGGCGCCGCTGGTGGTGAACGGTTGATCGAGGCCGGCCAGGGTCCGCATCGCGAGCGCCGGCCCCGATGGCAGCACCACGATCCCGTCGCCGAGCCGAAGTAGGCGCTTGGCCCGCTCGGCGGCGGCCAACTCTCGGCTGCCGAGTCCGAGCGCGGTGAGGTCGTCGGCTTCGGGGGCGTCGAAGGGGCGCTGCGCGAGTCGACGTTCCAGCGCGGCAACCGCGTCCTCGGCCGGGCCGAGATCGGTGTCCCGGTCCGGTGCGGCAAGGTATCCATCAACCTCGTCGACGCCGGACGCGACGACCACCGCATCGACGAGGTCGGCGGATGGCACACCGACGAGTTCCTGAACAGCGTTGCGGGACAGACCGATTGCCAGCGGATCCTGCCGATGCGTGCGGTTCACCTCGCTTCGCAGACGCTCGGTCCACGTGGTGAACACCGCGTCGTCGACCCACCAGGAGCCGACGGCCCGGACCCCGGCAGGCGGCGGAGCGTCGGGCCGCGCGACGCCGAGCGCGGTGAGGTACGTGAGTTCGACAGCACCACGCCGCGCGACCTCGGCGGCCGCGTCACCTCGGGTGGTCAACGTACTCAACACTTCTCGCCGCTCCGCAGCGGCGCCGCGGCGTCGGAGCGGGGGCGGGTCGGCGTCGAGGACCTGCGCACCGGCCAGGATCGCGACGCCCGGTTCGCGCAGGATGATCCGGTCGCCGAGGGCCAGTGGTACGGGTCGGTCGAGGGTCACACGGGCGTGGTCGTCGTCGAAGGGCCGCAGGTGTGAGGGAATCGACGCGGTGCCGACGTGGACGCTGATCTGCTCGGGTGCGTCGGTGAGTACCCGACCGCTGGTTCGTCGGACGTCGACCACCGACGTTGTTCGGCAGCTGCCGGGTGTCACCAGAACGTCGCCCCGGGCCAGATCGTCGGCGCCGATGCCGCGCAGGTTGATCGCAATCCGGCTGACCGGGCGAGCCACCGAGAGCGTGCGGCCTTCACTCTGCAGACCTCGAACGCTCACCTGCCGCACACCGTCGGCGCCGAGGACCTCCAGCGCGTCGTCGCGCCTGATGCTCCCGGCCGAGAGTGTGCCTGTCACAACAGTTCCCGCGCCGGTCACCGAGAACGATCTATCCACCCAGAATCGGATCGGGCCGCTCGTGGTGGCTGGCGCCTGTGCGGCGAGGACGTCATCGAGGGTTGTCCGCAGCCGGTCGATCCCGTCGCCCGTCATCGCCGACACCGCTACGACCGGCGCGTCGGACAGTCCAGTGGACGCCAATTCGGCTCGGACAGAGTCAATTACCTCGTCTATGCGTTCCGGCGCGGCGCGGTCGGCACGCGATATGACGATGATTCCTCGGTCGATTCCCAACGCCGCGAGCGCATCCCGATGGTCGCCGGATTGCGCACGCCAGCCCTCGTCGGCCGCGACGACGAACATCACCACCGGTACCGGGCCGAGTCCGGCAAGCATGTTGCCGAGGAATCGTTCATGACCGGGAACGTCAACGAAGGCCAGGTCTGCGCCGGATGGCAGTGTGGTCCAGGCGAATCCGAGGTCGATGGTCAGACCGCGACGTCGTTCCTCTTCCCACCGGTCCGGCTCGATGCCGGTGAGCGCGCGGACCAGGGTGCTCTTGCCGTGATCGACGTGACCGGCGGTCGCCACCACGTACGAACGGGCCGCCTGGTCAGCCGAGTGCACGCGCGATCGCCTCGCCGAGCCGCTCGTCGTCGTCGGGCGGCACGCAGCGCAGGTCAATGAGGCACGCGCCGTCGTGTACGCGCGGCAAGACCGCGGGATCACCGGTTCGCAACGACTTCGCGATCTGCTCGGGTAACCGAAGTGCCCAGCCGTGCAACGGAACTCCCGGTGCTCCGCCACCGCCGACGCGACCGTCGTGGGCCACCACCTCGACGTTGAGTCGGTGCGCCAACCTGTCGGTGCGGGCTCGGAGCGCGTCGGCATCGGCGTGCAGATACTGCGATACCGGCGCCTGCCCACCGGCCAGGGTGGCTTCCATCGCCGCGAGAGCCAACTTGTCCGCCCGCACCGCCCGGGCGAGTGGGTGCCGGGCGAGACGCCCGATGATCTCCGCGCGGCCGAGCAGGATGCCTGCCTGCGGTCCGCCGAGAAGTTTGTCGCCACTGGCGATCACGACGTCGGCCCCGGCGTCGAGCCAGGTGGTGGCATCGGGTTCGTCGGGGATCGTCGGGTCGGGGGTGAGTAGGCCGCTTCCGATGTCCGCGACCAGGGGGACGCCCCGTTCAGCGGCCAACTCGGCGAGGTCGGCGACGTCGACGGCAGTGGTGAACCCTTCGACCCGAAAGTTGCTGGGGTGCACCTTGAGAACGCATCCGGTTCCGGCATCGCTGAGTGCAGCGGTGTTGATCGCAGCGGTGTTGATCGCAGCAGCGTAGTCACGCAGGTGGGTGCGGTTGGTGGTGCCGACTTCACGTAGCCGGGCGCCGGTGGATTCGATGAGGTCGGTGAGCCGGAATCCGGCGCCGATCTCGATCATCTCGCCGCGACTGATGATCACCTCGCGGCCCGCGGCGAGTGCGGTGGTGGCCAACACCATCGCTGCCGCACCGTTGTTCACCATCAGCGCATCCTCGGCGGCCGGGCATGCCGCCAGCAGTGCAGCTTTGGTGGCGCGGCCGCGTTTGGATCGGGTACCGGTGTCGAGGTCGAGTTCCACGTCGACGTAGCCGGACGCGGCGATCACCGCGTCGAGCGCTGCAGCCGAGAGCGGGGCGCGCCCGAGGTTGGTGTGCACCACCACTCCGGTCGCGTTGAGGACCGCTCGTAGCGTCGTCGACGGGCGGTCGCGCAGGGCGTCGAGCACCCGTGATTGCACCTCGTCGACGGGGATCTGGCCGGCACGCGCGTCGTCGGTGATGCGTCGGATGACGTCCCGAACATGGCTGTCGCCCAGGCGTTGTCGGGCGTCGACGACCGGTTCCAACGCCAACAACGTGTCGGTGCGCGGGATGTTGCGGCGCGGATCGAAGATGCTCACGGCGCCTCCTCGAGCCTCGGCAGCAATCGACATGTGGCGGAGGCGGACGGGAATCGAACCCGCCAGGCCGAGATACTCGACCTCACCGGTTTTGAAGACCGGGGAGCCCACCAGGACCCGGACGCCTCCATGGTGTTCCACCGTAAACGATCGGCTCTCGTAGCCGGGGCTCGTAGGGTGGGATCATGAGCGCCTCGTCAGAAGTCCAGGCAGCGAGCCCCACATCTGTCCGCCTCACCGGCTACGCGCACGGCGGCGGTTGTGCCTGCAAGATCCCGCCCGGCGAGTTGGAGCAGGCCGTCGCCGGGCTCACCGGCCAGCAGGGCGGCGACATCATCGTCGGGCTCGACGACGGTGACGATGCCGCCGCGGTCCGGGTGCGCGACGACCTCGCGGTGCTCTCCACCGCCGACTTCTTCACCCCCGTCGTCGACGATGCCTACACCTGGGGCGCGATCGCCGCGGCCAACGCGCTGTCCGACATCTACGCGATGGGCGGCACGCCGGTGGTGGCGATCAATCTGGTCGGCTGGCCGCGGGGGACGCTGCCGTTGGAGCTGATGACCGAGGTGCTGCGGGGCGGGCTCGACGTCGGCGCGCAGGCGGGTTGTCCGGTGATCGGCGGGCACACCATCGACGATCCGGAACCCAAGTACGGGATGGCGGTGACCGGAGTGGCGCATCCGGACCGGTTGATCCGCAACGACGCCGCGGTGGCCGGGTTGCCGATCACGCTGACCAAACCGATCGGCGTCGGGCTGCTCAACAATCGGCATAAGCAGACCGGCGAGGTGTTCGACGCGGCGGTGGAGTCGATGATGGCGCTCAACCGGGATGCTGCGGAGGCCGCGCTCGCCGCTGGGGTGCGCGCGGGTACCGACGTCACCGGCTTCGGATTGCTCGGCCATCTGCACAAGGTGTGTCGTGCGTCGGGGGTGGGTGCGGTCATCGACCGTGCGGCGGTGCCCGCCGTCGACGGCTCCCTCGACGCGCTGCGCGACGGCTTCGTCTCGGGCGGCACCCGACGCAACCTCGACTGGGTGGCGCCGCACCTGAGGACCGGTCCCGGCATCACCGACGACGACCTGCTGTTCCTCGCCGACGCCCAGACCTCCGGTGGGTTGTTGCTGGTCGGCGAGGTGCCGGGCTATCCGGTGATCGGCGAGACCGTGGCCGGTTCGGGGATCACCATTCGTTGACGGCGCCCACCACCCCATCGACAGCGCCCTCCACCGAGTCCACAGCGCCCACCACCCCATCGACGGCGCCCTCGCTCCCATCCACGGCGCCCTCACTCCCATCCACGGCGCCCTCCACCGCGTCCACAACGCCCACCACCCCATCGACAGCGCCCTCCACCGAGTCATTCAGCTGACCGATCCGCGTTAACGACGTCATCCCCGACGACGACTTCTCCCATAGCAACGCGTCAGCGTCCACCTGCGCACCAAGGAGATCTCCATGTCGTCTCACCGCATTCGTCTTGCCGGCACACTGGCCGCCGTCGCCGCGGGCGTCCTCGTTCTGGGGGCCTGTAGCCCAAACGGTTCAGATCAACCAGTCACGACGTCGACCGCCACCGTCACGTCGACCGTGGCAAACCAGCCCGGCGACGCGGCGGGTAACACGGGCACCGAGCAGACCAGCCCGCAAGTCACCACCACAACCGTCGACACCGCGGGCGTCACCATCCCGCGACGTCCGAACCGCGACGACGCCAACGTCGATGCCCGCGATTTCCAAGTAGCTCCCGACGAATTCACCTTCCAATCTCCGTCGGGCAACGTCTGGTGCGCGATCCGGCCGAGCGAATCAGTTCCGATCCTGCAATTCGGTTGCCAAACAAGGAAATCCGTACCCGGACCCGGAAACCAGACCTGCCTCAATACGGCCAACAACACGTACGCGGTCCGCATTGAGCAGTCGACGATTCACTTCTGCACCAACCAAGGAATCTACTCAGCCGAGAAGATGAAGGTGCTGGAGTACGGCCAGACGATCATGGTGCGCGGTGACGCCTGCACCTCGACGACCGACGGAATCGCCTGCTGGCGAGGCGATCACGGGTTCATGATCTCGCGGGACGTGAACCTTACGATCAGCTAGTCCGCACAGCCACTTGTTGTCACGTTCGCTGATCTCATGACACAACCTCGGTAGGAGCGCAACGCCGGACCGATAATCGTCGCTAGGACGCTCTCCTACCGAGGCTGTGCCAACTCGATTCGGCACAGCGCCGCAATCGGCACATGACCCCTGCGTAATCGCTCAGCCTGTACTTCACTCCGCCGTGGTGATTGAATCGTCGACGATCCCCCGCGCTCGACGCTCGGCCAGCCGACGCTTCTGCGGTTCGATGGTGTAGCGCGGATTCTTGGCGGATTCGATGCCGGCGTCGAAGACCCCGAAGCGGGTGAAGGCCGACGCGGTGAGCAGGCTCAACCCGGAAACGATTGCGGCACTACGCCGATGACCGAAGAACACCGCGCCGAGACCACCAGCGAAGGCGAGACGTTCGCTCCACTTCAGCAGTGTGCCGGCCGTCCCATGATGCAGTGGTTCGGCCGCAACAGGATCCATCCGGGACTCCATGTACTTCATCGCGGCAATGTCGCCGACGACTCCGATGGCCGCCAGCGCGCGGGCCGGTCCGGTTTCCGACGGCCGGGTGGTCACCATCGCCAACCCGCTCGCCGCCAGGCTCGCCGAGCTGACGAACACGAATGGAAGATCGCGATGCATCGCATTCCACGTCGGAGTCGCGGTGTCGGACAACAGCACCGCCGTATATACCGCCAACGGCGGACCGATCGCGCCCGCCGCGAGAGTGCTCGGCGTCTCGGCTATCTGCAGCACTTTTCGCAACGGACCCAACGGAAGTCGTTCGCCGAGAAGGCGATCCGCCTCGGCCGCGAATCCTACTGCGAAGGCACCACCAAAGGCCGACAAGATCCACGACCCCACGCTCATCGGTGAGGTCACCTTGAACGTCCGCAACATGTTGTAGAAGCGATCCGGCCGACCGAGATCGGCGACCAACGCAACCGCACCGAGCCCGAGCGCACCCATACCACCCAACCGGGCGTTGCGTCGCAATTGCTTTCGGCCGGTGAGATGCGCTCCAGCAGCCAGCACACCCGACCCGCCGGCCACGCCGCCGAGGAACAAGTACGCGGCCACCTCATGACCCCACGGCGCCGGCTTGACGACGTTATGCCCGTAGTACGAGTCGAATTCGCCAGCTTCCTCGAACTCGCCTGCCTTCTTGAATTCGCTTGTCTTCCTGAACTCGACGTCGGGCACCATCGACATCTCGCGGCTGCCGTCGGCGAGCATCTGTCCGCCGCCACGACGCCGCTTCTTGCCGCCCCACCGGCGGCGGCGCGGCTCAGAGGGTGGACGGTAGCCGTCGAACTCCGATGTCATCGTCCGCCCGCAATGAACGAAATGGCTGCAGCGGCAACCATTCCCAGGGCAGCCAGGCCGGCGCGCTTGTACATCGACGGGAGATCGGCGGTGCACACCCGCGGGTCCGGTGGCAGGCCGTAGACCTCGGGCTCGTCGAGCAACAGGAACACCGAGCCGGTTCCACCAACGCCGTCGTTGGGATTGGCACCGTACAGGCGCGCCTCGGTCATACCCTGTGCATGCAACTGTGCCACTCGTTCGCGTGCGGTTTCGACGAGGCCGTCATGGTCGCCGAACTTGATCGATGTCGTCGGGCAGGTTTTGGCGCAGGCCGGTGTCTCGTCGTCGACGAGGCGGTCGTAGCAGAGCGTACATTTCTGTGCCACACCACGTTTGGGCACCGGTGGCTGCTCACCCTTCCGTTGCCCCTCGCGGGTGGTGGGTTCGACGGTGCCGTCGGCGCGACGTTCCACCACCCCGAACGGGCATCCGGCGACGCAGGTTCCGCACCCGTTGCAGACGTCGTGTTGCACCACGACGGTGCCGAATTCGGTTCGGAACAGCGCGCCGGTCGGGCACACATCGAGGCAGCCGGCGTGGGTGCAGTGTTTGCAGACGTCTGACGACATGAGCCAGCGGAACTCAGGAGTGTCGGGTGGGGTGTGGTCTCGATACGGTTCCTCCGCTAGCGCTCCGGTACCTACTCGACCAGCGGTTAGCGGTTCTTCTCGACCAGCGGTGGTTTCATCGCTGATCGAGTAGGCCGAAGCGCCAGCCGAGGCCGTATCGAGATCACCAGCGGTAGGCGCCCCCGGCATCGACGGCATCCCCAAACCAACCAGGGCACGGCCGGATTCGCGGGCGATCTCGATGCGCTCGCGGTCCTGCTCGATGAACGCCACGTGCCGCCAAGTGCTGGCGCCGAGTGCCACGGTGTTGTCGTACGACATCCCGGTCAGCTCGAGATCACCATCGCGCGGATTCTGATTCCATTCCTTGCACGCCACTTCGCAGGCCTTGCAGCCGATGCAGATCGACGTATCGGTGAAGAATCCCTTCCGCGACTGTTCGGCGTCACCCCAGTGTGCGTCGGCGCTTGGATCAGTGGGACCCGACAGTTGATGACTCATCTCGCCTTCCTCACCATCGGGTGAATCCTTCTCCGTCCGGATCATCGGAATCTATTGGTGGATAGATGATTTCGCGTCCCGGAGCGGTGAGGCGCACGTTGTCGGTCTGAACGGTCACGCCGGCGCGTTCCTGATAGGAGCGGACCAGATCCAGCAGCGCCTGCCCTTGCGGGCGTCGTCCCGCGATCACCTCGCACGACCCGACCTTCGACTCCTGGATCTGGACATTGGGATCCAACGTGACGCCGATCAGATCGTTCGCGGCGTCACCGCTGACCACGGCGTCACTGCCCACACCCCAATGGTAGGGCAAGCCCACCTGATGGACGTCGCGTCCGTTGATACGCAGCGTCTTCACCCGATCGGTGACCAGCACCCGCGCCTCGATCGCCGAACGGGGCGAGATGATCGTCGCCCATCCCTCATTGACCAGGCCACGTTCGGCCGCCAACGCCGGTGACACCTCGCAGAACATCTCCGGCTGCAACTCCGCCAGATACGGCGACCACCGGCTCATCCCACCGGCCGTGTGATGCTCGGTGAGCCGATAGGTGGTGAAGACGTACGGATACACCTCGACGCCAGGGGTACCGGCGCTCGGCGCGTCGAGATTATCGTTGCGGGCGAAGATGATTCGCGCCGGAGCCTGCTGCTGTGGGTACAGCGCGTTGGCCACCGGCGACTCCTGCGGCTCGTAGTGCGCCGGCAACGGACCGTCGACGAGACCCTTCGGCGCGAAAAGCCAACCCTTGCCGTCGGATTGCATGATGAACGGGTCCACACCCGAGAGGCCCTCGGCACCACCGAGCGTCGGGTCGCCGGCGTCGTCGGGCGCCTTGTCGACGGGGAAATCGGGGACGTCGTCGCCAACCCACCTGCGCGCCTTGGTATCCCACCAGAGGTAGCGTTTGCGTTCGCTCCACGGGTTGCCGTCGGGGTCGGCCGACGCCCGGTTGTACAGGATGCGACGATCCGCCGGCCACACCCAGCCCCACTCGTGCTGGCTCACCGAATCGCCACCATGCGGCACGCGTCGAGCGGCCTGGTTGGTGGCGTTCGCATAGACGCCGGTGTAGATCCAGCAACCACCCGCCGTCGAACCGTCGGCTTTCATCTGTGTGTACGACGTCAGGTTCTCCCCCTCGTTCGGCCCAGATGTGAAGTAGCCGTTGATCTCCGAGAGCACTGACTCCGGTTCGGGCTTGCCGTGTTCGTCGAGTGGGTAGTCCCAGGTCATGTCGAGCAGCGGGCGGTCCCGTTCGTCGTCCGAATCGGCCAGCCTCGCCCGAATCCGTTGGCCCAGTTCGTAGAAGAAGTCCAGCTCGCTCTGTGCCTGGCCGGGCGGTTGCACGGCCTGATGCCGCCACTGCACCATCCGCTGGGTCTGGGTGAACGACCCGGCCTTCTCGACGTGGGTGGCGGCCGGCATGAAGAACACCTCGGTGCCGATGTCCTCGGTCCGCAACTCACCTGAGGAGATTTCGGGCCCTTCCTTCCACCACGTCGCCGACTCGATCATGTTCAAATCGCGCACCACAAGCCATTTCAGATGACTCATCGCCTGCCGCTGCTGCCTCCCGTTGGCGGATCCGACGGCCGGATTCTGGCCCAGCACAAAGTAGCCCTCAACCTCGTCGGCGAGCATGTTGACCGTCGTCTGATAGGTACCCGCTGGGCCGTCGAGTCGCGGCAAATAGTCGTAGCACCAGTCATTCTCGGCAGTCGCGGCGTCACCGAACCACGCTTTGAGCAGGCTCACCATGTAGGTGTCGGAGTATGCCCAATAGCCTTTCTGCTGAGGCGATCCCACAGCGGCGAGGTAGTCGGTGAGAGTGTCGTGTTTGCCCGCCGACGGCATCGGAAGGTACCCGGGCAGCAGGTTGAACAGCGTTGGGATGTCGGTGGAACCCTGGATGCTCGCGTGTCCGCGCAACGCCATGATGCCACTGCCGGGCCGCCCGACGTTGCCCATGAGCAACTGCAAAATCGCTGCGGTGCGGATGAATTGGGCGCCGAGGGTGTGCTGCGTCCAACCGGTGGCATAGCCGAAGCAGGTGGTACGTTCGCGGCCCGAGTTGTTCGCGATCGACTCGGCCAGATACGTGAACTCGTCGATGGAAATGCCACACATATCGCGCACCATCTCCGCGGTGTACCGCGAGAAGTGACGCTTGAGAACCTGAAATACGGTGTGCGGGTTCTCCAACGACTCGTCGCGCAGCACGTGGGCATGCTCGAGTGCCGGTCCGCCCGAGCCGTGCTCCTCACCGACGGCCCGCTCCGATGCCGATGCTTCGCGTTGATCAGACCCGTGTTCATCACCCGACGGGGACTCGACACGCCCGCCGTCGGGCTCGGCGTACGCCCACGTCGACGGATCGTATTGGCCGGTCTCGGGATCGAATCCGGAGAACAGACCGCCGAGATCCTCGGTGTCGCGGTACTCGTCGTTGACGATCGTCGCGGCATTCGTATATGCGACAACGTATTCCCGGAAGTACCGCTCGTGGGTGAGCATGTAGTTGATCAGGCCACCGAGCAGCACGACGTCGGACCCGACGCGGATCGAGATGTGCTTATCGGCGTTGGCCGAGGTGCGGGTGAACCGCGGGTCGACGTGGATCACCCGGGCGCCGCGTGATCGTGCTTCGACGACCCACTGGAATCCGACCGGATGTGCCTCGGCCATATTTCCGCCGATGAGCACGATGCAATCGGCGTTGGCCATGTCCTGAAGTGATTGCGTCGCGCCGCCGCGTCCAAAGGAAGCTCCCAAACTGGGAACGGTGGCGGAGTGTCATATGCGCGCCTGGTTCTCGATCTGGATGGCGCCCGCCGCGGTGAAGAGCTTCTTGATCAGATAGTTCTCTTCATTGTCCAGCGTTGCGCCGCCCAGCGACGCGATGCCCATCGTTCGACGCAGCACCCGCCCCTGCTCGTCGGTGTCCTGCCACGTGCGACGGCGGGATTCGACGAACCGGTCGGCGATCATGTCGATCGCGGTGTCCAAGTCGAGGTCGGCCCACTCGGTGGCGTACGGCGCGCGATAGCGAATCTTGCGCTGCCGCATCGGATTGTTGACCAGTTGCTCGCTCGACGCGCCCTTAGGGCACAGCCGCCCGCGCGAGATCGGCGAGTCGGGGTCGCCCTCGATCTGCGTGACCCGCCCGTCCTTGACGTACACCTTCTGCCCACAGCCCACTGCACAGAACGGGCAGACGCTTTGCACCACACGATCAGCGGTCGCGGTACGCGGCGTCACCGCCCGTGTGGTGGGTGAGGTGACCGCCGGACCACGCCCGAAGACGTCGCCGGTACGAAGCTGCCTGATGACCGGCCATTCCAGGGGGCTGAAGGAAGGCACGACTTCGACTGTAGTGCCGACCGGCGGATCGGAACCACAGATCTCGACGTTCAGGAGCTCCCGACGATCAGGCGGGTTGGTAGAGGATGTATCCCGCGCGCAGTAGTCGTTGGTGGCGGAGCGTGTCGTGCGCGTTCCAGGGTGTGGTGTTTCGATGCCGACCCGACGGTCGCGAATCCGACGGTCGCGAATCCGACGGTCGGGTGTCTGGTGGTCGGCGGTGGATCTCGGATCGGACCGCGCGCAGGTACCGGGTGAATGTGGGTACGACGTCGGGTAGGCGGTTGATCTGTTCGGGGTTGGGTTGTTGTCCGGGGTGGGTGTTTAGTCGCCACGCGATGCGCCCGGCGTCGGGTCCTTCGCGGATGACGCGGGTGGTGAAATCTCCG
>JAEYMI010000037.1 GCA_023461275.1 Actinomycetes bacterium | reverse complement strand
CGGGGGGGGGGGGGGGCGCCCGGCGCCCCCCGCCGCCGTTGTGATGAAACGGCGTGGCGTTGATCGGTGGCGAGGCCAGTGGTCGGTACGTCACCGGTTGATGCGTAACGGGGTGGGACGCAATCGGTTGGGAAGGGGCACTGTCATGTGGTGAGACGGTCATGATGAACGCTTCCTGTTCGGCTGTACGATCCTTGGCTGCTGTCCGTCGTGCCTGGTGGCGGTGATGCTTGCCTGGGGCAGAGGTGCGACTTTCGTTCCGCTGCCGCGCCGCAGTTTTCGATGGAGTCCGCTGGTCAAGAACGCTAGGGGCGCTGTCGTGCGTTTGAACGAGTAGTGCACTACTCGAATTACGCGTAGTGGCCAAGCGGAGGCAGGTAGGAATAGGGCCGAGGTGACCGGTGTTAGGATGAACAGCGTTTTCGACCACCAGTCGAAAACCTGTCTGTGGGCATCATCCGCCCACGGACACGCGAGCCCACCGGGGCCGGCCTTCAGGAGTGGCACATGAGTTTCGCCAGCGACAGTTCCGCGTTGACCGCAGGTGCGGCGACGACTGATCGAGTGCAGATCGATCCAGGTCTGATGGACGCCGAGTGGGTGGACGGACCCGGCGGATTCACCGGTATCGAGCCGACGCAGGAGTGGGCTGACGAGGTTCGCCGACTCGCCCGGGCCCGCAATGCGACGCTGCTCGCGCACAACTATCAGCTGCCCGCGATCCAGGACCTGGCCGACCATGTCGGTGACTCGCTGGCGCTCTCGCGGATTGCCGCCGAGGTCGAAGCCGACGAGATCATCTTCTGTGGTGTGCACTTCATGGCCGAAACCGCCAAGATCCTCAGTCCCGACAAGCGGGTGCTGATTCCCGACGCCCGCGCCGGCTGCTCGCTGGCCGATTCGATCACCGCCGACGAACTGCGTGCCTGGAAGGATGAGTTCCCCGACGCGCTGGTGGTTTCTTATGTGAACACGACCGCAGAGGTGAAGGGTCTCACCGACATCTGCTGCACCTCGTCGAACGCCGTTGAGGTGGTCAACTCGATCGACCCGGAACGCGAGGTCCTCTTCCTGCCGGATCAGTTCCTCGGCGCACACGTCAAGCGCGAGACCGGCCGCGACAACATTCACATCTGGGCCGGTGAATGCCACGTGCATGCCGGCATCAACGGTGACGAACTCGCCGCGCAGGCCAACGCCCACCCGACGGCCGATCTCTACATCCACCCCGAATGTGGTTGCGCGACATCGGCTCTGTACCTCGCGGGTGAGGGTGCGGTGCCCGACGAGCGCGTCAAGATCCTGTCCACCGGCGGGATGCTCGACGCCGCGCGGCACACCGGTGCGCGAGAAGTTCTGGTGGCCACCGAGATCGGCATGCTTCATCAGCTACGGAAGGCGGCGCCTGGCGTCGATTTCCAGGCGGTCAACGATCGCGCGTCGTGCAAGTACATGAAGATGATCACCCCGGCCGCCATGCTGCGCTGCCTGCGTGAGGGCCGCGACGAGGTGGATGTCGATCGTGACGTCGCCGAACGGGCGCGCAAGAGCGTTGAGCGGATGATCGCGATCGGTCAGCCAGGCGGTGGTGAGTGACCCCCGCCCGTGACACGCCCGCCGGCAGCACCTTCGTCGGTCAGATGTCGGCCGACGGCGTGCTCGGTGTGGCGATCACCGACGAGGTGCGGTCACTGATCCGGACGGCCCTCGATGAGGATCTGCGCTATGGACCCGACGTGACGTCGGAGGCGACGGTTCCCGCCGATGCGATCACCGACGCCGCGATCGTCAGTCGCCAGCACGGGGTCCTCGCGGGTCTGCCGGTGGTGCTCGAGGTGTTCGACCAGGTGATCGGGCCGGACGCCTACCAGGTGACCTCGTCGAAGCGCGACGGCGAGCCCGTGGCACCGGGTGAGGTTGCGCTGGCGGTGCACGCACCCACCCGTTCGTTGCTCACCGCCGAGCGCACCGCGCTGAACCTGCTCTGTCATCTTTCGGGGATCGCGACCACCACCGCCGCGTGGGTCGCTGCCGTGGAAGGCACCGACGCGCGGATCCGTGACTCTCGCAAAACTCTGCCCGGCCTGCGCTACCTCCAGAAGTACGCGGTGCGGGCCGGCGGGGGAGTCAACCATCGGATGGGTCTGGGCGACGCGGCGCTGATCAAGGACAACCATGTCGTGGCTGCCGGCTCGGTGGGTGCGGCTCTGCAGGCCGTCCGCCGCGCCGCCCCCGACCTCCCGGTCGAAGTGGAGGTCGATTCACTGGAGCAACTCGACGAGGTCCTCGCACTGGCGCCGCAGCTCGTGCTGCTGGACAACTTCGAGCCCTGGGAAACCCAGATCGCAGTGCAACGACGCGACGCCCGAGCACCGGAGACGATGCTGGAGAGCTCCGGCGGGTTGAGCCTGGAGGTGGCCGCCGACTACGCCCGCACCGGCGTCGACTACCTCGCCGTCGGTGCGCTCACGCACTCGGTCACCGTCCTGGACCTGGGCCTGGACATCCCCGCACCCACCGCCTGACCCCGTCGACGGCGCCCGCCCGCCCAACGACGGCGCCCGCCGGCCCATCGACGGCGCCCGCCGGCCCGTCGACGGCGCCCTGCTCGCCACGCGGGTTCGCGTTGTCAATCCGTTCGGGCACTGACCGGGCCGCAGGTGGGCGGATTCGAAACTCGGTGGCGTGACCCCATATCCTGGGAGACGCACATTCCTTGAGGCCCCAGGAGATAATCCATGCTCGCCCGAACCGACCTGCGCGGCACCACGCCCACGCTCGCTGAACTGCGACGTGCGCTGCCGCGTGGGGGCACCGACGTCAACGCCGTTCTTTCCACGGTGGAGCCGTTGGTGCATGCGGTCGCCGAGCGCGGTTCCGACGCCGCCCTGGAGTACGGCGAGAAGTTCGACGGCGTCCGCCCGACCTCGGTGCGGGTGCCGGCCGCGGTGATCGCCGACGCAGCCGACCGCCTCGACCCCGATATCGCCGATGCGCTGCGCGAATCGATTGCTCGGGCACGTGTGGTGCACGCCGATCAGCGTCGGGAGACCACCCGCACGCAGGTCGTCGCAGGCGGCACGGTCAGCGAGAAGTGGATTCCGGTCCGACGCGTCGGCCTCTACGTGCCCGGCGGCAACGCCGTCTACCCGTCGAGCGTCATCATGAACGTCGTACCGGCACAGGAAGCCGGGGTCGCGTCGCTGGTGGTCGCCTCGCCCCCGCAGAAAGCCGACGGCGGGTGGCCGCACCCGACCATCCTCGCGGCATGTGCGCTACTCGGCGTCGAGGAAGTGTGGGCGGTCGGCGGAGCGCAGGCCATCGCCCTGCTCACCTACGGCGGCACCGACACCGCGCAGGCCGATGAGCCCGGCGCCGTCCTCGATCCGGTCGACCTGATCACTGGTCCCGGCAATATCTACGTGACCGCCGCCAAGCGTCTGTGCCGCAGCATCGTCGGCATCGACTCCGAGGCCGGACCCACCGAGATCGCGATCCTCGCCGACGATTCGGCCGACGCCGGCATCGTCGCCTCGGACATGATCAGCCAGGCCGAACACGACATCCTCGCCGCGTCGGTGCTCGTCACCGACAGCGCCGCTTTCGCCGACGCCGTCGACGACGAACTCGACCGCCAGGCATCGCTCACCAAACACCGTGAGCGTGTGGCCGAAGCGCTGTCCGGCAGCCAATCGGGCATCGTCCTCGTCGACGACATCGACGCGGGCCTGGCCGTGGTCGATGCCTACGCGGCCGAACACCTCGAGATCCAGACCCGCGACGCCGCGGCGGTCGCCGAGCGAGTGCACAATGCCGGTGCGATCTTCGTCGGGACCTACTCGCCGGTGAGTCTCGGCGACTACTGTGCCGGCTCCAATCACGTTCTGCCGACCTCGGGTTCGGCACGCTTCGCCTCCGGGCTGTCGGTGCAGACCTTCCTCAAAGGCGTGCACGTCATCGACTACGACGAGGCCGCGCTGCGCGACGTCGCAGACAAGGTTGTCACCCTGGCCGACGCCGAAGACCTTCCGGCGCACGGTGATGCGGTGAAGCAACGCTTCGCCGGTTCGGGTGATCGCGCGTGACCGCGGACGTCACCGGCGTCGTGGGGGCCCTCCCGGGTGCGGGCGTCACCCTCGACGACCTGCCGCTGCGCGACAATCTCCGGGGCAAGAATCCTTATGGCGCACCGCAACTCGAGGTGCCGGTACAGCTCAACACCAATGAGAACCCGCACCCGCCGTCGGCGGCACTCGTCGACGATCTCGCCGAGTCGGTACGGTCGGCGGCAGCGGCGCTGCACCGCTACCCGGACCGGGACGCGGTCGCGTTGCGCACCGACCTCGCGGCGTATCTGTCGCGTGCCACCGGGGTAGCGCTCGGAGTGGAAAACGTCTGGGCCGCCAACGGTTCCAACGAAATCCTGCAGCAACTGCTACAGGCCTTCGGTGGACCGAGCCGTACGGCACTGGGCTTCGTGCCGTCGTACTCGATGCACCCCATCATCTCCGACGGAACCGATACCCGATGGCTGGAAGCCAAGCGCAGCAATGACTTCGGGCTCGACGTCGACTACGCCGTCACCGAGATCGAGGCCACCCAACCCGACGTCGTGTTCGTGACCTCGCCCAACAATCCGACGGGCGGCTCGGTCAGCATCGACGACGTCCGCCGGATCGCCACCGCCGCACCGGGCCTCGTCATCGTCGACGAGGCGTACGCCGAATTCTCCGAGCGGCCGAGCACCACGACGCTGATCGCGGAGTTCGGCTCCAAGCTGGTGGTGAGCCGGACGATGAGCAAGGCCTTCGCCTTCGCCGGTGGTCGGCTCGGTTACCTGGCTGCGGCTCCGGCGGTGATCGATGCCCTGTTGCTGGTTCGGTTGCCGTATCACCTGTCGGTGGTCACCCAGGCCGCCGCGCGTGCCGCCCTGCGGCACAGCGACGACACCCTGGCCGGCGTGGCCGCGATCGTCGCCGAACGCAAGCGTGTCGCCGCCGAACTCGCCGCAATCGGCTTCGACGTCGTCGACTCCGACGCCAACTTCCTGCTGTTCGGGCGGTTCGCCGACGCCGCCGCGAGCTGGCGGCACTACCTCGACCGCGGTGTGTTGATCCGGGATGTCGGCATTCCGCGCTATCTGCGTGTCACGATCGGGTTGGCCGCGGAGAACGACGCGTTCCTCGAGGCATCCCGCGCCATCGCCCCCGCAGATCTGGAGACCACCTCGTGACCACCGACCCGGCACCGCGCATCGCCCGCGTCGAACGCACCACCAAGGAGTCGTCGATCACCGTCGAGCTCAATCTCGACGGCACCGGCCGCACCGACATCTCCACCGGCATCGCGTTCTTCGACCACATGCTGACCGCATTCGGCGCGCACGGCAGCTTCGATCTCACCGTCGCGGCCACCGGCGACGTCGACGTCGAAGGTCATCACACCATCGAGGACACCGCGATCGTGCTGGGGCAAGCGCTCGGCGAGGCACTCGGTGACAAGAAAGGCATCCGTCGCTTCGGTGACGCATGGATTCCGATGGACGAGACCCTCGCGCAGGCCGTGGTCGATGTCTCCGGCCGGCCGTATTGCGTGCACACCGGCGAACCCGATCACCTACTCCACTCGGTGATCGGCGGCTACCCGGGTGTGCCGTACTCGACTGTCATCAACCGGCACGTCTTCGAGTCGATCGCGCTCAACGCGCGGATCGCGCTGCACGTCCGGGTGCTCTATGGCCGCGACCAGCACCACATCACCGAAGCCGAGTTCAAGGCCGTCGCGCGTGCGCTGCGGGCGGCGACCGAGTACGACCCGCGCTCGGCGGGCGTCGTGCCGTCCACGAAGGGTGCCCTGTGACGGTTTCGGTCACCATCCTCGATTACGGATCGGGCAACCTGCGTTCGGCGCAGCGCGCCCTCGAACGTGTCGGCGCGGAAGTCACCGTGACCGCCGATCGCGATGCCGCCATCGAGTGCGACGGCCTCGTGGTACCCGGCGTCGGTGCTTACGAGGCCTGCATGCACGGTCTGCGCGCGGTGCAGGGCGACCGGATCATCGGACGACGGCTGGCCGGCGGACGTCCGGTCCTCGGCATCTGCGTCGGCATGCAGATCCTGTTCGAGCGGGGCGTCGAATTCGGTGTCGAGACCGACGGCTGCGGCGAATGGCCCGGTACGGTCAGCCAGCTTCCGGCAAAAGTGTTGCCGCACATGGGGTGGAACACGGTGCAGGCCGCCAAGGACTCGGTCCTGTTCGACGGCCTCGATGAAGACACGCGCTTCTACTTCGTGCACTCGTACGCGGCGCAGGAGTGGGAGCTCGACAACGACGGTTCGCCGCTGGCCGCCGCGAAGCTCACCTGGGCCACCCACGGCGGGCCGTTCCTCGCCGCGGTCGAGAACACCGCACTGTCTGCGACACAATTCCATCCGGAGAAATCCGGCGACGCCGGCGCTCATCTGCTGCGCAACTGGGTGAAGGCACTGTCATGACCAATCCTGATCCCCGGCAGTCCGGTATCGAGCCGTCCGGTGCGCAGCCGTCGAGCGCATCGAAACTCGCTGCGCCCCCGCACTTCTCGTTCGCAAAGCTCGCGCTGTTGTCCCTGGGCGCCGGTGTGCTCGTGTTGGTGATCGGCGTGCCGATCATCGTGCTCATCGCGCAGTGGTCACCGACCGTCGGCCTGATCGTCGCGCTGGCGGTGGTGATCGCGATGATCGCGGCCATCGCAACAGTGTCGCGACGTATCGTCGCCGCTGCCGAACGCGACATTCTCGCCTACCGGGAGAGCGAACAGACCATCCGCGACGACCTCACCGCACCGCGTCGGCACGAACCCGGCCCGCACCATCCCGGCCCGGACAGTTCGGCGACCTGACCACCGGATCAACTGGCCGGCACAGCAATTGATGAGTACAACGATCAGAGAAGGAACCACTCACCGCATGGGCACCACCCTAGAACTGCTTCCCGCCGTCGACGTCGCCGACGGGCAGGCGGTACGACTGGTCCAGGGCGCGGCCGGCACCGAGACGTCCTACGGCTCGCCACGCGACGCGGCGCTGGCGTGGCAGACCGACGGTGCCGAGTGGATTCACCTCGTCGACCTCGACGCGGCCTTCGGACGCGGGGACAACCGTGAACTGCTTGCCGGTGTCGTCGGTGAACTCGACGTCAAGGTCGAACTCTCCGGCGGTATCCGCGACGACGATTCGCTGCGTGCCGCCCTCGCCACCGGCTGCACCCGCGTCAACCTCGGTACTGCAGCGCTGGAGAACCCGGAGTGGTGTGCCCGCGCGATCGCCGAACACGGCGACCGGATCGCCGTCGGACTCGACGTCATCCGCGGAGGGCAGTCGTATCGACTGCGTGGTCGCGGCTGGGTCACCGACGGTGGCGACCTGTGGGAGGTGCTCGAGCGCCTCAACGGTGACGGCTGCGCCCGCTACGTCGTCACCGACGTCTCCAAGGACGGCACGCTGACCGGCCCCAACCTCGATCTGCTGGCCGAGGTCGCCAACGCCACGACCGCGCCGATCGTCGCCTCCGGCGGAGTGTCGGCACTCGACGATCTCGTCGCGATCGCAGGCCTCACCGACCAAGGAGTGGAAGGGGCGATCGTCGGCAAAGCGCTCTACGCCGGCCGATTCACGCTGCCTGAGGCACTCGCCGCGGTTTCGGGCAGATGAGAAGGTGATCGACGTGGCCACAGCGAACTCCGGAACCCTTGCGACACTGGATCTTCCGCGACTGCTCGACGTCGCTTCCGAGGTGCTCGACTCGGTGTCCGAGGAGTTCACCAGTGGACTCGGCGCGCCCAGTGCACTGGCCAAGGGCGGCACCGACTTCGCCACCCAGGTCGATCTCGACCTCGAACGCCGCATCGCTGCCGAGATCACCGAGAAGACCGGAATCGGGGTCCACGGTGAGGAATTCGGGGGACCGGGACTGGTCGACGGGGCGGTCTGGGTCCTCGACCCGATCGACGGCACCTACAACTACTCCACGGGGATGCCGCTGACCGGCATCCTGCTCGCCCTGCTCGTCGACGGAGAGGCGACGCTGGGTCTGACCTGGCTGCCATTGCAGGGTCAGCGATACGCCGGCATCGTCGACGGCACGTTTCTCGCCAACGGCGCGCCCGCCCCCTCACTGCGCGCCGGCTCACTCGACACCGCCGCCATCGCTTTCGGTGCGTTCAACGCCACCCATCATGGTGGTCGCTACCCGGGGCCGCGGCGCGTTGATCTGTTGCGCGAGTTGAGCGGTCGGGTCGGCAAGCTCCGGATGACCGGCAGCACCGGAATCGACATGGCGTACACGGCAGCCGGAATCTTCGGTGGCGCAATAGCTTTCGGCCGTCACGCCTGGGACAACGCGGCCGGGGCGGCCCTCGTCCGAGCCGCCGGCGGCATCGCCACCGATCTGTCCGGCGCTCCGTGGACGGTCAGTTCGCCCTCGTTGGTGGCCGCGGCGCCGGGGGTACACCAGGAACTGATGGACGTGATCAACACGATTGTCGGGACCGAGTGGTCGCAGGACGCGTCATGACCGTCGCCGTACGTGTAATTCCTTGTTTAGATGTGGACGCGGGACGCGTCGTCAAGGGCGTCAACTTCCAAAACCTGCGCGATGCGGGTGATCCCGTCGAACTGGCCGAACGGTACGACGCCGAGGGTGCCGACGAACTGACCTTCCTCGACGTGACCGCGTCGAGTTCTGGTCGGGCCACCATGATCGACGTCGTCAAACGCACCGCCGACCAGGTATTCATCCCGCTGACCGTCGGCGGCGGCATCCGCACCGTCGACGACGTCGACGCCATGCTGCGGGCCGGGGCGGACAAGGTGAGCGTCAACACCGCCGCCATCGCCCGACCCGACGTGCTCGACGAGATGAGCCGACGATTCGGCTCGCAGTGCATCGTCCTGTCGGTCGACGCGCGCACCGTTCCCGAGGGAGACGAGCCCACCCCGTCGGGCTGGGAGGTCACCACCCACGGTGGCCGCAAGGGCACCGGCATCGACACCGTGGAATGGGCGCGCCGCGGACAGGACCTCGGCGTCGGGGAGATCCTGCTCAACTCGATGGACGCCGACGGCACCAAACGCGGGTTCGATCTGCGCATGCTCGCCGCGGTACGCGCCGCGGTGCACGTGCCGGTGATCGCCAGCGGCGGTGCCGGAGCCGTCGACGACTTCGCGCCCGCCGTGGCCGCCGGTGCCGACGCCGTCCTGGCCGCCTCGGTGTTCCACTTCGGCGAACTCACCATCGGCCAGGTCAAGGATGCGATGCGCGCCGACGGGATCATCGTCCGGTAGTCCTGCGTTACATCCGATACCGCACCCGCGCACAACCGATCCGGAAAGACTCCATGGCACTGCATCCCGACCTCGCGTCGAAGCTGAAACACGACGCCGCCGGCCTCTTCGCCGCGGTGGCCCAGGAACGGTCCACCGGCACCGTGCTGATGGTCGCGTGGATGGACGACGAAGCCCTGGAACGCACCCTGGCCACCCGCCGTGCCACCTACTATTCGCGCTCGCGTCAGCAGTATTGGGTCAAAGGCGAGACGAGTGGGCACACCCAGTACGTCCACGACGCACGGCTGGACTGTGACGGCGACACCGTCCTGCTGATCGTCGATCAGGTCGGCGCGGCCTGCCACACCGGATCGCATTCATGCTTCGACACCCAGACGCTGCCCCTCGCCGAATCCGACCCCGCCGAGTCCGACCCGATCGCTCCTGCCGGGGCCGGTGTGGCCGATGAGAGTGGCAGGGAACAATGAAGGCCGACACAACGAAAGGCGGTGACGGCACACCATGCCACTGATCCAGATTTCGCAGACCCCCGGACTCTCCGATCGGGTCAAGCGCGAGACCATCGCAGCGGTCACCGAGGCCTACGCCAAGGCCACCGGCAAAGACCCCGACTCGGTATGGGTCACCATCACCGAGGTCCCGCGTCAGCAGTGGGGCGTGGGAGGCGAGCCGCTCGGATGAGCACCCACGCCAACGTTCGCCCGGGTACCCGACGCCACACCACCACCCTCGCCGAGTTCCTGGACCTCGCCGCCGACCACCGCGTGGTCCCGGTGACCCGCAAGGTGCTCGCCGATTCGGAGACGCCGTTGTCGGCGTACCGGAAACTCGCCGGCGACCGTCCCGGAACCTTCCTGCTGGAATCGGCCGAGAACGGCAGGTCATGGTCGAGGTGGTCGTTCATCGGCGCCGGTTCGCCATCCGCGCTGACCGTTGTCGACGGCCACGCCGCCTGGTGGGGCACTGTGCCGCAGGGCGCTCCGACCGGCGGTGATCCGTTGGCCGCGCTCGCCGAATCGCTGCGTCTGCTCGCCACCGACCCGCTACCCGACATGCCGCCGTTGACCGGTGGGTTCGTCGGATTCTTCGCCTACGACATGGTGCGACGCCTCGAACGACTCCCGGAGACCACGGTCAACGACCTCGGCCTGCCGGACATGATGATGTTGCTGGCCGCAGACCTGGCCGCGTTCGACCACCACGAGGGCACCATCACCCTCATCGCCAATGCGATCAACTGGGACGGGTCCGACGACCGCGCCGAGGAGGCCTATGCCGATGCGGTTACGCGACTCGACCGGATGACCGCTGCACTCGCGGCGCCGTCGGCATCGACGGTGTCGCTCTTCGATCGACCCACCCCGGAGTATTCGTCGCAGCGAACGCTGGCCGAGTACAGCGAGATCGTCACCGACCTCGTGGGTGAGATCGAGGCCGGCGAGGCCTTCCAGATCGTCCCGTCGATGCGGTTCGAGATCGACAGCGAGGCCGACCCCGTCGACGTCTACCGGGTGCTGCGGGCTTCCAATCCGAGTCCGTACATGTATCTGCTCAGGGTGCCCGGCGTCGGGAGCGGAGCGAGCGGGCCGAATGTGGACGGCGTCGGGAGTGAGTCCGGTGTCGAGGATTCCGCCGGTATCGGTCACAAACCGTTCACCATCGTCGGCAGCAGCCCGGAGGCACTGGTCACCGTCAAAGACCGGGTGGCGACTACTCACCCGATTGCGGGAACCCGGTGGCGCGGCGCCACCGAAGAAGAAGACCACCTGCTGGCCAAGGGTCTCGTCGAAGACGAGAAGGAGAACGCCGAGCATCTGATGCTGGTGGACCTGGGCCGCAACGATCTGGGCCGGGTGTGTGAACCGGGCACGGTGAAGGTCAGCGACTACCGCCACGTCGAGCGCTACAGCCACGTGATGCATCTGGTGTCGACGGTCTCGGGGACGCTACGCGCGGGCAAGGACGCGCTCGATGCGGTCACCGCATGTTTCCCCGCCGGCACGCTCACCGGGGCGCCCAAGGTGCGCGCGATGGAGCTGATCGAGGAGCACGAGATCACTCGCCGAGGGCTCTACGGCGGCATCGTCGGCTACCTCGACTTCGCCGGTGATGCCGACACCGCGATCGCGATCCGTACCGCGGTGATGTCCGATGGACGCGCGTTTGTGCAGGCCGGCGGGGGAGTGGTCGCCGACAGCGAGGCCGAGTACGAGTACAACGAGGCCCGTAACAAGGCGACGGCGGTACTCAATGCGATCGCGGCGGCAGCCACCATGCACGGCGTGACCGATGACGTCGAGATGACCCGATGACTGTCCCCGACGGTGATCCCGGGGCCGTCTCCGACGGTGATCCCGGGGCCGTCTCCGACGAGGGGAGCGCCCGACGGGTCACCCGCCGACGACAGATCGCGGCCTCAGTACTTCTCGCCGCGGCCGCGGTTGCCCTGTGGGCGGCGTCCCGGATGACCTGGGCCACCGTTCTTGCCGCCGACGGGCTCAGCCCGGAGCGAACGTTCGATGTGCTGGGCGCGCAGTGGAGTCCGTGGCTGACGCCTTTGGCACTTGTCCTACTGGCGGCCATTCTGGCGGCGCTGTCGGTGCGCGGCTGGGGGCTGCGGGTGATCGCGGTCCTGATTGCCGTGGCCGGTCTGGTGGTGGCCTTTCCGGCGATCTCACTGCTGACCGAGGGGGCCGATTCCGAATACGCGGCCCGCGCCGCCGATATCCCCGAGCGCTATCAGGTCCTGTTGATCACGGTGAATTCCTGGGCGTCGATGGTGGTGCTGATCGGCGCGATGTGCGCCGTCGGAGCAGGCGTCATGTTGCTGCGGGCCGCCGGTGGTGGAACGCGGTTCTCGTCGAAGTACACCACGCCGGCGGCACGGCGCGAGGAACTCGAACGCCAGATCTTCGCCGAACACGAACAGCGGGAACGTGATTCACACACCGCCGGATCCTCGAACCCCTCCGGCGACGTCACGTCGACGACCGGAGGGTCCCGCTCGAGCGGTGACGTCGTGAGCGGACCGCCGGCCATCGCCAACGAACGCATGATGTGGGATGCACTCGATACCGGCATCGATCCCACCGATGCCGGCGGCGAATCCGTCGACACCGGCAGCGATTCCGTGAGTGATCGCAAGCGAATCGGCGGCGATCACGAATCCGACTTGGGCGAATCGTCCGGCGGCGACACGAGCCACGGCGATGGTGCTACCCGATCTCACCGCCATTAGTCCATCGGTTTACCCTGAGAACCAACTCCAGACCCGAAAGGGGGCCCGCAGTCGTGAGCACGCAGACCGTCCTCGACTCGATCATCGAGGGAGTCAAAGCTGACGTCGCCGCGCGCGAGGCCGTCCTCGACTACGCCGCGGTGAAGGCCGCATCGCAGCAGGCGCCGGACGCACTGGACGTCATGGCTGCCTTCCGCAAGCCAGGCATCGGTGTCATCGCCGAGGTCAAGCGCGCCAGCCCCTCGAAAGGCGATCTCGCCACGATCGGCGATCCCGCCGAACTCGCTGCCGAGTACGAGGCCGGCGGCGCTCGCATCATCAGCGTGCTGACCGAGCAGCGGCGGTTCCGTGGCTCGCTGGCCGATCTCGACGCGGTCCGTGCCGCAGTGAACATTCCGGTCCTGCGCAAAGACTTCATCGTCGGGCCCTACCAGATTCATGAGGCACGTGCGCACGGCGCCGACCTGATCCTGCTGATCGTCGCCGCCCTCGAGCAGAACGTGCTCGCCGCCCTCCTCGACCGGACCGAAAGCCTCGGCATGACTGCCCTCGTCGAGGTGCACACCGAAGAGGAAGCCGACCGCGCACTGGAGGCCGGTGCCTCCCTCGTCGGCGTCAATGCCCGCAACCTCAAGACCCTCGAGGTCGACCGCGACTGCTTCGCCAGAATCGCGCCGGGCCTGCCCACCGAGACCATCCGGGTCGCCGAGTCCGGGGTGCGTGGCACCGCGGATCTGCTCGCCTACGCCGGCGCGGGTGCCGACGCGGTTCTCGTCGGCGAAGGTCTGGTCACCAGTGGAAATCCCCGTGCGGC
This sequence comes from Actinomycetes bacterium, assembly GCA_023461275.1. Taxonomy (GTDB): domain Bacteria; phylum Actinomycetota; class Actinomycetes; order Mycobacteriales; family Mycobacteriaceae; genus Gordonia. Next base: position 56,472 of record JAEYMI010000037.1, on the reverse strand, counting down.
CGTCTCCGAGCTGGTCACCGCCGGAACCCATCCGTCCTGCCCCAAACCCGTTCGCTGAGCCAGAGTCGGAATACATGACCCAGGATCTACCTGCCGATCTCGGCGGTCTGCCGTCGGCCAGCGTCGGCCTCACCACTCGCACCTCACTGGAACCCGATGCCGGGGGTCACTTCGGTGTCTACGGCGGCCGGCACGTCCCCGAAGCTCTGATGGCAGTCATCGACGAAGTGACCACCACGTATGAGAAGGTGCGCACCGACTCGGACTATCTGACCGAACTCGATCGTCTGCAGCGCGAGTACACCGGCCGTCCGTCGCCGCTGTACGAGGCCACCCGGATGAGCGAATATGCCGGTGGCGCACGACTTTTCCTGAAGCGTGAAGACCTCAACCACACCGGGTCGCACAAGATCAACAACGTCCTCGGTCAGGCCTTGCTGGCCCAGCGGATGGGTAAGAAGCGCGTCATCGCCGAAACCGGCGCCGGCCAGCACGGCGTGGCGACCGCCACCGCGTGCGCGCTGCTCGGCCAGAAGTGCGTGATCTACATGGGTCGCGTCGACACCGACCGTCAGGCACTCAACGTGGCCCGGATGCGTTTGCTCGGTGCCGAGGTGATCGCTGTCGACAACGGTTCGGCGACTCTCAAGGACGCCATCAACGAGGCGATGCGCGACTGGGTCACCAACGCGCACAACACTTATTACTGCTTCGGCACCGCCGCCGGTCCGCATCCGTTCCCGATGATGGTGCGCGATCTTCAGCGGGTCGTCGGACTCGAGGCCCGCGCCCAGATCCTCGACCTCGCGGGTCGGTTGCCCGACGCGGTGACCGCATGCGTGGGCGGCGGATCCAACGCCATCGGCATCTTCCACCCCTTCATCGACGACGCCGACGTCCGGCTGGTCGGCTACGAGGCCGCCGGCGACGGTGTCGAGACCGGCCGTCACGCGGCCACCTTCACCGGTGGCACGCCGGGTGCATTCCAGGGCGCCTACTCCTACCTGCTCCAGGACTCCGACGGGCAGACCATCGAATCCCATTCCATCTCAGCGGGTTTGGATTATCCGGGCGTCGGTCCCGAGCATGCCTACCTCAAAGACACCGGGCGGGCGGAGTACCGGCCGATCACCGACACCGAGGCGATGGAGGCGTTGGCACTGCTCAGCCGACGGGAGGGCATCATCCCGGCGATCGAGTCGGCACATGCCGTCGCCGGCGCCTGCAAACTGGGCAAGGAACTGGGGGAGGGCGCGATCATCGTGGTGAACCTGTCGGGGCGCGGCGACAAGGACGTCGACACCGCCGCCAAGTGGTTCCACCTCTTCGATCCGCCACCATCACAGGACGAGTCATGACCGTGCACACCGCTCCGTCGCGTCTGGCGGCGGTCTTCGATCGTTGTCGCGCCGAGAACCGCGCCGCACTCATCGGATACCTGCCGGTCGGTTACCCGACGGTCGAGCGGTCGGTTGACTTCTTCACCACCATGGTCGAGGCGGGCTGCGACATCATCGAGGTCGGTGTCCCGTACTCCGATCCGGTGATGGACGGCCCGACCATCCAGGAGGCCGCCGACGTCGCATTGCGCAACGGTGTGCGGGTCCGAGACGTGTTCACCGCGGTCGAGGCGATCAGTGCGGCCGGCGGGGCCAGCGTCGTCATGAGCTATTGGAATCCGGTTCTGCAGTACGGCGTCGATGCCTTCGCCCGCGATCTGTCGGCCGCCGGCGGCGCCGGGCTGATCACGCCGAATCTGATTCCCGAGGAGGGTGCCGCGTGGCATGTCGCCTCCGATGAGTACGACCTCGACCGGATCTATCTGGTGGCGCCGTCGTCGACCAACGAACGTCTGGCGATGACGGTGGACGCGTCCCGCGGGTTCATCTACGCCGCGTCGACGATGGGCGTCACCGGTGCCCGCAACGCAGTGTCCGACGCCGCACCCGAACTGTGTGCTCGCGTCCGGGCCTACTCCGACATCCCGATCGGGGTGGGCCTCGGCGTGCGCAGCGGAGCGCAGGCCGCGCAGATCGCGTCGTACGCCGATGGTGTGATCGTGGGTTCCGCGCTGGTCAGCGCCGCCGCCGAGGGAACCAACGCGCTCGCCGAGCTGGTTGCCGAACTCGCTGCCGGGGTCCGCTCGGCAACGGCTCGCGACACATCGGGCACAGCCTGACCACCGACGGGGATCGCCGTCGTGGTCCGCTAGGGTTGCTTGCGTGACACCCCCGACGTTGGCCGGGCCCGCAGCGGTGCTGGCCTACATCCCGAGTCCGCCACAGGGCGTCTGGTACCTCGGGCCTTTTCCCGTCCGCGCCTACGCGCTGTGCATCATCGTCGGCATCATCGTCGCGGTTTGGTGGGGTAATCGTCGGTGGATCGCTCGCGGTGGCCAGGAAGGCGAAGTTCTCGACATCGCGATCTGGGCGGTCCCGTTCGGGTTGCTCGGCGGACGCCTGTACCACCTCGCCACCGACTGGCAGACCTACTTCGGCGACGGCCCCAAGACACCGATGGACGCGCTCAAGATCTGGGACGGCGGCCTGGGCATCTGGGGTGCGGTAGCGCTCGGCGGTGTCGGCGCCTGGATAGGCGCGCGCCGACACGGCATCAAACTGCCCCCGTTCGCCGACGCCATCGCTCCACCGATTCTGCTGGCACAGGCCATCGGCCGGCTCGGCAACTACTTCAATCAGGAGCTCTACGGCCGCGAAACCACGGTGCCGTGGGGGTTGAAGATCTATGAGCGAGTCGACTCAGCCGGCAACCTCGATCCCGGTCTGATCGCGGGCGTCTCGAACGGCCGAGTGGTGGAGATCGTGCACCCCACCTTTCTCTACGAGATGGTGTGGAACCTGTTCGTGGTTGTCCTGCTCGTCCTGGTCGACCGATACTTCCGAATCGGCCACGGCCGACTGTTCGCCCTGTATGTCGCCGGCTACTGCGTTGGCCGGTTCGGCGTCGAGCTGATGCGCAGCGACCCGGCCACCCATATCGCCGGCCTGCGGATCAACCTGTTCACCGCCGCGGTCATCTTTGCCTGCGCCGCAATGTACTTCGTCGTCGCACCCCGAGGCCGTGAACAGGGACTCTCGATGTATCGGGGAGCCAAAGCTGACGAACTCGAAGCCCTCGGATACGAGGGGTACGTCGAGGTCGGCCATACCGATGACGACGACGATGAGGGTGACGACTGGTTCTCCGATCGACCCGCCCGAGCCTCTGCGAAGAAGACGACGACGGACACCGAGGCGACTACATCCGCGCCACCGACGGCAGCCGCGGCAGCGGTCGCGCCCGACGCCGCGCCTGCCGACTCACCGCTGCCGGATCTCCCGACGCCGAAACCGGACCCTGCCGAATTGAGCCCCGCCGACCCCGAGTCCGGCGGCGCAGACCTGCCCGATGGCCCGACGCAGCGGGGCAGCCGACAACGGCCGGTTCCGATCGAGGAATCAGAAGAATCGACGGTCGCGCCCGTCCACTCGGCGTCGCTGTGGGTGCTGGAGTCAGAGATGGCCGCCAGTGGGAATGTCGACCTCGACGACCCGACACCCGATGCCACTCCGGACGAGGAGCCCGCGCCGGTGGCAGATGGTCCACAGCAAGTAGCCGACGAAGCATCCGACGACGCAGTCGGGGAGAACGACGACGAGGAGCAGACGCGGCCCGAACCCGTCACCGACGCGACGTCCACCGAGGACGAGCCTGACCCCGTCACGCCCGACTCCTCGGCCTCCGACTCCGCTGAGGTCGACGGAGATGCCGACGGCACCAGCGCCGATGACGCCGCTTCGTCGTCGGACCGGTCCTGATCGTTCGCACGCCACACATCACACGCAACAAAACGACGCCGCATCTGCTGTTCGGATAGAGTGTTGTCTCACGACGCGTTCGGCCAGCCCCGATTCCGACACCGCCACAACGACGGTGCGGAGATTCGCGCGTCGCACCATGCTCCACGGGCCAGCGTTGTCCCATCGGACATCCAGCAGACGGTCCTGTCACCGGACCGAGTGGAGGTTCTAGATGCTCTTTTCGGCGCTCCCTGAGAAGCAGGGCCTGTACGACCCGGATACCGAGGTCGATTCCTGCGGCGTTGCCATGGTCACCGACATCCACGGTCGGCGCTCGCATTCGATCGTCGCCGACGGGCTGCTCGCGCTGGAAAATCTCGAACATCGTGGCGCCGCCGGCGCCGAGGCCAACAGTGGCGACGGTGCAGGCATCCTGATTCAGCTTCCCGACGAATTGCTCCGCGCGACGGTCGATTTCGAGCTTCCCGCGCCGGCATCGGACGGGTCGAACACGTACGCCGCCGGAATCTGTTTCCTGCCTTCGGATCCCGCCGCGTGCACCGAGGCGCAGAACCGTGTGGCGGCACTCGCCGCCGAGGAGGGCATCCGCATCCTGGGTTGGCGGGTGTTGCCGGTCGATCCAGAAGGCGCCGACGTCGGCGAGACCGCGCTCGGCTGTATGCCGTTCATGAGCCAGCTGTTCGTGACGATCGACCCGCCGTCGGGCCAGCCGCGTCTGGGCGGTATCGACCTCGACCGCGCCATCTATCCGTTCCGTAAGCAGGCCGAGCGGGTCACCCCGGAGATCACCGAGGCGGGCACCGGGCTGTACTTCCCGTCTTTGTCGAGTCGCACCGTCGTCTACAAGGGCATGCTCACCACGATGCAGTTGCCCGCGTACTACCCGGATCTGCGTGACGACCGCTGCATGAGCGCGATCGCGATCGTCCATTCACGTTTCTCCACCAACACTTTTCCGTCGTGGCCACTGGCCCATCCGTTCCGGTTCGTCGCCCACAACGGTGAGATCAACACCGTGCGCGGCAACCGCAACCGGATGCGTGCCCGTGAGGCGCTGCTGGCGACCGACCTGATCCCCGGCGATCTCGCGCGCGCCTTCCCGATCTGCACCCCGGATGCATCGGACTCGGCCTCACTCGACGAGGTGCTCGAGATCGTCCATCTCGGTGGTCGCAGCGTGGCGCACGCGGTGATGCTGATGGTTCCCGAGGCGTGGGAGAACGTTCCCGCGATGGACCCCAAGCGCAAGGCGTTTCTCCAGTTCAACGCTTCGCTGATGGAGGCCTGGGACGGCCCGGCGTGTGTCACCTTCACCGACGGCACCGTCGTCGGAGCCGTCCTCGACCGCAACGGACTGCGTCCCGGCCGCTGGTGGCAGACCCGCGACGGCCGGGTGATCCTGGCCTCGGAGGCCGGCGTGCTCGACGTGCCGGTCGACGAGGTGATCTCGAAGGGTCGTCTCGAACCGGGACGCATGTTCCTGGTGGACACCAAGCAGGGGCGGATCATCCCCGACGAGGAGGTCAAGGGCGATCTGATCCACGCCGAGCCCTACGACGAATGGCTGCATGCCGGACTCCTCGACATCGCCACGCTGCCCCCGCGCCCGGTCTATAAACCCAACCATGACACCGTCGTTCGACGTCAGGTCACCTTCGGCTACACCGAGGAGGATCTGCGCGTTCTGTTGACGCCGATGGCCGCATCGGGGTACGAGCCGCTCGGATCGATGGGCACCGACACCCCGGTCGCGGTGATGTCCAAGCGATCCCGGCTGCTCTACGACTATTTCGTCGAGTTGTTCGCGCAGGTGACCAACCCGCCGCTGGACGCGATCCGCGAGGAGATCGTGACCTCGATGGCCCGCGTCATGGGCCCCGAACACAACCTGCTGGCGCCGACGGCTGCGTCATGCCGGCAGATCCTGCTGCACTGGCCGGTGATCGACAACGACGATCTGGCCAAGCTGGTGCACATCAACGACGACGGAGATAATCCCGGGTTGTCGGCGAAGGTCCTGCACGGGCTGTACCCGGTGGCCGAGGGCGGTGCCGGATTGGAACGGGCGCTGGAGGATCTGCGCCAGCGGTCCAGCCAGGCGATCGCCGAGGGACACACCACCCTGGTGATCTCCGATCGCCACACCGACCGCGAGAATGCGCCGATCCCGTCGCTGCTGGCGACGTCAGCGGTACACCACCACCTGGTGCGGACCAAGGAGCGCACCAAGGTCGCGCTCGTGGTGGAGTCCGGCGATGCACGCGAGGTGCACCACATCGCCTTGCTCATCGGATTCGGTGCGGCAGCGGTCAATCCGTATCTGGCGTTGGAGAGCATCGAGGATCTCATCGCCGAAGGCGAGCTGACCGGCGTGCGTCCGTCGAAGGCCATCCGCAACTATGTGGAGGCGCTCGGCAAGGGTGTGCTCAAGGTGATGAGCAAGATGGGCATCTCCACCATCAGCTCCTACACCGCGTCGCAAGCCTTTGAGGCAGTGGGACTTTCGTCGGCCGTGGTCAAGGAGTACTTCACCCGCACCGTGTCCCGGATCGAGGGAGTCGGACTCGAGGAGCTGGCCGAGGAGGTGCGGATCCGGCATCACCGGGCGTTCCCGGAGAACGCCACCGAGCAGGTCTACCGCCGCCTCGAGGTCGGCGGTGAGTACCAGTACCGCCGCGAGGGTGAGCTCCACCTGTTCACCCCGGAGACCATCTTCTTACTGCAGCACGCCACCAAAACCGGTCAGGCGCAAGTGTTCCAGCGGTATTCCGATGAGGTCAACAAACTGTCCCGCGATGGCGGCACACTGCGCGGCCTGTTCGACTTCGATCTCGGTGCCCGCGATCCGGTACCCCTCGACGAGGTGGAATCGGTCGAGGACATCATGAAGCGCTTCAACACCGGCGCCATGAGCTACGGTTCGATCTCCGCCGAAGCCCACGAGACGATCGCTATCGCGATGAACCGGATCGGTGGCCGATCCAATTCCGGTGAGGGCGGCGAGGACACCGACCGGCTCTACGATCCGGAACGTCGCAGCGCGGTCAAGCAGGTCGCTTCGGGCCGATTCGGGGTCACCAGCGACTATCTGATCAACGCCACCGACATCCAGATCAAGATGGCCCAGGGCGCCAAACCCGGTGAGGGCGGCCAGCTTCCGGCGTACAAGGTCTATCCATGGATCGCCAAGACGCGCCATTCGACGCCGGGCGTGGCACTGATCTCGCCACCGCCACACCACGACATCTACTCGATCGAGGACCTGGCCCAGCTGATCCACGACCTGAAGAACGCCAACAAGGATGCGCGTATCCACGTGAAGCTGGTGAGCGCGGTCGGCGTCGGCACGGTGGCGACGGGTGTGTCCAAGGCGCACGCCGACGTCGTGCTCATCTCCGGCTACGACGGCGGTACCGGCGCATCGCCGCTGACCTCGCTCAAGCATGCCGGCACCCCATGGGAGATCGGTTTGGCCGACGCGCAGCAGACGTTGATGCTCAACGGATTACGTGACCGGATCACCGTTCAGTGCGACGGCGCGCTGCGGACCGGGCGTGACGTGATCATGGCTGCGCTGCTCGGTGCCGAGGAGTACGGCTTCTCCACCGCGCCGTTGATCGTCTCGGGCTGCATCATGATGCGAGTCTGTCACCTCGACACCTGCCCGGTGGGTGTCGCGACACAGAATCCGCAGCTGCGGTCGCGGTTCACCGGTCAGGTCGAGCATCTGGTCAACTTCTTCCGGTTTATCGCCGAAGACGTCCGGAAGTACCTGGCGCAGTTGGGTTATCGGACGCTCGACGAGGCGATCGGCCAGTCGCAACGGCTGCACACCGACACCGCGGTGGCGCATTGGAAGAGCAAGGGTCTCGACCTGTCGCCGATCTTCCGCAAGATCGAGGACAAGGGCCCCACCCTCCGCGTGCGCGGTCAGGACCACGGCCTGGACAAGGCGCTGGACCAGACCATGATCCAACTCGCCGAGGGTGCGCTCGAGGACGCTCACCAGATCTCGCTGGAGTTGCCGGTGCGCAATGTCAACCGCACCGTCGGAACCCTGCTCGGTAGTGAGGTGACCCGACGCTACGGCGCCGAAGGCCTCGCCGAGGACACGATCGTGGTGAACCTGACCGGTTCGGCCGGCCAGTCGCTCGGCGCGTTCCTGCCGCCGGGCGTGACCATCAAGCTCAGCGGTGACACCAACGACTACGTCGGAAAAGGCTTGTGCGGCGGCAAGATCGTCGTCGCGCCGGACCCCGAGGCGTGGTTCGTCGCCGAGGATCAGGTGATCGCGGGCAACACGATTCTCTACGGCGCGACATCCGGTGAGGTGTACCTGCGTGGCAAGGTGGGCGAGCGGTTCTCCGTCCGCAACTCCGGTGCCACCGCCGTCGTCGAAGGCGTTGGTGACCACGCCTGCGAGTACATGACCGGTGGCCGGGTGATCATCCTGGGACCGACCGGACGCAATATGGCTGCCGGTATGTCCGGTGGTATCGCCTTCGTCAACGACCTCGACCCGTCGAAGGTGAACATGGCGATGGTGGAGTTGATGCGGCCGGATCCCGACGACAACCGCTGGCTCTACGAGCACATCAGCAAACACGTGGAACTCACCGGTTCCGCCGTGGGTGCGTCGATGCTGGCCGACTGGCCACGACGCAGCCGTGCGTTCACCAAGGTGATGCCCACCGATTACAAGCGCGTTCTCGACGCGGCCCAGATGGCCGAGGCCGAGGGGCGCGATGTCGATTCAGCGATCATGGAGGCGGCTCGTGGCTGACCCACGCGGATTCCTGGAGATTTCGAAGAAGGAAGCGAAGTACCGTCCGGTCGAGGAGCGGGTGCAGGACTGGGAGGACGTCTACGCGCACGGCGAGAATCCGCTCAAGAATCTCTCCGAGGTATCCGAGCAGGCCCGCCGGTGTATGGACTGCGGAATCCCGTTCTGCCACTCGGGAACTGCGGGTTGCCCGCTGGGCAACCTGATCCCGGAGTGGAACGACCTCGTTCGTCGTGGTCGCTGGGATGCGGCCAGCAGCCGGCTGCACGCGACCAACAACTTCCCGGAGTTCACCGGGATGGTGTGTCCGGCGCCGTGTGAGGCGGCGTGCGTCCTGTCGATCTCGGATCGCACCACCGGTGGCAGCGTGACCATCAAGCGTGTCGAGAAGACGATCGCCTACGAGTCCTGGGCCGAAGGCATCATCGGACCCGAACCGCCGGCATCCAAATCCGGGAAATCTGTTGCGGTGGTGGGATCGGGTCCGGCCGGGCTGGCCGCTGCCCAGCAGCTGACCCGGGCCGGCCACGACGTCACGGTGTACGAGAAGGACGACCGTATCGGTGGTCTGCTGCGTTACGGCATCCCCGAATACAAGCTGCAGAAGTCCGACATCGACCGTCGCATCGCGCAGATGCGTGCGGAGGGAACCGAATTCGTCACCTCCTGCGACGTAGGCATCGACCTGTCCGTCGAAGAACTACGCAGCAAGCACGACGCGGTGGTCCTCGCGATCGGTGCGATGGAGGCCCGCGACAACCCGGTCCCCGGGCGCGATCTCAACGGCGTGCACCTCGCGATGGAGCATCTGGTTCCGGCCAACCGCGAATGTGAAGGCGACGGACCGTCGCCCATCACCGCCGCGGGTAAACACGTGGTGATCATCGGCGGTGGCGACACCGGAGCAGACTGCCTCGGTACCGCGCATCGGCAGGGCGCGGCGTCGGTGGTTCAGCTCGACTACAACGCCGAACTGCCGAGCGACCGCGACGACGGCCGCTCGCCGTGGCCGACGTGGCCGCTGGTGATGCGCACGTCGTCGGCACACGCCGAAGGCGGCGAACGCAAGTACCAGGTTGCGGTTCAGCGATTCACCGGCGACGCCGACGGCAACGTGACCACCATGGTGCTCGCCGAGGTCGAGGTGGTGCGTGAACCGGACGGGCGTCGGGTCATCACCCCGGTGGGTGACGAGTTCGAGATCCCGTGTGAATTGGCGCTGTTCGCAATCGGTTTCGCCGGCGTACGCCGCACCGCGCTGCTCGACGACCTGTCGATCGAGCCGACGAAGCGTGGCGTCATCTCCTGCGGGAGCGATTGGCAGACCGACGCGCCGGGCGTGTTCGTCTGCGGTGACGCGCATCGGGGTGCCTCGCTGGTGGTGTGGGCGATCGCCGAAGGGCGTTCCACGGCACGGGCGGTGGATGAGTTCCTGATGGGTGCTTCTGACCTTCCGTCGCCGGTTCGCCCTGCCGCGCTTCCACTTTCGGTTCGCTGATCCGTGCAAGTCACCGCCGACGTGTCGTCGAAGAGTCACCGACGCGTCGGCGGTGACACGCTCGGGGCACGACGTGAGTTCATTAATTTCATCGGCGTGCATCGTGGTTGGTGAGGTGCCACAACTGCAGATGGCCGACGGGTGACAAGTCACGGCTTCGATGGTGATGCCGTCTGGACGCGACTAAGGTGAGCAACGTGACACGTCGAACAAAGATTGTCTGCACCCTGGGTCCTGCAGTGGGCACCGACGAACGGGTCAAAGAACTCGTCGAGAGCGGCATGGATGTGGCTCGGCTGAACTTCAGCCACGGCAGCCACGACGACCATGCCGAGATGTACGCGCGGGTTCGCAAGGCCTCCGATGACAACGGCAAGGCCGTCGGCATCCTGGCCGACCTCCAAGGCCCCAAGATCCGCCTCGGACGATTCGAGGGCGACGGCAAGACCGTCTGGGAAACCGGTGAGACGGTGCGTATCACCGTCGACGACATCGTCGGAACCCACGATCGGGTCTCCACCACCTACAAGCAACTCTCCGACGACGCCGCCGTCGGAGACCGACTCCTCGTCGACGACGGCAAGGTCGGTCTGACGGTCACCGATGTCGACGGCACCGACGTGGTCTGCCTGGTCACCGAAGGCGGCCCGGTGAGCAACAACAAGGGCCTCTCGCTGCCCGGCATGAATGTCTCGGTTCCGGCGATGTCGGAGAAGGACATCGACGATCTCGAATTCGCCCTGAGGCTCGGCGTCGACCTGATCGCGCTGTCGTTCGTCCGGAGTCCGGCCGACATCGAACTCGTCCACGAGGTGATGGATCGCGTCGGTCGCCGCATTCCGGTGATCGCCAAGCTGGAGAAGCCCGAGGCCATCGACAATCTCGAGGCGATCGTGCTCGCCTTCGACGCCATCATGGTCGCCCGCGGTGACCTCGGCGTGGAGCTGCCGCTCGAGCAGGTCCCGCTGGTGCAGAAGAAGGCCATCCAGATGGCGCGCGAGAACGCCAAGCCGGTCATCGTCGCGACGCAGATGCTGGAGTCGATGATCGAGAACTCGCGGCCGACGCGCGCCGAGGCCTCCGACGTCGCCAACGCCGTCCTCGACGGCGCCGACGCGGTGATGCTCTCGGGTGAGACGTCGGTCGGCAAGTGGCCGATGGACGCCGTGCGCACCATGGACAAGATCGCCGAGGCCGTCGAGAACGGTTCGCGCGACGTCCCGCCGTTGAGCCACGTGCCGCGCACCAAGCGCGGCATCATCTCCTACGCCGCCCGCGACATCGGCGAGCGTCTGGAGGTCAAGGCGATGGTCGCGTTCACCCAGTCCGGTGACACGGTCCGACGCCTGGCGCGTCTGCACTCGCGGCTTCCGCTGCTGGCTTTCACCCCCACTCAGGAGGTGCGCAGCCAGCTCGCATTGAGTTGGGGCACAGAGACATTCATCGTCGATCACGTCGACACCACCGATCACATGATCGATCAGGTCGATCATCAGTTGCTCAAGATCGGGCGCCTCGAGGTCGGCGACGTGGTGGTCATCGTCGCCGGTGCACCTCCGGGCACGGTCGGGTCGACGAACATGATCCACGTTCACCGGATCGGCGAACAAGACCACTGAGTGCGGTGGTGCCCCGACAGTCCATGCGGGTGTTGGGGCGCCGACCGCGAAGTGCGTAGGGTGTGCAGTCATGACTGCACCCGCACCTTCTGAAGACCTCGGCAAGTTGCTCGCGCTGCTCGACGTCGAGCGCCGCGACGATGATCTGTTCATCGGTCAGCATCCCGAGCAGAAGACAGCGCGCACGTTCGGCGGTCAGATGCTGGGGCAAGGAGTGGTCGCCGCGGCTCGCACGTTGACCCGCGGGCAGCCACCGGTGCACGCGCTGCATGCCCACTTCATCCGCGGCGGCGACGTCGAGAAGCCGATGGAGTATCACGTCGCGAGGTTCCGTGACGGCAAGTCATTTGCCAACCGGCAGGTCACCGCTATGCAGGACGGCGAGGCGATCTTCACGATGCTGGTCGCCTTCCAGGACAACACCGCGGGCCTCGAACATGCCGTCGAGATCCCGCAGGTGCCCTACCCGGAAGAGCTGCCGACACTGGGGGAGCACTTCAAAGGTTTCGAGGACCGCATCGCGACCTTCGTCAACGCGCTGCATCCCATCGACATCCGCTTCGCCAACGACCCGTCGTGGAAGGTGCGTGAAGCGGGAGAAACCTTGCGCGACAACAGAGTCTGGATGAAGGCCGACGGTCAGATGCCCGACGACCCGATCCTGCACGTGGCCGCGATGTGTTACGCCTCGGATACCACCGTGCTCGACTCGATCATCACCACGCATGGACTGTCGTGGGGGATCGACCGGCTGTTCGCGGCGACCGTGAACCACTCGATGTGGTTTCACCGCGCCTTCCGATTCGACGAGTGGATGCTGTACGCCACCCGGTCCCCGGTCGCGACCGGATCGCGCGGCATGGGATCCGGACGATTCTGGATGCGCGATGGCACCCTGGCGACATCGGTTGTGCAAGAGGCGCTGATCAAGTACTTCCCGCCCAAGGACTGACCTGCGGTGTGACATGACCTGCCGTGTGACTTGACCTGACAACGGGCACACCGTGTTTCATCCGGTGACGGCGCGTGCCGCGGGTTACACTGCGGCGATCGCTGTAGCGGCGTCGGGTGTGGGGAGAGGAATCGCGGGTGACCGAGAGTATCGATTGGGCCCATGAGGTCCGGGCTTCACTGATCTGGATCTGCATCGCGTTCGTGTTGTCCGCGGTGGGTCTGATGATCGTGAGTGCATTGGTTCTGCGATTCACCACCTGGGGCAAACAGATTTGGCGGCTGTCCGGCGGTTTCTTCGCCAACCGATCCAACGCGCTGCTGACGTGGGGCCTGCTTGCCGCGCTGCTCCTGCTGACCGTCACCGCGGTGCGCCTCAACGTCTTGTTCTCCTACCAGGGCAATGACATGTACACGGCGCTGCAGAACATCGCGCAAGCGGTATCGCAGGGCAACGCGCCGGCGCGTGACGAGGCGGCGTCGGCGTTCTGGCGTTCGGTATGGATCTTCGTCGTTCTCGCGGCGATTCATGTGGTCAGGGCGCTGGTGGACTACTACATCGGCAGCGCCTTCGACATCCGGTGGCGGACGTGGCTGACCGAACGTCTGACCACCGATTGGCTCGACGGTCGGGCCTACTACCGCAACCGGTTTGTGCCCAACGGCAACGTCGACAACCCCGATCAGCGGATCGAGTCGGACATCACCAACTTCGTCACGACGATGCGGTCGTTGTCCTTCGGAGCTGTCTCGGCAATCGTCACCATCATCTCGTTCACCAAGATCCTGTGGGACTTGTCCGGACCGTTGACCATTTTCGACGTCACGATTCCCCGCGCGATGATGTGGTTGGTGCTGAGCTACGTCCTCGTGACAACGGTCATCGCGTTCTGGATCGGCCGCCCGTTGATCCGCCTGAACTTCTGGAACGAACGCCTGACAGCGAACTTCCGCTATGCGTTGGTCCGTGTTCGCGATGGCGCGGAGAATGTGGCCTTCTATCGCGGCGAACGCGTCGAGAAAGGTGGTCTGCTCAGCAGGTTCGCTTCGATCATCAAGAACTACTGGCAGATCGTGTTCCGGACTCTGAAGTTCAGCGGATGGAACCTCGCGGTCAATCAGACAGCCGTCTTGTTCCCGCTGGTTGTGCAGGCGCCCCGCTTCATCGCCGGCGAGATCACTCTCGGTGCGTTGACACAGTCGGCGAGCGCATTCGGCAGCGTGCACGATTCGCTCTCGTTCTTCCGCGAGTCCTACGACAACTTCACCAGCCTGCGTGCGTCGCTGATCCGCCTCGACGGTCTGCGCGATGCCAACGAGAAGTCCCGCGAGTTGCCGAAGGTATCGACCGATGAGTTGGGCAACGGTGTCCAGTTGTCCGGCATCGACATTCGCACTCCCGACGCGCGTGCGCTGATCAGCAACCTGAATCTGACCCTGCGACCCGGCGACGCGCTCGTGGTCAAGGGACGTTCCGGTTCGGGCAAGACCACCCTGCTGCGCGGTCTGGCCGATATGTGGCCATTCGTCGACGGCGAGGTGCAGCGTCCGCTCGGTGAGCAGACCCTGTTCCTCTCGCAGATTCCTTACATCCCGCTCGGGGACCTGCGCACCGCGGTGGCCTATCCCGCGCTGCCGACCGACGTCACCGACGACGAGATCATTGCGGCGCTGCACAAGGTGTATCTGCCGCATCTCGTCGACCGACTCGATGAAGAGGACGACTGGGCCAAGGTCCTCTCGCCGGGTGAGCAACAGCGCGTCGCTTTCGCCCGCATCCTGTTGATCAAGCCGACGGTCGTGTTCATGGATGAGGCGACCTCGGCTGTCGACGAGGGACTCGAGTACGCGCTCTACGCGCTGATCCGGACCGAACTGCCCGAGCTGATCCTGGTCTCGGTGAGCCATCGGAGCACCACCGATCAGCACCACACCGAGGTTCTCGAGATCACCGGTGGCGGAGCGTGGGATCTGCGTCCGGTGTCCGCGCCGACGGGTTCTTGAGCTGCGGTAACGAATCGGTTTTACCAACTGATTACCGAATTTCCGGAAGCGCCGTCGTAGCGATCTGCGCTGAGTAGTGTGATCGACAACACTTGCTCAGCGATCGGGGAGAGCCATGCCCAACGACGACGTCATCACATTCCCACACGTCTCCGGCACGCCGGTGTCAACACTGCCGGAGGCGTTCCAGCAGACCCTCACCATGCGACCCGACGCGGTGGCCCTGCGCACCGTCGGCGGCATCACCGAGATCACTTGGGCCGAGTACGGCCGCAGGGTCCGCGACATCGCGGCCGGCCTGGCCGCGCTCGGCGTCGGGCACGGTGACACCGTCGGCATCCTGCTCACCAACAGGCCCGAGTTCCATCTCGTCGACACCGCCGCGCTACACCTCGGGGCCATCCCGTTCTCCATCTACAACACCAGCTCCGCCGAGCAGATCGAGTACCTGTTCGGCAACGCCGGCAACGCGGTGGTGATCACCGAGCAGGTGTTCCTGCCGGTCCTCGCCAAAGCCGCCACCAAGGTTGCCACCACGATCGTCGTCGACGGTCCGGCCACCGGCGCGATCACCCTCGCCGACGTCGAGGCCACCACGCCGGCCGACGACTTCGATTTCGAAGCCTCTTGGCGCGCAGTCACTCCCGACGATCTCGCCACGCTGATCTACACCTCGGGCACCACCGGTCCGCCCAAGGGCGTCGAGATCACCCATCGCAACATCATCGCCGAACTCGCGGCGCTGGCCGAGTTGGTCGACGTCGGATTCGACGACCGCGTCATCTCCTACCTGCCCGCCGCGCACATCGCCGACCGCGTGTCGTCACACGGTGCCAACATCGTGCGCGGCATCCAGGTGACCACCGTGCCCGATCCGCGTGAGATCGCCGCCGCGCTGCCCGAGGTCCGGCCCACCTTCTTCTTCGGTGTACCGCGGGTGTGGCAGAAGATCCGCGCCGGGATCGAGGCCAAGATGGCCGAGGAATCCAGCCCGGTCAAGAAGAAACTGGCGTCGTGGGCCATCGGTTCCGGTGCGTCGGCGGCGCGCGCGCACGTCGAAGGTGCCGACCTGGGTGTCGCCGGTGGCGTGCAGCACCGACTGGCCGATGCCTTGGTGCTGCACAAGGTGCGCGCCGCAATCGGCATGGACCAGCTCACCTTCGCCGGCTCGGGCGCCGCCGCGATCCCGCCGGAAGTGCTGCAGTTCTTCCTCGGTCTCGGCATCCCGATCCTCGAGGTCTGGGGTATGTCGGAAACCACCGGCGTATCCACCATGACCACCGCGGACAACCTCAAGATCGGTACCGTCGGCAAACCCGTCGCCGGAGTCGAAGCGCGACTGGCCGACGATGGTGAACTGCTCATCCGCGGACCGGTGGTGATGCGCGGATACCGCAACATGCCCGAGAAGACGGCCGAGACCATCGACCCCGACGGCTGGCTGGCCACCGGCGACATCGCCACCATCGACGATGCCGGCAACGTCACCATCGTCGACCGCAAGAAGGAACTGATCATCAATGAGGGCGGAAAGAACATGTCGCCCACCAACATCGAGAACGCGATGAAGGCCGCGTCGTCATTGATCGGTCAGGTCGTGGCGATCGGCGACGGCAAGGCATTCGTATCCGGCCTCGTCGTCCTCGACCCCGACGCCGCAGCGGTCCGGGCAAAGATGCTCAATATCCCCGACGCCGACATGATCACCCTTGCGCAGCATCCGGAGATCATCGAGGAGGTGACGATCGCGGTGCGGACCGGCAACGGAAAACTCTCACGAGTCGAGCAGCTCAAGCGGTTCACCATCGTGGCCGCGGCCTGGGAGCCCGGCGGCGATGAGCTCACTCCGACGATGAAGTTGCGGCGCAAGCCGATTGCGACCAAGTACGCCGGCCACATCGACGAGCTCTACGCCCCGCAGGCTGCGCCGCACGTCATCGAGGTTCGCTGAGCGTCGGTTCTGCTCAGCGGCGGCTCAACCGTCGAGTGCTTCCAGGGTGAAGCCGACCTTAACGGTGACCTGGAAATGAGCGATCGCGCCGTCTTCGATGTGGCCACGGGTGTCGATGACCTGGAACCAGGCCAGATTGTTCAATGTCTGGTCGGCCCGTGCGATGGCATTGCGGATCGCGTCGTCGGTGCTGGTCTGCGACGACCCGACGATCTCCACAATGCGGTAGACGTTGTCGCTCATGGCACTCCCTGCTTCCTGGGTGTGGGGGATCGGTGGCGGTACGCCTTCCTCTCTACCAGTCGGCGGTCTCGGAGCCGGTCGAATCGCGCGGTCGTGACATCGCCACGGCAACGCCCCACAGCACCACCCAGACGCTGATGCCACCCACCTGAATCCGCTGTGCGAGGCCGAGGCGGTAGTCGCCGTGCAGGTTGTCGGCGACGAGCATCCAGACAGTGGCGAGCGCGACGACGGCCAGCACGCCGAGACCGGCGCGCCGTAGCAGTGGCCATATTCGATTGCGATGTGCGGCAACCGTTCCCGCGATCATTGTGACGAATATGGAGAAGACCGCGAGCGTGGAGGTCAATGCGTGGATGTGGTGAAGTTGGGGGAGTAGTCCGCTCGGCTCGTACGGACAATTCGGGTCGATGCCCGGGATGCACTCGATGGGCAGGAGTGCGTCGGCAACCGTCGACGCACCGAACGCTCCGAACGCCACAATCGTGGTGATCGGAATCCATCCCCTGAACGCCGGCCGGGGCAGCAACAGCACCAGACACGACGCGATGGCGCACGAACCGGTGATGACGTCACCGGCCACGTAGACCCCGCGGTGCGGGCGGTGTGCGGCGTCGAGCTCGCTGAGGAAACTGCGTAGTGGGTCCAACGGACTCGACCACAGGAATTCCAGAACCCACGATGAATAGCAGACGCCTGCCACGGCGATGAGCACCGCGGCGAGAACCAGGCGCACCGATCGACTGCTCACATGCGTCAGCGTAGGACACGGTTTGCGCGCGATCGGTGAGCGCCGGCTTGGAATGTCATCCGTCTCGAATGAATCGGGCGCCGTGGTTGATCCGGGACACTAGGGTCGTCTGTGACAACAACAATCAGGAGTTCACCATGACGCAGTCCGCGGCAGATGTTGCCCTGGGGCCGATCGACTACCTCGTCGTCGAATGGACATCCGGCAAGCCCGACGGAAGTGCCATCCCGCACATCATCGATCTGGTCGACCGCGGCATTGTTCGAATCCTCGATGTGGCGTTCATCCAGAAGGGCGAGGACGGCTCCGTCGTGAGTCTCGCGATCGACGAGTTGGGTGCCGAGTTCACCGCGCTCGACGGCGCGTCCGCAGACCTTCTCGACGACGACGATCTGGCCGAAGCCGCCGGCGCACTCGAGCCCGGCGCGGCTGCGGCGGTGTTGGTGTGGGAGAACGCGTGGGCAGAACCGTTGGTAACCGCATTCGCCAACAACGGCGCCCAAGTGGTCGCCTCGGGCCGGATTCCGGCCACGGCCCTGCTCGAGGCGCTCGACGCCGCCGAATCCTGACCGGACCGAATCCCGACAACAACCATCAACGACTTTTCCGAGAGAGGCTTCACCATGCCAGGTCTGATCCGGGCGGCTGCTCGCACCGCCGTCATCGCCGGTACCGCTACCAGCGTCAGCAATCGTGTGTCCCGACGCCAGGCCAATCGCTGGGCGCAGGAATCGGCTCAGCAGCAACCCCAGCCGCAGTACGCCCAACCCCAGTCCCCGCAACCCCAGCCCCAGCCCCAGTACGCCGCGCCCCAGGCCGCACCGGCTGCCGCGTCTACTGATGAAGTCATCGCGCAGCTCACCCAACTGGGACAGCTTCGCGATCAGGGAGTGCTCACCGAGCAGGAGTTCGCCGCGCAGAAAGCCAAGATTCTCGGGTCGTGAGACCGGTTCCGCCGGGGTCGCGGACCCGTCGAGACGCCGGAGCGTCGTTCCTCTGAATACGCCAATTCCGGTGAGATGATATGAGGCCACCACCCCCGTATGGCACGCTTAGGGGCGGACGTCGTTACGTGGGAAGAGAAATTACACAATGGTGAAGTCGTGTCGAGCAGTGTTGCGTACACGCGCTATTTCCTTGGTTGTGATCACATTTGCGCTGGTCGCGGCACTGATCGCAGGGGTCGGTAACGCTCACGCATGGGGCCCGCCGCCCAGTCAGATCAAGGGCTTCATCAACGAGCGCATCGAGAACTACGGGATGGATCACCCCGTGTCGGTGCGCGTCTGGCCGTCACAGACGACCACGCCATCGCAGGCACCGACGATCATCTTCCTCGACGGACTGCGCGCCCGGAACGACTTCAATGGCTGGGAGACCGACACCAACGTCGCATACCTTGCGCTGCGCGGCTACAACGTCGTGATGCCGATCGGCGGTCAGTCGTCGTTCTACGCGGACTGGGTTCGGGCTTCGCCGAGCGCCGGACAGCGTAACCCTTACCGCTGGGAAAGCGTCCTCAAGGGCAGCCTGCCGAATTTCCTGGATCGCCACGGATTCCACAACCGGACCCTGGTCGGTCTGTCGATGTCGGCCAGCCAGGCGGTGATCATCGCGAATGAGCGTCGCGATCTCTACCGGCGCGTCGTGTCGATGTCGGGCTTCATGAACCTCGTGGCCACCGGAATGCAGACGATGCTGCGTGGCGCTGCGTGGGATGCCGGCCACTACAACCTCAACGACATGTGGGGCTGGTTCCCCAACGCCGAGGCGTTCGCGCACTCACCGATTCAGAACCTGCCGTCGATGAACGGCCTGCACCTGTGGATGTACGCGGGCACCGGCATCTGGGGAGATCATCAACCACCGGGTGCCAACAACACCGACTTCTTCATCACCGGCTTCAACTCGTCGGTCATCGAGGCGGTCTCGGGCGAACAAAGCCGTACGTTCGCTCTCGCCGCGCCGCTGGCCGGTGTCAACCTGCGCACTGATTTCCCGCTCACCGGAACCCACGCGTGGGGTTACTGGCAGCGTGCGATCTGGAACATCTACAGCTCCGGCTGGTTCCGCAACGGCTGAGTTTCACCACGATCTTCCCGGCGCGGGCCCGGCACATGATGGGCGGGGCCCTCGTCGTTATGCAGCCTTGCTGCCCAGGACCTGATGTCCAGGTTGGGCGATTCGCCCGATTCCGTTAGGACAGCAAAGGAGATCTGCCCTAGAGTCGTTCGGAAGTCGAGAACCGATCGTGGGGGAAACCGTGCGAATCGAACGAGGTTTGGTCGTCGTGTGATCGGAAGGTTCATGGGACTGCAACGGGTGCGAGTGATGATGCTGTCGGTGTCGACGGCGCTGGCCGCGGTGGTTTTGGTGGCCGGATGCAGCATGGAGGGCGCGCGCAGCGTCGGCACCACTACCGGACCGAATGCGATCGTCACGGTGTTCGCCGGTGAACCGCAGAACGGACTCGTGACCACCAACACCGCAGAGAACCAAGGCGGTCGTGTCGTCGACTCATTGTTCACGGGGTTGTACGCCTACCGCGCTGACGGCACCCCGGAACTTGCCAATGCCCAATCGGTCGACACCACCGACAACCAGAACTACACGGTGCATCTGAAGCCGGACTGGACTTTCACCGACGGCACACCGGTCAAGGCCGAGAACTATGTCCGCGCTTGGAACTTCGGCGCGGCAACGGTGAATGCCCAACTGCAGCAGAGCTTCTTCGAGCCGATTGAGGGCTATGACGCCGTGGCCGCCGAGAAGTCGACGCTGACCGAGATGTCGGGTCTGAAGGTCGTCGACGACCACACCTTCACCATCCGGCTGAGCCAGCCGAACATCGACTTCAAACTGGGACTGGGCTTCACGCCGTTCAAACCGCTGCCCGACGTCTTCTTCAGCGAGGGCGCTACGAAGTTCGGTGAACATCCCATCGGCAATGGGGCATACAAGATGGCCGGGCCGGACGCATGGCGCCACAACGTGCAGATCGACGTGATCCGCAACGACGACTACAAAGGGCCGGACAAGCCGCGCAACGGCGGCATCACCTTCACCATGTACTCCAGCATCGACACCGCTTACGCCGACCTCCAGTCGGGCAACCTCGATGTCTTGGAAATCCTCCCGACCAGCGCATTGCGCAGCTACCGCCGCATTCTCGGGGACCGGGCACTGGTCAAGCAGATCGCCGCCAATCAAGGCTTCGCCATTCCCTTCTACCTCCCGCACTTCTCGGGTGAGGAGGGCACGTTGCGGCGACAGGCGATCTCCATGTCGATCAACCGCCGCCAGATCATCGACGCCATATTCCCCAACGCGCGCACACCATCTCGCGATTTCACCGCGTCGACGCTGCCCGGCTTCGATCCGCACATTCCGGGCAGCGATGTCCTGGACTATCAGCCCGACCGTGCAAAGCAGTTGTGGGCCAAGGCAAATGCGATATCACCGTGGACGGGAGCCTTCACCATCGCCTACAACGCCGACGGTGACCACCAGGCGTGGGTTGACGCGACAACCAACCAGATCAAGAACACCTTGGGCATCGACGCCCATGGCGCCCCGCAGCCGACGTTCAAAGAGCTGCGTGATCAGGCAACCAACCACACCGCTACCGGTGCGCTTCGCGCCGGTTGGCAGGGTGACTATCCGTCGATGATCGAGTTTCTGGCACCGATCTTCGTCACCGGCGCCGGCTCCAACGACGCCGTCTATTCCAGCCCGGAATTCGACGCCAAACTCAAGGCGGCCGAAGTCGAGCTCGATCCGACCAGCGCATACACCAAAGTCAATGACGCACAAGCGGTTCTGCTCCGGGATCTACCGTCGATACCGATGTGGGGAGACACCTACATCGGCGGTGTCGGTGCGGAGGTCTCCGCGCAACTGACGTGGAACGGATTGCCCGACTATCCGAACATCTCCAAAGAAGCCAAGGGGTGACCGGAATGACTCGATACCTCCTGATCCGTCTCGGCCAGATGGTGATCGTCTTCTTCGGCGCGACGTTCCTGATCTACGCGTTGGTGTTCCTCGTCCCGGCGGACCCCATCAGCGCGTTGGGTGGCGGAAAACCCATGTCGCCGGCCCTCGTTGAGCAATTGCGCTCGCAGTATTACCTCGACCGGCCATTCTTCGTGCAGTACTTCCACTACATCGCCGGGGTTTTCCGGCTCGACTTCGGTACCTCCTTTTCCGGGCAGCCGGTGTACGACGTGATGAAGCGAGCATTCCCGGTGACGGTCAACCTGACACTCATCGCACTGGTGGTGGAGACGGTCGCCGGTGTCATCTTCGGCATCATCTCCGGCCTGGCCAAGGGGCGCTGGTATGACACGGCGATCCTGATCGTGACGTTGGTGATCATCGCCATCCCGATCTTCGTCCTCGGCTTTATCGCCCAGTATCTGTTCGGCGTGAAGTGGCACATTTTTCCGGTGACTGTCGGCGGAAATCTGGACTTCTACCACCTGATCCTGCCCGGATTCGTGCTCGGCGCAGTCTCTTTCGCCTACGTGGTGCGGCTGACCCGATCAGAGATCGCCGAGAACCTGACCGCCGATTATGTGCGGACCGCGTCGGCGAAGGGGTTGTCGAGGCCGCGCGTCATCGTGGTGCACGTGCTGCGTAACTCGCTGATCCCCGTCGTGACGTTTCTGGGCGCCGACATTGGCGCGCTGATGGGCGGTGCGGTGGTCACCGAAGGCATCTTCAACATCCCCGGGGTCGGCGGAACCATCTATCAGGCCGTGGTCCGTGGGGAGGCGCCGACAGTGGTCTCGTTTGTCACCGTGCTGGTGCTCATCTACCTGATCTGCAACATCGTCGTCGACTTGCTTTATGCCGCACTCGATCCGAGGATTCGCTATGCCTGAGACCCCCGAGAGCGCAACGCGCAGTTTCTTTCCCGGCCAGGAACGCTTCGTGGCCGACGCCGACGAGGTGGAGGTACGTAGCACCGACGTCGTCGATGACGACGTCGATCCCGCGGGCTTCTGGAAGTCGGCGTGGCTGGAGCTGCGCACCAAACCGGTCTTCATCGTGTCGATGATCCTGCTCGCCCTGATCCTGCTGATCGTTGCGTTCCCAGGGCTTTTCGCACATCAGGACCCTCGGTATGCCGACCTGGCCGACTCACTGCTGCCGCCCAGTGCCCAACACTGGTTCGGCACCGATCTGCAAGGCCACGACATCTATGCCCGGGTGATCTATGGGGCGCGGGATTCGGTGCTCGTCGGTGTGCTGTCCACGATCGCCGTCGTGCTGGTCGGCGGAACGCTGGGTGTGGTCGCCGGGTTCTACGGCGGATGGCTGGATTCGGTGATCTCCCGGTTGTCCGACATCTTCTTCGCGATCCCGCTCATCCTGGCCGCTGTGGTGACGATGCAGATGATCTCGGCGCGAACGGTGTACACGGTGGTGCTGGTGCTGCTGCTGTTCAGTTGGCCGCAGATCGCCCGTATCGCGCGCTCGTCGGCGCTGTCGACCGGCAATGAGGAATTCATCGATGCGGCGCACTCGCTGGGCTCATCACGGTTGCGCACCCTGTGCGTGCATGTGGTGCCCAACTGCCTCGGTCCGATCATCGTGATCTCCACGATTTCGCTGGGTGTGTTCATCGTGACCGAAGCGACCTTGTCCTACCTCGGTATCGGGTTGCCGTCGACCGCGGTGTCCTGGGGCATCGACATCGCGGCCGGCCAGAACCTGCTCCGCGAAGGACAGCCGGTCTTGTTCTATCCCGCTGCGGCACTGGCGATCACCGTCCTGGTGTTCATGATGCTCGGTGACGTTCTGCGTGACGCCCTCGATCCGAAAGCGAGGACACGCTGATGTCGTCCGATTCCGTGGCAACCGAAAATGTCTCCACCGCAAGCAGTCCGAGTCCGCTTCTGGATGTTCGTGATCTCCAAGTGGAATTCCGGTCCCAGGGCAGAAGCATCGCGGCATTGCGTGGTGTCGACTTCACGGTCTATCCCGGACAGACCGTCGCTATCGTCGGGGAGTCCGGCTCGGGTAAATCCACCACGGCTGCGGCGATTCTCGGTCTGCTGCAGGGCACCGGCAAAGTCACCGGCGGGCAGATCCTGTTCGACGGAACCGATCTGGCGCACGCGTCGCGACGCGACTTCGAGCGGGTGCGGGGCAGTGGTATCGGTCTGGTGCCGCAGGACCCCAACACCAATCTCGATCCGGTCTGGCGCGTCGGCTTCCAGGTGCGAGAAACGCTGGTCGCCAACGGCGCTGCCTCGCGCGGCCAGGCACGCAAGCGCGCTGTTGAGCTTCTCCGAGAGGCCGGCCTGCGTGATCCCGACAAGCGTGCCAACCAGTTCCCGCACGAGTTCTCCGGCGGCATGAAGCAACGGGCGCTGATCGCCGTCGGGCTTGCCGGACGTCCGAAACTGCTCATCGCCGACGAACCGACCTCCGCTCTCGACGTGACAGTGCAGCGCGAGATCCTGGATCACCTCGACACTCTCACCAGCGAGCTGGGCACCGCGGTGCTATTGATCACCCACGACCTCGGGCTCGCCGCCGAACGTGCCAGTCATCTGCTGGTCATGTATCGGGGTCGACTGGTGGAATCCGGTCCGGCCCTGGATATTCTGCAGAACCCGCAGCACGACTACACCAAACGCCTCGTCGGGGCGGCACCATCACTCGCGGCCCGACACCTCGATTCGACGGTCGCCGAACAGGTTCTGCCCACCCAGCCGACGGGACCGGGGGCCTCAGGCGCACAGTCGGACGCCGACCCTCGATCCGAGGACATCCTGGTGGCCACAGATCTGGTGAAGGAGTTCCCGATCCGGGGTTCGGTCCCGTTCCGTGGAACGAGCACATTCCGTGCCGTCGACTCGGTGAGTTTCACGCTTCGGCGAGGAACCACCACAGCCGTGGTCGGTGAATCCGGGTCGGGCAAGTCGACGGTCGCGCAGATGGTGTTGGGGCTGAGGACACCTACGTCGGGTTCGGTGCTGTTCGACGGACACGACGTCACCTCGCTGAAAGGTCCGGCGGCCAAGGACTTTCGCCGACGAGTGCAGCCGGTGTTCCAGAACCCCTACGGCTCACTCGATCCGATGTATTCGATCTATCGGGCGATCTCCGAACCGCTCGCGGTACACGGAATCGGCGACAAGGCATCACGTATCGCGCGGGTTCGTGAACTCCTCGACCTGGTGGCGCTGCCGTCATCGGTGATGCAGCGCTTTCCCAACGAACTGTCCGGCGGTCAACGCCAACGGGTTGCGATCGCGCGGGCGTTGGCGCTACGGCCCGAGGTGATCGTTCTCGACGAAGCGGTCTCGGCGCTCGACGTGTTGGTCCAGGCGCAGATCCTCACCTTGCTCAACGGTCTGCAACGCGAACTCGGGCTGACCTATCTCTTCATCACCCATGACCTCGCGGTGGTCAAACAGATCGCGCACGAGGTGATCGTGATGTCCAAAGGCCGAGTCGTCGATGCCGGCCCGACCGACGACGTTTATCAATCACCGACGTCGGACTACACGCGGACACTCATCGATGCCATACCCGGGGCGGGCATCGACCTCGCCGGATAGTCGGGAGGCTTCGGTACCGACGGTGGGTACGGGATATTCGCTTGCGCCGCTTGGTAGTCGGTGCAAGCGGGGTCTTCGATGTGGTCGTTGCTGATCCGATCCGCGGACACCCCCGCGAGCATGAGCTTGTGGCGGGTGTTGGCGACCATCGACGGGGGACCGGAGATCAGATAGCGCGTGTCCATCCATCGACCATGGGCGTTCTCCCAGTCGAGAACCGCGTCCACCGCCACGCCGTCGACCCAATCCAGGCCGAGTTCGGCCGGTGACGGCAGTGAATCGACCCACCACGGGTCGTCACGCGTCTCGGTCACCGCAACGACGGTCAGCCATGGCCGCCCCGCCGCGAGGGCCCGTAGGTGCTGGAGGTCGAATAGTTCGCCGGGGCAGCGAGCGGCGTAGAACAGCGTGGTGTTCGGCGGTTGTATCCCTCGCGCGACGAGGTCCATCAGCATCGCGCGCAGCGGGGCCAGGCCACAACCACCGGCCACCATGACCGTCGAACACCCTTCGTACATCACCATGTCGCCGTTGGCCGCCGCGAGTTTCCACACGTCTCCGGGACGCGTGTCGACCAGAATCGAGCGGCTGATCATTCCGCCGTCGAGGGCTTTGACGTGAAACTCGAGTTCTCCGTTCGAGTTTGGCGGTGTCGCAGGTGAAAAGACCCGCCAGGATCGTGGCCACTGTGGGATCGACACGTCCAGCGATTGGCCGGCCCGGTAGGTCAGCGGGGTGTCGGTGATCAGCCGGACCACCGTGATGTCGCGGGCGATGACCTCTTTGCTGACCACGCGTGCCGACCACCAGGGTGAGCCGGTGGTTTCGGCGAGTCCGCCACGCATGACGCCGGTGGCCAGTGCGAGTGTCTTGATCATCTGGTCGAGGTAGCTGCTGTCCCACTTCTCGCCGAGGCGCGCGGCGCCTTCGGCGACCAACGCCTGTGTGGCCCAGATCAGATGTTCGTCGGTCACACCGTATTTGCGGTGCCCGCGACCGAGTTGGGCAAGGAAATCGACCATTTCGTTGGGATCGTCGGCTTCCACTGCTGCGGTGAGGACATGATCGAGCGCACGGGCGAACGCGGCGCGTTGGTGAACGAGGCTCGCGGGGAACAGTGCTCGCAGGTCCGGGTGTGCGGTGAACAGCCGCATGTAGAAGCCGTCGATGAAATTGCGAGGGTCGTTGCGCACTATTTGTCGCAGCGCGTCGACTGAACCCATCTGATGATGTGTCGTCATCGCTGTCTCAATCTGCTGGGGGTCAGGTCGTTACACGTGTCGTTGTCCCAGCGTACGAATCCCGCTCCGTCAGCCGATACCGTCGAAAGTCCCGACCGGGCAGCCCGACCGGCCACGTGATGCTCAGGCAGAGGCGTGGCGCAGTAGCCAGTCGATCAACGGTGTCACCTCACGCCAATCCGAGCGGATCTGATCAACGAGCTCTCGCGTGTGGATGATGTCGTCGAATCCGTAGTCACGCATCACAGTGATCGTCTTGTGCCGCAACAGATCTATTCGTGGATGGTCGGCACTCCAGCCGCGCGGGGTGGTCTTGACCCGATCACCGCCGACGTCCCATCCCTTGTGGCTCAAGGACTCTAGGACGCGGAATAGTTCAGGACCGTGCAGATCATTGTCGATGGCGGAGCGAATAGCGGCCAATCTGTCCGGTGAGGTGTCGTAGATTCCGCCGCCGACCCGAACTCCCGGTGCTCCGATCTGCACGTAGTACCCGGTCGCCGGAGCTGCTGCCACATAGGCGCCCTGATGCGTTTTATACGGCGTCTTGTCCTTGGCGAAGCGCACATCGCGATACGGGCGGAAGAGTTTGGCGGCGCCGAATTCGTCGGCGAGGGCCTCGGTCAGCGCGGTCATCGGTTCGGCCACCGCGCTGCGGTAGACGTCCTTGTGGCCCTCCCAGAACGCCTTGGTGTTATCCATCTCCAAGTCGTCGTAGAAGTCCAGTGCCGCCTCGGGAAAACCGTCGAACTCCATGACGTCGAGCCTAAAGCGTGCCCGGACTCTCGTGGGTTGACGAATACGAACATTTCCTACCAACAACGCAAATCCGACCTTCAACTTGTTGAAGGCGGCCATAGTGGAGGTAGGTCACCGGTTGTGGTGATCTCGGATAGAGAGGAACGACATGGCACTCGACGACGATGACATCACCACCTCCAGCGCCGGCGGTGAAGGACCAGCTGACGGCGGATCGAATCCGGGCGGACACGATGGCGGTGCCGACGGCACTGCCGGTGCCGGTGAGGGGCCTGCCGACGGTGGCTCCAATCCGGGCGGACATGACGGTGGTGCCGACGGCACTGCCGGTGCCGGTGAGGGGCCTGCCGACGGTGGCTCCAATCCGGACGGTCATGACGGTGGTGCCGACGGAACTGCCTGAGCCCCATGCTGAGTCGGTGTATCGAGGTCGATCAGGCCGCTTTTGCCCGTGACCATTGGGGTCGTCGGCCACTGCTCAGCGTCGGAGCCCGCCTGCCCCGCGATTTCGACGATTTGCTCTCGACCGACGATGTCGACGAGTTGATCGCCGAACGCGGGGTACGCGCGCCGTTCATCCGGATGGCTCGCGATGGATCGTTGCTCGCCCGCGAATGTTATGTGGGCCCTGCGGGATTCGGCGCGGAGATGGGAGATCAGGTGGATTCGGCGAAGGTGCTGGCCGAGTACGCCGCCGGGGCCACCATCGTGCTGCAGGGGCTGCATCGACTGTGGCCGCCGGTGATCGATTTCGTCCGCGCCATGGTCGACGATCTGGGGCACCCGGTGCAGGCCAACGCCTACATCACTCCGCCGAGCAATCGAGGATTCGATCCGCATTACGACGTCCACGACGTCTTCGTCCTGCAAACCGCCGGCCACAAACATTGGACCGTCCACGCACCGGTGCACCCTGACCCGTTGGACGATCAGCCGTGGACCCGGCATCGCGCCGCGATCAACGAAAGAGTCGCCGAGGAGCCGTTTCTGGACGTGGTGCTCGAACCCGGCGACTCGCTCTATCTGCCACGGGGCTGGGTGCATTCGGCGCAGGCATTGGGGGAGACGTCGATTCATCTGACCATCGGCACGGCCGCGGTCACCGGCATCGACGTGCTGAACATCCTGGTGGCCGCAATCGGCGAATCCAGTGCGGACCTGCGTGCGTCGTTACCGATGGGCATCGATCTCACCGCACACGACGATGCGGCGGCGATTGCCGCCAAGACGATGGCCCTGCTGGTCGATGTCGTGCGCGAACGAGGAGATGAACTCGCCGACGCCGTTGCGCCCCGATTGGCGGCTCGTCACGCCGAGCGGACGCGACCCGAGGCCATCCGGCCGCTGAGCACCATGCGCGAGGTCGCGGACCTGTCCAGCTCCGACGCCGTCGTGTGGCGTCACGGCCTGGTCGCCGACGTGCGTCCGGTGGGCGACCGCATCCAAGTAGTCCTCGCCGATCGTGTCATCGACTTTCCGCACCTGTGCGCGCCGGCGATCGACGCTCTGCGTCGAGGGACCAGCCACCGTGCCGGCTCGTTGCCCGGACTCGACGAGCACGACGGAGTGGTCCTCGCTCGGCGGTTGCTCCGCGAAGCGGTGATCGTGCGCGTCGACGTGAACCGCCCGTAGTCTTGGCGGACATGCGCGATCGACCGCCGTGTTCCGACCAGGCGATCGCCCGCGGCGACCCGATGTACGGGACCGCCTCGGCCGGATCGTCCTGGGTGCTGCTGGAGTTGCCCGGCGCCTGGGGGTCGTCGGCCTTCCTGGAATCACCGACGATCATCGACCCCGAACTCGGGCGTGCGGTGGTCTTTCGGATCGAGCGCGCCGGGATGCGCGTGGCCGCGATCCGGCGGCCCGGTCGTCGCGACGCGAGCCCGCGATTTCGGTGGTTCATCGCGTCGGCGACGCCCGGCGCGGAATGGCTGAGGTCAGGAGAGGTCGACCGCGTCGAAGAATTTGTGCACCTGCCGCTCGACGGCTCCGGTGGAACTCCAAGTGACGGACCGGTCTTTGCGGTGTGTGCGCACGGCAAACACGACCAGTGTTGCGCGGTGCGGGGACGCCGGGCGGCTGCTGCGCTTGCGGCTGACTATCCGGAGGAGACCTGGGAGTGCTCACATCTGGGTGGTGACCGCTTCGCGGCGACCATGGTGATCCTGCCGCACGGATTATGTTATGGCCGTGTCGATCTGGCGCCCGACCCGACCTCGCCCGCGCGGCTCTACCTACAGGGACTTCTCGACAATGAGTTGTTGCGCGGACGGACATCCCTGCCTCACGCGGTGCAGGCGGCGCAGTACTTTGCGCGACAGCAGCTGGGCGACAACCGAATCCAGGCGTGGGCACCGCGGGACGTGGTGCATGCCGACCATCGGATCCATGTGCGCCTGGAATCCGCCGACGGCCCCATCGAGGTCATCCTGGCCGAGCGCTTCTCCGAACCCCTGTTCTCCATGTGCCGCGCCGACGTCGCCGGACCGGTCCGGCAGTTCACCCTCGATGCGATCCGACGTCACGAGTGAGCAGGCGTTGCCGTAGGAGCGGTGACGACGATTCTCCGATCGAACAGACGGATCGGGTCAATACGGTTCGTAGGCATGTGAATTCGCAACATAGGCCGGGTACCTGTCGTGTTCGGAGTGCTCGTTGAGTGCTTCCGAACCTGTTGCCAGGTGGACGATTCCGCAGATGGCGCCGATGACGAAGACTCCGAACAACGCCGCCTCGGCGCGTCGGAAGACGGGTAGCTTCTGTTCGCGGCGCGCCATTGCGTACACGATGGTTCCGAGTGCGTAGAGGATGCAGGACAACATAAGTCTGTCCAGACCGGCCGCCCTGACCAAGAACAGCGTGTAGATCACGGCGACGATGGCGATGATCATGTCGGGTTCGCGTGCGTGGACCGAGGTGGCCGCGGACCAATCGTCGGATTCGTAGGTCTCACGCGTGATGGTGAGCTTGAGCAGGTACGCGGCCGCGAGCAGATAGGGCAGCAACGCCAGTGAGGCCGTGAGGTCGAGCATCAAGTCGAGGCCGTCATCGACGAACAGTAGGACAATCAGGAATACCTGAACCGCGCCGGTCGCAAGGATCAGTGCGTTGACCGGAGCGCCCGCGGAGTTGGTACGGCTCAGAAACTTCGGCATATCCGAGTCGCGTGCCGGAACGAAGAGCACCTCGGCGGCCCTCATCGTCCATGCCAGGTATGCGCCCAGTACCGAAAGCACAACCCCTATTCGAATGACGACCGAACCCCATGGACCCACCAGTGATTCCAGAACCGATGCCATCGACGGCTGGTCGATGTTCGCGAGGTCGACCTGCGGCATCGCGCCGTACGAGACCAAGGTGACCAGCGCGAACACGCCGAGTACGCTGAGGAATCCCATAATGGTTGCCCGACCGACGTCCTCGCGTCTCTTGGCGAATCGCGAGTACGTGCTCGCCCCTTCGAGTCCCAGGAGGGCGAACACGGTGATGAGCATCGTGCCCTTCACCTGCTCCCACAACGAACCGACCCTGATGCCGTTGCCGCCCCAGAAATTGTCGGCGAAGTAGCCGGAGTCGAGCATGATCAACGCGAGCACGATGAACAGCGCGATCGGCACGATTTTGGCGGCGGTCGCGATTCGGTTGATGATGGCTGCCTGCTGAATTCCTCTGCTGACCAGGAAGAAGAACAGCCACAAGCCAATTGAGGACAGGACGACGGCTAGCACCGTGGTCCCGTCACCCAGAGCGGGGAACAGTGCGCTCGTCGTGGCCATGATCAGCACCCAATACGACGTGTTGCCGGCGCAGGCCGACGCCCAGAACCCGAAAGCGGAGGTGAAGCCGACGTAATCACCGAAACCTGCTTTCGCATAGGCGAAGATCCCGGCGTCGAGCGTGGGTTTTCGAATGGCGAGACGCTGAAAGACCAAGGCCAGCATGAACATTCCGGTGCCTGCGATCGACCAGGCCAGTACCGCGCCCAGTACACCGGTCTCGGCACCGAAACGGCGCGGGAGCAGAAAGACACCGGACCCGACCATTGATCCGACGACCATCGCTGTCAGGGTCGGCAGGTTGACTTTGCGATCGACGGAAGCGGCGATGTCTGAAGCAGGCGATGCCATGTGGGGGAATTCCCTCGAATACTTCGGGCCGAAGAGCGGCGAAGGACGAACAGCGACGTGACAATTGTGCTTCAGAATGGCGCTCGGACGAGATCGCTCGGTGTCCGCTTTTCAGGGGTCGTCATGGTCCTTGGTGGTCTTGGCGCTGGTCATCGCGGCGGGCGCGCGGCCCGTTCGGCTGGTGTCCATGCGGAGTTCACCTTGCCCGTCGATGTGACCCGCCAACTGGCCGTTTCCTCGTATTCGGTGCGATCGGGGCGGTCTTCGATTGTCCGCTCAGGTGGGATGATGGGCCGGAATGCGAAGAGTGCCGGGACTTGAGATCATTCTCGAAAGGGGGGCTCTGGGACGGAGGTCAGGTCATTCGGGGCCCTGTGTTGTACGGATCGTTGTTGTATCGATCGTCCCTGTCGTTTTTATCGTCGACGAGGGCTGTTTTGTCGTCGACGTGGTCTGCCATCTGCCAAGAGTTCTCGTGCCGGGTCGAGGCACTGAGTGATCGCGCGGCGTATTCGACCAGGGTGGCCTTGCTGTTCCGTTCCGCGGTACTGATCTGGGCAGCGGTTATGCCCATTGTTCAGCTGACCTCGATCACCAGAGAATCCTTCGACCATGCTCATGTGATCGAGGCGGTGTTCGCAGTGCACGCCGTCGGTTGGTGTCTGGTGCTCGCTCGACGACTTCGCCTTTATTGGCCGGTGCTCACCTGGGGCCTCATCGCCGTCGTACTGGCCGGATCGGTGCACGGTACCGATTCGGCCGGACTGCTCGTCGTTGTCAACGTGTGCGTCACCGTGGGTGTCGCGGCAGCGCTCGCACTTGCCGGACGACTGGCCGTCGTTGTCGGCGTCGTGGTGTCGGTCTCCGCGAGTTGTGCCCTGCTGATCGCCCATGGCCTCAGGCATGCCGTCGGGCAGTTTCCCGCTATCACAACCTATTACGCCGTTGCGATCCCTGTGTACACGATCTGTTCCACCATCGCATTCACCGTGCTCACCAAGAACCTGTGCGGCGTCGCCAGACTCGCGGACGCACGCTACGCGTCACGCGTACGTGCGGAGGAGGGCGCCATCCGCGCGATCGCGTCGGCGGAACTGATGGGCGGACAGTCTCGTGTACTGCACGACACCGTGATCAACACCCTGTGCGCCGTCGCGAGAGGAGTGGCGGCCACAGATGCCGAGGCGTTGCGTCGTCGTTTCACCACGGACGTCAGGGCGATCGATGAGCTCGAACAACTTCGAATTCCGGACGCCGCGACGAGCAGTGCGGTGGTCGACTACGCGAGCGCGCTCGGTATCGACGTTGTGATCGACTCTCCCGATCGCGTGGAAGCCCTGCTGCGACGTCAGCCGCAGTGGCGTCGACGCGAGATCGTCGGGTTGATCAGCGAAGCCGTCACCAACGCGGCCAAGCACTCTAAGGCGGATCGGGTGAGTGTCGGTCTCCTCGACGGTGACACACGGATCGTGGTCGGTGATCTCGGCGTCGGGCTGGACGATACCGACGCCCTGACATCGATGCTGGCCTCCCGCGCGTCCGACGGCTTGCTCGGCGTCGACGTGAGATCACAACCGGGACGGGGCACCGAGGTCATCGTGTCGGTCCCGCCGCTGGAAACGGTGGACAGGCAGAGTGTCCTGACGCGAGCGATCGCCGATATCTCGAGGCGGCTGTCGCTGGTGATGGCTGTCGAGTTTCTGTTGATCGGCGTGCTCGCCACGGCAATCCATCGAAGCCCGGCCATCGGGGACGTGCTTCCCGCGGCGATCGCATGGGTGCTGGTCGGGGCGATGCTGTGGACGCAGACGCACAGCTCGACACGTGACGGACACCTGACGGTGCGCGCGATTGCGGTCGTCTACGGTTTGTTCGCTGCGCTCGCCGTCATTGCTTCGGCAGCGCCCGCGATGTCGTCGGCGCCATCCACCGACTCCGCAGGGGTGCCGAACAATGTGACCTGGGGCGCTGATGCGGCGGCCACGATCTGCATCGTCTTCGTTCTGGTGGACGGTCGCGCCCGAGTAGTCGTGCCGCCGCTGATACTCAGCTTGATCGCAACGATCATCGCGGTGGGGAACAGTGGCACATCGGTCGACACGATGGTGCCGGTGCTTGTGGCCGACCTGCTGATCGTCCTCATGGTTGCCGGAGTCCGACGCGGACTGACGGTGATGGCCATCGACATCGAACACGAGCACAGGTCCTGCCTGATCAAGCGTGAGCAGCAAGAACGGCGAGAGGCGCAGGCGCGGTTTCACGCGGCCCGTGAGTCGTCGATCTTCGCCGGAGCGCGTTCACTGCTGGGTGTGCTGGTCGACGACCCCTCCCGCTGTACGGATCCGGACGTACGAATGCGGGCGCGGGTCGAGGAGGGGTGCCTGCGTTCTCTGCTGGCGATCTCGGCAGGGCGTGATCCGCGTTGGGTGTCGGTGCTGAATGTCGCACGATCGGCGGGCGTCGTCCTGAGTTTGCATTTCTTCGACGATCCTGAGGGGGTGGGGGACGACGCGGACGACAATCGTTCCGATGCGGTGTTCGGCCTGATCTCTGAGGTGATCCGGCAGATCGCCAGATGCGTTGCGGGAGAGTCGGTATCAGTGAGCGTTTCCGGCGTCGGCGAGGCGATGGCCGTCGACATCGCTGCCGATTCGGTACCCGACGGCATCCTGGTCGGGGCGAGGGGATAGGCATGGCGCGGTTGGCGGTGGTCGACGACCATGTCTTGATTCGGCAATCCGTATCGCTGCAGTTGCGTGCCGCGGGCCATGACGTCGTCGTGGACACCGCGTCATTCAGCGAGGTATGTAATCGTCGCGACATCGATCTTGTGGTGCTCGATCTGGATCTGGGTTCGCGCGGACCCGCCGACGACAAGCTGGTCGCGGAGCTGACTGCCCGGGGCGTGGCCGTCGTCGTTCTCTCGGCGTTGGCCAGCGCGCGACAGGTTCGCCGAATGGTGGCCGCCGGAGTCGCCGCAGTTGTGTCCAAGAGTGACGACCTCAGTGATCTGCAAGGCGCGGTCACCGCGGCACTCGCCGGGCACCGATGGACGACGCCGCTCATCGCGCGCGCATTGCTCGACGAGCGCGGCGTCGCGCGACCTGCTCTCTCGCCCCAAGAGTTGGATGCGTTGCGCCTGTACGCGAGCGGTCTGAAGCTCGACACGGTCGCCCGCCGGATGGGTGTGGCGCCGAGCACGGTCAAGCAGTACTTGGACCGGGTACGTGGAAAGTATGAGGCCGTAGGTCATCGTGCCCGGAGCAGATCAGAGTTGTTCAACGCCGCCACCGACGACGGATTCATTGTGCCGCAGCGGGATTGGCCCACTTCACGCTGACGTCGAGCACGGCATCGGCGGCACGCTTGACCGATCGATTCTCAGGCGCGCTCCGGTCCGGAAGTGGTCAAGTGGCACCGATGGGGTCATGTGCGCTACGGTGGTGTCAATTGACCAGCCCTTGAGGCTGCCGTCAACGCGTCGTAGAACGCTTCTCCGACGGGTCTTACGAACCCGCTCTTTGACTTCATACGGCGAACGAATACGCACACATGCGTGTTCGCCACCGACACCCACGTCACCGTGCGTTGCGAAGTCCTCGTGCGTTTCTTCCGGGTGTCATAAACGGAAAGACACCAGGACCTTGTCCGATACCAAAACATTTGCTGACCTCGGCGTGCCCGCCGAACTCGTGAAAGTGCTTGCCGCCGAAGGCAAGACCGAACCATTCGCCATCCAGGCCCAGACTTTGGGCGACACCCTGGAGGGCAAAGACGTGATCGGATCCGGCAAGACCGGATCCGGCAAGACCCTTGCATTCGCGATTCCGCTGGTGAGCGGCCTCGCCGAACTCGACGTTGCCCGCAAGCCGGGAGCGCCCACCGGGCTGATCCTCGCGCCGACTCGCGAACTGGCGACTCAGATCGCAGCGGTCGTGAAACCGCTCGCCCAGGCCGTCAACCTCACTGTCACCACCGTTTTCGGTGGCGTCAGCCAGAGCCGTCAGGAGCAGGCGTTCCGCCGTGGCGTCGACATCGTCGTCGCGTGCCCGGGCCGTCTGGAAGACCTGATGAAGCAGCGCATCGTGCGTCTCGATGACGTCGAGATCACCGTTCTCGACGAGGCCGATCACATGGCCGACCTCGGCTTCCTGCCCGGCGTCACGCGCATCCTCGCGGCCACGCCGGCCGACGGCCAGCGCATGCTGTTCACCGCGACACTGGACAACGGTGTCGACAAGGTGGCCAAGCGGTTCCTCGACAACCCGGCGCTGCACTCCACCGTGGACACCACCGCACCGATCCAGATGACCCACCACGTCTACGAGGTGTCGGCAACCGAGAAGAACGCCCTCGTCCAAGAACTCGCCTCGGGACAGGGTCGTCGAATCCTGTTCATGCGCACCAAGCATCAGGCGAAGAAGCTTGCCAAGAAGCTGACTGAGAGCGGCATCCCCGCCGTCGACCTGCATGGCAACCTGAGCCAGGCGCAACGTGACCGGAACCTCAAGGCGTTCGGTGGCGACGGCGCTCGCGTCCTCGTGGCAACTGACGTTGCTGCCCGTGGCGTGCACGTCGACGATGTGGAACTCGTCGTCCACGTCGATCCGCCTGCTGAGCACAAGGCCTACCTGCACCGCTCGGGTCGTACCGCGCGCGCCGGCAGTGCCGGTGACGTGGTAACCGTGTGCCTGCCCGATCAGCGTCGCGACCTCAATGGTCTGCTGCGCAAGGCCTCGATCAAGGTCACCCCGATCCGGGTCAACGCGCAGTCGGCCGAGGTCGATGCGCTCGTCGGCCCGCGCGCGGCGTTCGTGACCCCGGCTCCTGTCGCCGAACCGCGGCAGCAGCAGCCGCGCCGCTCCGGCGGAGCCGGTGGTGGCCAGCAGCGTCGTCGTGGCGCCGGCGGTCAGAACCGTGGATCGTCGACGTCGAGTCGAGGATCGTCGCGCCGCTCCAACGATGAGTTCGGTTCCGGTGACGGCACCAACGCTCGTCGTAGCTCGGGTGGCAATGCCCGACGCGGCGGTGGCGCCCCTCGGGCTGCTCACCGCAGTTCGGGTGATTCCTCGGCCGCGCACGGGGGAGCGTCGCGCTCCTCGCACTCCGGTGCACAGCGTCGCCGTTCGTCGCGTCCCGCCGGGGCAGCCCAGGCCTGATCTATGTGCGCCAGGAATTCTTGGCGCACAACAACATTGACGCACCTCACGAGGAGGTCCGACACGCCGTCGGACCTCCTCGTTGTCAACTGTGCGGGAATGGCGTGGGCCAGGAAGCCAACTGATGCCGCGACTGTTCGATGACCCGAAAGTCCGATTTACACTGTTTTTACCGTTTGGGCACAGGACCGAGACGGTCGCGGGCCTAAAGTCGGATCGGCGTACACCGTTGGTGCGCATCGAACACTGCTGTGAAACCAACACTGCTGTGAAACCCGGCGGTGTGACAACCCCTAGGCCATCGTGGGAGGTCTGCTGTGCCACCGGAAGTCGATGACGCCATCACAACGATGTCGTCGGTCAACAATGAATTCTTCTACTGGGTGTCCATCTCCCTGATGATGCTTATCCACGCGGGGTTCCTCGCGTACGAGGTCGGGGCGTCGCGCTCGAAGAACGTCCTGGCCACCGCGATGAAGAACCTCCTGGCGTTCGCGACGATCGTCGCGTCGTTCTTCTTCGTCGGATGGTTCCTCTACAACGCAATGCCCAGCGGCTTCATCGAGTTCAACGACGCCGCCAAGGCCGCGTTGCCGTGGAGTGACAACATGGGCCCGAATGTGGCGGATTCGGCCAGCGGCATCTTCTGGGGTGCGTTCGCGCTCTTCGCCGCGACCACCGGCTCGATCATGTCCGGTGCTGTGCTGGAACGGATTCGGACGAGCGCGTTCCTCATTTTGACTGTGATGGTCGGATCGGTCGTATGGATCATCGGGGCGGCGTGGGGGTGGCACGGTGCCGGCTGGATGCTCACCAAACTCGGCTTCCACGACGTAGGTGCCGCCGGCTGCGTCCACACGATCGCCGGCTTCGCGGCACTGGGTATCCTGCTCAACCTCGGCCCCCGCATCGGCCGCTTCCGCGCCGACGGATCACCGGTGACCATCCGGCCGCACAACCTCCCGCTCACCATGGTGGGGTTGATGCTGATCTTCGCGGGGTTCTTCGGCTTTCTGATGGGATGTGTCATCTACGGCCCCGGAGGATACGAGACGATCTATGGCAGTCCGACCACGTTGTCGGCGTTCGCATTCAACACATTGATGGGACTCGCCGGTGGCATCATCGGCGCCTACATGACGTCGAAGGGTGAACCGTTCTGGACCATCTCCGGTGGCCTCGCGGGCGTGATCGGAGTGGCGTCGGGGATGGACCTCTACCATCCGGCGCTGGCGTTCATCATCGCGCTGGTGGCCGGCGGCATCGTGCCGTTCATCGGACAGCTGCTGGAGAAGTTCAAGGTCGACGACGTCGTCGGCGCGGTGGCGGTGCACGGCGGGATCGGGCTCTACTCGGTGCTCATGGTGGGGATCTTCCTGGCCGGTTACCCTAATACCGATGGCAATCCGAGCATTTCGCTGTGGGGTCAGGTTCTCGGCGGACTCGTCTTCGTCGCGTTGGGATTCATTCCCGCCTATCTGGTGTCCCTGGCGCTGAAGAAGATCGGCATGTTGCGCATCCCGCCGGAGGTCGAGGAACAAGGCCTCGATCTGACCGAGGTACCGGCCACGCCGTACCCAGAAGGTATTCCGGTGACGACGATGCGTTCAGAGAAGATCGTGATCGCCGAGGAGGCGCACTGACATGTTCAATCCCTTTGAGTCCTACGACGATGCCGACGTCGTGTTCACCTTCGGCGGCAACTCGGTCGGCGTCTGGGTGGTGTTCATTATCGCGGTGGCCTTGTTCGTCGCGTTCTTCGTGCGGATGATCAAGCACGAGAACGAGGCGTACGCCTCGATCATCGAACACACTCCGGTTGAACCGGGTCCCGCTGCCGAAGGGGAGCCACCCGTCTACTGACCGCATAGCCGGTTCTGCCGACGGCTGTCCATGGCACAGTGTGGTCCATGGACAGCTGGTCGGACGCCGCGTTGGAAACCGCTGATGCGTGCTGGAATGCTATGGACTCCCTGATCGCGGCCATGACCGACGCGGAGGTCAACACGAGCCTCGACGTGCCGGGTGCGAACTCGGTGTACGCCATCGCCCATCATTGCATCGAGATGTCTCGATGGTGGCTCGGCACGTTCGGGTGCGGGTTGGATCTGCCACGTGATCGGGCCGGTGAATTCTCCTCGCGCGGAACGGTATCGGAGGTTCGGCCGCGGTTGGCGCAGGCACGTACCGACACACCACGATGGACCGGCGAGATGATGCGACACGGGATCATCGGCCGCGATGCGCGAGGTACCACCGCCAAGGTCGACCTGGCCCTCGTCAGCCCGGAGTGGGTGGTGCTGCACGTCGTTCACGAACTGGCACAGCATCTCGGACAGATGCAGATCACAGGTGATCTGGTGACGGCGTCTACTCGGATCTGAATTACCTCGCGGCGACGCCGGTGGCGCGGCTACGGGGTATTGATCCAGTCGAGAATGGCCTGACCGACGCGCGGATCTCCGTACGCCACGCCCGCCACACCGCCGACCGCCGCTCCGACGGCGGCGCCCACCACGATGCCGGCGGCTCCGAGCCAGATGCAGCCGGCGACCACGGCGCAGCCGGCCACGAGTCCGACGAGTCCACCGATGACGGCGCCGACGCCCGCCCCGATGGCAGCGCTGACCGTGCCCGCCCGATTCAGACCGTTCGCGAGGTGCCAGATCACGTCTTGCAGTTCTCGCTCTTTCTTTGCCGATGCGGGATGCACCCCGGGCGCGATCGCGGCGAGAATCTGCGGCGTCAGGTTGGGGTGGAAGGTCGCGGTGCGTCCATCGGCGGACACCGTGGTCCGCAGGTTCACCGCGGTGTGGTTCAGCGTGAGGCGCTCGGCAACCACGTCGACCGGCCGGCCGAGCGCGTCGATCACCTCGAGGCCACGTGTGGTCGGACGGAATGTGGCGTCGGTCAGCACGGTGGTGATGGTGGCGCCGTCGGCTGATATCGATGTCGAATGTCGGGGGAGGGTGTCGGTCGGTGTTGCGTTGGCCGTACCCGCTATCGCGGTGATCAGTGCGACCATCGTCGCCGCGATCGTGATGAGCATGACCCCCGGATATCGCATGAACTATCCACCTTCCCCTATTTGTTCGTGTGAATACTAGCGCTGCGTGGTGCACGTGATTCGCGCACGGGTGATGTTACGTGTGGATTGAATCAGCTGGTCAAACCGGTCGGGTGTACCGAGCCCGGTGGGTG
This sequence comes from Actinomycetes bacterium, assembly GCA_023461275.1. Lineage (GTDB taxonomy): Bacteria > Actinomycetota > Actinomycetes > Mycobacteriales > Mycobacteriaceae > Gordonia. The sequence continues at coordinate 16,787 of JAEYMI010000037.1, read as the reverse complement.
TCGATCAGTGACATGTTCTCCTCGGCCCATTCCTTGAGCTGACCCAGAAGCGGTGTGAGCGACGTCCCGAGCGTCGTCAATGAATAGTGCACGTGCGGAGGTGTGGCGGTGGCGTCCACCCGGCGCGTCACCAGACCATCCTGTTCGAGCGACTTCAACGTCGAGGCGAGCATCTTCTGCGAGATACCTTCGGCCTGTCGGCGCAGTTCGGCGAATCGTGTCTCGCCGGACTGGGACAGCCGCAACATGATGAGGACGGTCCACTTTGAGCCGATGCGGTCGAGCAAGTCGCGTGTCGCGCACGCGGGATCAAACAGGTCACCTCGGGGTGACCTGGTGTCCGCTCGGTCACTGGGTGACGCAAAAGTGCCTTCTTGCTGCATATTTCGACGATTCCTAAGGTGGCTTGAGTACCTTCACGATACCGAGGGGTTGTCGATGCAACAGCCACATCTGACCGCTCACCTGCCCGGCGCGCAGATCGACCGGATCGGGGTGAACGGCACCACCATTGCCGTCGAGACGATTCCGTCGACGTCAGGACCGACAGTTCTACTGCTGCACGGGTTTCCGCATACCCGGGCGGTCTGGCGCTCGGTGGCTGATCGTCTCGCCACCGAGGGGATCGGGGTGGTGGCCCCGGACCTTCGAGGGCTCGGCGATAGCGATCGAACGACAGGGGAGTATGGCGCGATCTCCGGCGCTCGCGACATGACAGCTCTGTTGGACACGCTGGGGATCGACCAGGCTCACGTCGTCGGATTCGATCTGGGCGTGGCCACCGCTTTCGGGCTGGCGGCGTGGTCAGCGGAGCGTGTTGCGACTCTCACGTTGATCGAGGGCATGGTCGGGTCGCTACCCGGAGCGCAGGACCTGCTCGCCGGTGGTGGGCCCTGGTGGTTCGGATTCCACAGTGCACCACATCATCTCGCCGAAGGTGTAGTGGCAGGTAGCGAGGATCTGTACATCCGGTTCTTTCTCGACATCGGTTCGCAGACCGGCGTTCCCGCCGATCTCGCCGAGATCTTCATTGCGGCCTACCGCGGTCGGCCGAGCCTGCGAGCGGCGTTTGATCACTACCGTGCGATGCCTGCCGACGCCGAAGCGATATCAGCGTGGAGCCGCTCGGGCCGCCTCGAGATGCCAGTGCACACGGTGGGTTCCCAACCGGTGGGCGACGCGACGCGCCGTCAGCTCGAGCCGTTCGCCGACCGGTTGACGTCGACGTTGCTCACCGACTGTGGACATATCGTGCCGGTGGACAAGCCGGCTGAACTGTCCGAGGCATTACTGGAGAACCTCCGAGGGCAGGAAGTGTAGCGGTGCATGTTGTCGATACCGGATTCGCTCGCCCGGGACAGGAAATCGGGTGGCGGCGGAACCGGTGATGAGGACGAGGTCCCCGGATGGGGTCGTCGCCGAGATCACGATGTCTCGACCGCGGAATGTCACGTCATCGACGACGGCCTCGGGCGCGTCGTCGTCGACGGCGACCTGAAGATCATCCGGCCGGATCAGGACTCGTCCCTCGCCGTGGTGTTCGCGACGCAGGGTCAGTTGCCCGATGGGTGTGATGGCTATCGGCCCGTCCGCGCTCGCGGGCAGATCGACGAGATCGCCGAAAAGACGCGCGACGTCGAGATCGGCGGGTTCGGCGTAGACCGTCTGCGGGGACGCGTCCTGTCGGACATGGCCGTCGATGAGCACGACGATGTGGTCTGCCATGGCGAGGGCTTCCTCGCGGTCATGGGTGACAAGCAGTCCGGTTGCATTCTCTGACAGCAGAGACCGTCGAACGTGGCTTTGGAGGTGGGCCCGCAGATCGGTATCGAGTGCCGAGAATGGTTCGTCGAGGCCGATGACCACGGGTCGAGGTGCCAGCGCGCGGGCCAGTGCCACCCGCTGTCGTTGACCTCCCGAGAGGGTGGCGGGGCGTCGGTGGGCGAGATCGGTGAGGCCGGTGACGGTCAGCAACTCGTCGATGCGCTCAGATCGTCCGGGGGTGCGGTGCCACCATGGGCCGAGTCCGAAGCCGATGTTGCCCGAGACGCTGAGATGATCGAACAGCGCACCCTCCTGGGGAACGAGTCCCATCCGGCGTCGTTCGGGTGGGGTGTGCCGGGTTGCGCTCGACACCTCCTTGCCGTCGATCTCGATGCGGCCGGATCGGATCGGCTCCAACCCGCAGATCGCGCGCAGCAGGGTGCTCTTACCGCATCCCGACGGACCGACGACGGCAGTGATGCTGCCTTGCGGCACAACGAAACTCACATCGTCGAGGGCGATGTGGTCTCCGTAGGCGACGCGGATCGACTCCACCTGCACACTCGGCCGATTCGCCTCGGGCTGGTTCAGCTGCGCGTGATTCATGATTCGGTACCTCCGCGAGTGAACAACGTTGACAAGACGACAGTGGGTATCGAGGTCACGGCGATCAGGACCAGACCCAGCACCGCCGCGCGGCCGTAGGCGAGGTCATTGTTCAGACTCCACATGTCCACCGCCAACGTGCGAACCCCCAGAGGTGCCAGCATCAACGTCGCGGGTAGTTCCTTGGCGACCGACACACAGGTCAGTGCCGCGCCCGCGAGCATCCCCGGTGCGATGGTCGGCACCACCACGCGCAGCAGCGTCGCGACGCTTCCCGCGCCCAACGTCCGCGACACCTGCGGCGTTGCGTCGGGCATGGCGTCGATGGCGCTGCGTAACGGGCCGATGCTGACCGGTAGGAACAACACCGCATAAGTGATGAGCAACAGTGCGGTCGTCTGATACCAGTCAGGGGCAACCCGCAAGCCGATGAACACCATTGACAGAGCCACCGTCACACCGGGCAGTGCGTACCCGAGATTGGTTGCGGTATCAACGAATCCGGACAGATGCGTGCGTGGACGAGCAGTGTAGAAAGCGACCGGTATCGCCAGCACGACAATCACCACAGTGGCCTGCGCTGCCAGCGACAAGGTCGCCCCTATCGCGGGAAGAACATCGGCGACGGCAATGTCTGCGCGCTGCGAACCAAGAATCTGACCGATCAGACCGATGATCGGAAACGCGACACCGACCCCGATCGCGCTCATCGCGCATGCCCATGCCCCGACGTGGTTTCGCAGCCCCCGAGAACGTTCGGCGACGGCACTGGGTCGGTTGTCGCGGCGGATGAATCGTTCGCCGGCGGCGAGTTCGAGCGCCATGATCGCCAGCACACAGCCGTAGACGGCGGCCACCGTGCGGTCGAAGCTTCCGTTGTATGCGTTGTAGATGCCGACGGTGAACGGCTCGAAGCGCACGATCGCGGGACCGCCGAAGTCGCTGATCGCATAGAGCGCGACGAGCAGGGCGCCGGCGGTGACAGGCAGACGGATGCGGGGCACCGTCACGCGCAGGAAGGCACGAGCAGCCCCACATCCGAGGGTGCGTGCGGCGTCCTCGGCGGATCGGCCGATTCCGGAGAGTGCGGCCACTGTGGGGAGCATGACCAGCGGATAGCACGCCAGTGTCAGGACCACGACGGCTGCCGGAAAGCCGTCGAAGTCGGGAAATGTTCTCACCCAAACGAATCCGGATACGTACGACGGGATGGCCAGGGGAGCGGTAAGCAGCGCGATCATCAGCGGGCGTGCCCTGGCTACGCCCCGGGTGAGGCACCAGGCCAAACCGACGCCGACGATCGCCGACAACAGAGTCACCGTCCCGGCCAAACGCACGGTGTTCCAGAGCAATTCGGCCGTGCGGGGCCGCAGCAGGTACGAGTCGATGGTCTCGCGACCGGCTTCCGACGCTCGGACAACGAGGTAAATCGCAGGCGACAGCGTCAGCACGGCGACGGCACAGCTGAACGCGGTCAACATGATTCGCCCGGACCACGACGTCGGGCCCGGGCGAGTCAACGGTGTGGTCGGGCGAATCAGATGGCGCCGACCTCGGTCAACAGCTTCTCGGTTCCCTGTACATCGGAGAGATCGTCGAGGTTGATGTTGGGTGGCTGTAGCTGCGACAGCGGCGGGATACCGGCGACGTTGAGTTGGACACCGGCGATCACAGGGTATTCGCCGACCTCGGTGGCGAAGAACTCCTGAGTTTGCGGAGTCAGAAGCTGCCGCGTGAACTCGAAGGCCTTCTCCTGGTTCTTCGATGACTTCAGGACACCGATGCCTGCGACGTTGACGAGAGCCCCGGGATCGCCGTTGGTGAAGAAGTGCAACTTCGACGGCACCGCCGCGGCGCCCTTCTCGTTGACCTCCTGGACCCAGTAATAGTGGTTGGTCAGACCTGTTGCGAGAGTGCCGGAATTGACCGCCTCGACGATCGCGCCGTTGCCGTCGAACTTCTTGGGCTCGTTGGCGAGGAACTTGGTCAGCCAGTCGCGTGCACCGTCGTCGCCACGCACCAGGCGTAGCGCGGTCACGAACGACTTGAACGAGGCGTTGGTGGGCGCGTAGCCGACCTGACCGCGGAACCGTGGATCGAGCAGACCGTCGATACCGTCCGGGAGATCTGCCTCACCGATGTTGTTGGGGTTGTAGATCAGTACCCGGGAGCGCGCGCTCGTCGGAACCCATCCGCCCGTTTCAGAGCGGTAAGGCTCGAGCACGGCGTTCTTGATGTCGTCGGGCAGTGGAGCGAGCAATCCTGCCTCTGCCAGGGCCCCGAGTTCGCCGGCATCCTGGGCGAAGAAGAGGTCGGCGGGGCTGCGGTTGCCCTCCTCGAGGACCTGCGCCGCCTTCTTGTCATATGACGGCCGCACGGCGACCGTGCCACCGATGCGTTCGATCAGTGGACCAACCAACTTCTCGGACCGGCCCGAATAGAGCACGAGCGCAGTGTCGGTGGCCGAGGCGGAGGTACTACCCGACTCGGTATCGCTGGAACTGCACCCCACGATCAGTCCCGCGGACAACAGCAGGGTGCCGCCGATGACGGCGAGTTGTTTCCATGAACGCACAGCTGACTACTTCCTTCGAAGAGGACCCGACATTCCGGTTAATTCCGGCATATCGGACTGTAGTCGACGCTATTTGTGTTGGCTTGCCTTAGTCGGATACCGACGGGCGTGCCCGAGAGATCTAGGGCTCGACGCCGCGCTCGTGCAGCCATACCTCGGGGTTGATCTTGCGGCCGCTCTGGTCCCACACCTCGTAGTGGAGGTGTGGACCGGTGGATTGCCCGCGATTGCCGACGGTGGCGATCTGCTGTCCGGCGTGGACCTTCTGGCCGGCCTTGACGAAACTCTGGTCGACGTGGCCGAAGACGCCGGTGGTGCCGTCGTCCTGACGGACGCGCACCCACATGCCGAAGCCCGACGCCGGTCCCGACTCCAGGACCGTGCCGTCGGTGACTGCGTAGATGGGTGTGCCGACGCGGTTGGCGATGTCGACGCCGTTGTGATTGGTGCCCCACCGAGCGCCGTAACCCGACGTCACCGTGCCGGAGACGGGCTTCACAGCGCGCTTCTTCTGCGGAGTGAGTGCATTCGGGGGCAGCGCATTTCGCGTGAACTCTTCGAGCTGCGGAGGCAGTTTCAGGTTCCCCGGCAGCTGCACGTTCTGGGGCAGCTTCACGTTCTCCGGCAACTTCACGTTCGCGGGCAGTCCCAGGTTCGGAGGCAGTGTCACGGTCTGCGGTGCGTCCGACTGTGCGGGCTGCGCAACAGCCTGAGCCGCCCCCACGGTTCCGATGCCGATCGCGCCGACAAACGCCGCGATTGTTCCGGCCTTCAGCTTGGCGGTGCGTGCGGTTGTGGCGATCAGCCGATGCTGGCCCCGGCCGGCGCGTGGTGCAGCGTCGAGAATGGCGCGGGTGACAGGCAGGTCCGCGTTGTCTGAGTTCAGTCGATGTTGTGGCAAAGCTCGCGTCCGATCACAGTCTTGGTAACGGTTATGTATCGAAATGGACACAGCGAGGCTATCAGACGGATTGAGATGGCGGTACAACCCGCTCCCTGCCTGCGGGTTTGCGTCGACACCGCATCAAGGCACGGCCGAGCAGGTGGCGGCTAAGAGCGCGCGACCTCAGGGCGCTTCTGTCGCCTTCATTCGTCGTGCGACGGCGTTATCCGAGGCTGACGATGAAGCGGTGAGCCCGCCGATCACACCGTCGCGATTACGGTCCGGCTGATTCTGCGACAACTTCGATTTCCCTTCCCAACGATCGATGACCATCTCCAGCCCCACGATTGCGCGCAGCTGTGCCTCGACGAAATCCGCCGGAGCGTCATCGACAGCCCACGGACGCTCTCGGCCCGATTCGTGCGTCGCCGTCAGTTCCGAGACCTGGGCGTGCAGCCAAGTTGCGTCATCGTGCACGATCACTTCGCCGTACACCGTGACTATCTCGTAATTCCAGGTGGGAACGACCTTTCCGGTCTCCGCCTTGGTTGGATAGAACGACGGTGACACGTAGGCTTGCGGCCCCGGGATGATGGCCACCGACTCCACCCCGGAAGCACACTGCCGCCAATGGGGATTGGCGCGCGCCATATGCCCGAGGAGAATGCCGCGGTCGGCATTGAACACCATCGGTAACGGGGTCACCGACAAGCCTTGACTGCCTGGCGTCACCAGGTGCACCAACCCACCCGCTGAGAGCACTTCGGTCACCGCGGCATCGTCCATCGCGAACTTTCTCGGGATGTACATCGTCATCCCCGGATCAGGCGCTGGTCGACGGCGCGCCGCAGCAACGCCTCCGCACTGTTGCGGGTGCGCTGTGGTTTGGCGCCGAACGCACGATAGGCCTCCCGCCAGGCCGCGATGTGCGGGATCTGGTCCACGGCTTGTGCTGAAAGTGATTCTCGCGTAGCACTTTCGGCTTCGGCGAGGAGCCGCTCGCTGGTGTCATCACTCGGCCCGGAAACGATGCCGTCGACGGCGATCAGCATCGCCCGGTAGTCGGGGCGCAGCGCGAACACCTTGTCGTCCACCTGCGCGGCGGCCAGTGTTTCTGATAGGTGGGGGTGGTTCGACATCAGTGTCCTCCTTGTCGGGCGGGGGTGGGTGCTCCGACGCGCGGCTCGAACACCGCGAGCGAGAAATGGGCCTGAGCGACAACGTGATTGATGTAGGAATGGGGTCGATCGCCGGGGAAGGACATCTCGCCTGGTGCTGAGTCTCATTGTTGTTCAGCAGCATCCGGTGTCTTGGTTACTGCCTGACCCAGGTCCTCCAGAACCTGATTGAGGCGAGACGCGGCCACGATGGCTTCGCCGCGGGGAGTATCCGGCTCCACGTTCAACTTGGCGAATAGCGAGATGACGGGGATGTGGGCGGGTTCGACGGCCGACTGTACTTCGCCACTGAGGACTGCGCGAGTGACATTGGCTCGCTGCCGGATTCGGTCCAGTGCCGCACGGATCTCGGTGGCGTCGGGTCCCGTGAAGACCTGCGGTGGCTCGGACCCGGACACAACGATGGCCGCGATCGTCAGCGAGTGGGTGCAGTGATGAATCGCCAGGATTGGTTGTCGGACTGCCGCGGCGGAGGACCGCGGCTCCAGAAGTGCGACGGCTTGTGCTGAGGAACAGGCAGATTCGACGTTGACCTTGGCGTGCTCGAGGCGTTGAGTGGCCTCGGTGATTTGATGCCGTTCGCCCGCAGCGGTGAGTCCGGTGGCAACGCAGGCGAGGGCGTCGTCCAGGGCATCGAAGTATTTGGCGATGGAATCGACGAGCATAGGTCGCGAATTGATCGAAAGGATGAAGTAGGCGCACACCACCCCGATCAGCGATCCTGCCACGGTCTCGTCGATGCGAATCAGTAGCAGCCGCAGGTCGAAGACGCCCAGCAGATCGAACAGCGCGGCGATCATCACGGTGATGAACACCACCAGGTAGGTGTACTGAAGCGAGCCGAAGTAGCTTGCGAGGAAGATGCACAGTACGCCGAGGATCAGTTCGGGGATCACATGATGATTCACGACCACCACCACGAGCGCCCCGATCGCGAGTCCCAGCACAGTTCCGACGACCCGGTCCACCGCGCGAGTCAGTACAGCGGCGCGCGTGCTGGCCTTGATGAAGACGATGAACGCGGTAAGAACAGCCCAGTACCAGCGCGAAGCAGAAATCACCTCGCCTACGACGGAAGCCAGTGCGGTTGCGAACATCACCTGAACAGCCAGCCGCGACGTGGGCTCCCAGCTGCGCCAGGACTGCAGTTTCCACGGAGGTGCCGAGATACCGAGGGAGGCCAACCCGGAGCGTGGAAGGTCGTGTTGCCGATGGGCGTCGGCGGGTTCGATAGGGGGCATCGCGCCGGGGTCGCTCACCGCAACGGTGAGTTCATTCAGCGCATGCCACGTACGCACACAGCGCGAGATCGCCAGGGTGGCCAATCCGTCCGCCTCGCGGACGTCGACGAGGTCCTCGGTTCGTTTCGCCCGACGTTCGGCGGCGCGGCTTGCTTCGACGTCGACATCCGTGGCCAGCACGGTGTGCAGATCGTTGATCGCGTTGCCGAGCAATGTGTTTCGTGGGAGTGTGCCGTCGTCTCTCGGTGACGTGTCGTCGAACCGGGCGGCGATGAGCTGACCGCACACCTGCTCCACCGAGATCTGCGCGTCCACTACCAGGTCGGCGAGAGTCTGTGGTTCGCAACGTAGATGACGATGCGTGTCGAACCGTGACTGCCAGTCGTTGATCGCGAGTGATATTCCACCGAGCCGCGCGAGGTCGCGCTCGATGCGCGGTCGGCCAGACAGGCTGGTGGCACGCTGTGCGGTGAGCAGGGCGGTGTCGGCCGCAATGCGAAATTCCTTGAGCAGCAACATGATCTGACGCTGTGGCCACTCATGAAGCGCCACTGCACGCAGAAGCACGCCGACGACCATGGTGATGGTGATCACCAGCCACAGGATGGGCAGCTGGCTGTGGTCCAGGCGTAGCAGCAGAGTGAGGAAGTACGGAAAGAAGGCTGCGAATCCCAGCGCGCCACCCCGCGGACCGAATCGTCGAACCCACACCGCGAGGCCCGACACCGCGACGAACACCGAGACCGCCGCAAGGCGGTACGGCTCGAGCAACGCGGCGAGTGTCGCAAAAAGCAGCGCGGGGATGAGTTGAAGACTCGCCGTGACGAGTCGTGCCCGGGGAGTGGGGTCCTTGATGGAGTTGGTGCACACCAAAGCCGTGATGAGGGGGACCACGAGCATCGACTGGTCGACGTGGCCCGTGGCGACCAGAACCCATGTCGCGCCGGTCGACAGCGCGACCGCGGAGGCGACCAGAGTCGCGTCGTGCAGCCGCTGACGTCCGGGATCGGCCGCGTCGGCCAGCCTTAGCAGATGCCGCGGGCTCCAGATCTGTACCGAGTGCGGTAGCCGATGAACGAACGACGACACGCCCCTCAGTGTGGCGCACACGCCCGAAATGAGTCTCGATCTGCCGAAATCAGATGCCACGCGCCGACAATTTGGCGCGTCCTGTGCCGAGATTGTCCTGGCTGCCACGTCGTCGGCCGCCGGACCAGGGAAGAATCACATTGGTGCCCTCGGTGAGACTCGAACTCACACTGGACGGGTTTTGAAACCAATCCACCTAAAGAAATACCATACGGCGTAGGTGCAGGTCAATACTCGGTAATCCCTGCTGGTAGAGCAGATTTCGGCCTTTCTACTCGGGTCAAGAATGCCCACTGAGGGACAGGTGGGGACCACTGTTTGCTACTCGCTGCTACACGCCCTGATCGGGCCTGCTACACGCTAATGTGTGCGTATGGCATGGACGCAACAACTGAAGAGTGGCCGGTTCCGTGCTCTCTATCGGGACGAGTACGGCAAGCAGAAGTCCGCCGGCACATTCGACAAACAACGAACTGCGCTCGGTAAGGCGCAGGCGGCTGAGGATGCGGCCCGCGACCGCAAGCCCCGGGAGACGCTGACGTGGGGGGAGTGGAGGAAGCGGTGGGTGCCGACCCGAACGGTCGAGGCGTCGACCTTGGATCGCGACAACACGCGGATCGCTGTTCACGTCGCACCGAAATGGGACGACGTTGCCGTCTCCGAGATTGACAGACCCGGCGTACAGGCATGGGTGCGTCACCTGTCGGCGTCGAAAGCTGACGGTGGTGCGGGGCTATCGGCATCCACGGTGCGCAAGACCGTGGGCGTGCTGTCCGCATCGATGAAAGCGGCGATGCGTGAGGGGCTGATCGACGCGAATCCATGCACCGGCCTCGACTACCCGGCGATCCCGCCAAGTCCCGAACGTTGGTTGTCGACCGCCGAGGTTGCTGCCATCCGTGCCGTCATGGCCGACCAGTACCGATTCACGCTCGAACTTCTGTTGGGCACTGGTTGCCGGTGGGGTGAGGCGTGCGGCATTCACTGGGACGACATCGACCTGCACCGCAAGGTCATCACGGTCAGATGGTCCTGGGAGCGACGCGAGCACTACATGAAGGCGCCGAAGACGGGGAAGACTCGCACGGTGCCCATTGGGGACCGCCTCGTAGACCTACTGCAGGAACGTCTAGACGCCGAGGGGTTGGGTACGCCGCCCGGCGTTGCCTACAAAGGCGGGTCAAAACCGTTGTACGGCTTGGTGTTACGGACTGCCGCCGGGACGCCGCCAAACGGGACTTCGTTCGCTCACGGGCTCACTGCCGCCGGGAACGCAGCGTTCGTGGGTTCGGGCGTGAATCGGAAGCGCGTCGGCAATGTGCGACCGCACGACCTGCGGCACACCTACGGGTCTTCGCTGGTTCAGTCGGGGGTGCCGCTGGATACGGTTTCCAAGCTGATGGGTCATTCTTCGGTGCTGGTGACCCAGCGCTACGCATCGGCCGCCGAGTCGCAGTGGAATGCGGTGCGGGCAGCGTTGAGCTAATTGCGCGTTAGGGGACTCGCTGGGCCATTTCGGGGAGGTGCGGACGGAAAATTCATGTCCCAGTGAGTCCCGTAAAGGAGCGTGAATGCACAACATTGACTGGCTGACAGTCGCCGAGGCTGCCCAAGAGGCCAAGGTATCGGAGAAGACGATTCGTCGGTGGTACCGATCCGGTCGGCTGCAGGTAGACAGGCTGAGCCCCCGCACGATTCGCGTGCGACGCTGCGAACTGGCGGCTATGGCCGACTCCCGCCAAGCCGCCTAAGAATGCGAACCCCTCGGCTCGATCAAGTCCAGCAGAAACAGACCCTGCTCGGCCTTGTTTGCCGCGTTGCCCGAATGCCCTTGCAATTCACTGTAGAGCGTTCACTCTTAGAAATAGGCGGTCGATTCGTTCCGCCGAATCACCTCACCACATTCTGGAGTAATCCCCCATGCCTACGTTCTTGTCTCTCGGCGAGATAGCTCGCCGGATCGGCATTGCCCGCAATACCGCCGCCAAGATCGTCGAGAACAATCCCGACGATGTTCGACACATTCGCCTGCCGAATCACACGCGCTACGCATTTGAGGACGTCATGGCGGTATTGACGCGATGACATCCGAAATCGCCGCCGGCCGGATCGCACGCCTCGTCCGGCAGCATCCCGACGAGGTCGAAACGATCAAACTGCCAGTGCAGCAACGGTTTTGCTTCGCCGACCTCGTAAGGCTGCTGAACCGGTGAGCCTGCCCGAGGTCGAGGTCGGCACCATCGCACCATTCCTGCGTGCCCGGCCCGAGGAACTGCGCAGAGCAATCAGACGTGGCGAGCTTCGCGGACGCATCGTCGGCAACCTCGCCTACCTGACCGAATCAACCAGCCGGCTACTGGCCTGGCAAGCCACCCACAGCCCCGAACCCGAAATCGACTGAGCACCAACGGATAAGGAGTCACACAGACTATGTCGCAAACCCCATTCGAGGAAGCCATGGGCAAGGGTCAATGCCCTGCATGCGGGCGCCTCGTGCAGCGTAAACGGGACTTTACCCTGCGCAAACATGCGGGCTGCGACCATGTCGACGACTCCGACGCGTTCCACTACGCCCTCCTCGACGCCGCGCTCGTCTTGTCCCCTGGTGACACTGCGGCCTGCGATTGCGGCGACCCCGACTGCATGCGCGTATTCACCGCTCGCGACCGCCGAACGTAGATCGAGCTCACGGCGCAGGCACCCCGCGAACCTGTTCGACCAGGTCGACGTGGCCGCGACCGGAACTCAGCGAAATAACCCACCAACGAGAAAACCCTCGGCGTTACCAGCGCCGAGGGTTTCAGTAACGATCACAGGAGATCATTCATTGTCTACACCTAGCTTAGCAGGTCATGCCGCTACAGACCCCTACTCTGACACCGCAAATCGCGACAATCGTGCCTTCATGTTCCAGTGGCGGGACAAGCTGGCCGACAATCAGCGCGGCAAGCGCTACGTGGGCGTCCTGCTCGCCATTGCCCGCTACGCCGACAACGACACCGGTATCGCCTGGCCGAAGCGCACGTGGCTGTGCGAGGCGACGGGACTCAGCCCTGCTGCCCTCAAGCGCCACCTACGGGAAGCCGAGGCCGACGGTTGGGTGAAGCGCATCGAGAACGGCAAGCTTGGACGAGCTACGACATACGTGTGCCGACTGCCGGTGTGGGCTGAAGTGTCGCCAGCACCCCGCGACCGGTGCGCGATCACGGACGACTCACGCGACGCTCACGACGCACTCACGGAGACGTTGCGACGCACTGGCGAGGAACTTCCGCGCAATTCCGAGGAATCTCAGCGCAATTCGGCGTTGGGCGCTGCACCTGAGTTCGGAATGCCGAGCCAGGGGTTCAGTAGTGAGCCTCTAGGGGATCACTACCGAGCCTCTAAGGGGGTCAGTAGTGAGCCCCCTACTACTCATACAACTACTCAACCATCTACTCATACTGGTTCTGGGTCATCGCTTCGCGCCGACCGCGCATCCACACCCGTCGCATCCGATCGAGACCGTGGCGAGCCGACCGGCACACCCCGGCCGCTGCCGTCCACCTTCGCCGGCAACGCTTCGACTCACAAGCAAGTGCGGCAGCTCGGGCTAGATCACGACACCATGGTCCGAGCATTTCATGCATGGATCGCCGAGCACCCCGAATCGTCGAGCAACTGGGGAGGACTGTTCACTCGGTGGGCATACGTCGCCGCTGGCGACGTTCACCCCGGCTACGACCCCGAAGACTCACGGCGATGGGCAAACACTGGCGACGACCCCAGCGACTACTACGCCGACCTCGCCGACGAACAACTCAACCCGACCACGGCCCCTGAGAAGCCGCGAGACGTGCCCGCCCACACCGGCACCCGTGAACCGGTTGAGACGCCATTAGCGGCCAGCACAGCCCCGGCACGGCGCAGCCCCGAGTCCCAGCCGGACATCGTTGCACCCACCATGAAGTTCATGCCGACCGACGCCTGCTTTCACCATAATCCATTTCCGGATCTCGACTGCCTGGCCTGCGCCAAGATGGCGGCCACGTGCGCCTGATCGAGGTGGGTTCCTGCCACTGCCGCGATGTACACAGGAACGTTCGGCGCGCCGCCTACTGTGCGCTGCGTCCGCCCGGACGCATCCGAGGACCCGCCGCCGGACGCTACCTCGTCATCACCGCAGACGGTGGGCACGCCTTCCATACCGAGGAAGGCGCCCGCGCCGCACTGCCCGACCTTCGGGCACACCACATTCACCACGTCACCATTCCCGTAAGGAACGAAACACATTGAGCAACAACGCATCGGACTACGACCACCTGGTCAAACGTGTGATCGGCTACCACGCTGACATCATCGAGACCCTTGACGACCTCGCCGCTCTCCACGCCGAGACCGCCACTGCCGTCGCCAACCTCCGCGACCGCGTTGACCAGATCGAACAGCGAGTCGGCGAACTCGGAACGACACTGGAGCGGATGGTCGGACGACTCGACGGGTTGGAGGCCGCGAAGTGACCTACAACTTCTCCGACCTTGGGGAGCGGCTGCCCGTGGGTGACCTGCGCGGGATCATCGCCCACCGGCACTACGGCGCCCACCGGGACGAGTGGCTGGCGACCCGTGAGGCCGACGACCGCGCACACCGATGGCGCCGACCCGCGACGCCGCTGGAACTCGCCCTACTGATCCACCACGACATCCTCGACCCCGACGACCCCCGCGACATCACATGCGTCAATCGGTGGGTTGGTGCGATCCGATGCCAGACATTCACCGCCGGCCGACAAGAACTCACCGACGACCGACTCGCAGTTACGACAGAAAGCGAAAACCAGTGACCAACAACATCTCTCAGAACACAGACACCGACATCCAGCAGATCGACCCTAACGTCGACGTCGACGTCGACACCGACGACCTCGACGCCGATGTCGACGATACCGAGATCGAGCAGGAACCGACTGGCCGCGCCGCCAAGCTGCGAGCCCGCGCACGGCAAGCGGAAACCGAACGCAACACCGCCACGGCCCTGGTCGAAGCCCTACGCCGCGCCGAGGTTGCCCGACTCGCCGACGACAAACTCGCCGAACCATCCGACCTGTTCGAGTACTCCGACACCACGCCCGCCGACCTGATCGACGACGATGGACTCGTCGACCCCGACAAGGTCGCCGAGGCAGTCGTCGCGCTGCTCGAAACGCGGCCCGGGCTGGCCAAGGCGACACTGCGCAAGCCGACACCGGGCTCCTATCAGAACTTCGGCCAGTTCCAGCCAACGCACCGCCCGACCCGAGCCAAGGCGTCCTGGTCCGACATTCTGTGAGTGAGGCCTTGCAAACCGTGGGGAAGTTGGAACAATCGAAGTAAGGGTTGAGGCTTAACGAGCTTCCCCACACCCGTCGGTGACACGTAGCCATGGGAATCAATCACTCTGCTGCACAAAGGATTCAACCATGTCTGTAACCCGTACCCAATCGCCGGGCAGTGTGTCCGAGGCCGCCATCAGTTCGCTGATCGTGGAGCCAGTCACCACCGAAGCCACCGCCGCGCTCGTGTCGACCGTCGTCCCCGCCGCCGGCGGATCCGCACTACGAGTGCCCAAGGTGATCGACGACCCCTCGACGGCGAACCTGTTTGCCGCCGAAGGTAACGAGCTGGAACTGCTCTCGCCCGAGGTCGCTCAGATCACGCTGCAGTACCGCAAGGTTGGCGGCATCGTGCCCGTCACCGCGGAAGCCATCCAGGACGCGCATAACTCCGGTGGGACCGTCCTCGACCTCGTCGGCCGCGCACTGGTCCGCAAGGCCATCATGCAGATCGACAAGGCCGCATTCGGTGGCGCCGCACCCGCCGACGGATTCGCCGGAATCCGACTCTCGCACAACGATTTCCACGATGCCGGCGACACCGACGGCACCAACATCGACGCATTCATCGATGCCGTCGCCGCCATCCGTGGCGCAGGTGGCAACCCGAGTGTCATCCTGACCGACCCGGCCACCGCAGCAACGCTTCAGAAGGCAAAGACGTCGGTCGGCTCCAACGTCCCGCTCTACGGCGCCAACGCCGCCGCCCCGATCGCCGAGACCATCAACGGACTCCCGGTGCTCACGTCGGCGCACGTGGAGGCAGGGAAGATCTACGTGATCGACAAGGCGGGCCTGATCCTGGCTATCCACAAGCAAGTGACACTCGACATCGACAAGTCGGTGTTCTTCACCACCGACTCGACGGCGATCAGGTTGACTCTCCGAAGCAGCTTCGGCGTCATCGATCCCACGAAGATCGCAGTAGCCACACTCGTCCCGTAAAACCTGCCCAGCGCCGGGCCAACGCATCTTGGCCCGGTGCAGGGCACCACACCGTCGGAGCGGGGCGGCAGAGGGAAGCGATGTCACCTGCCGCCCTGCCCCGACCGACAGCCCTCGGCTCAGAGGTCTAATGGTCGACTGCCATCGACCCGTGTCCGCCTCACCGCCGAGGGCTGCTTTGTATCCACCACCAGGAGATCCCATGTCGCTCACCAAGACCGAGATCCGGCAGTACGGGCGCAACGCCCGAACGTGGGCCGAAGCCGTCGTCGACGAGTTCACGCTCACCCCGTCGGAGGCGCTGATCGCCCGCGAAGTGTGCCGCGGTATCGACCGACTCGACGAACTCGCCGACGTGCTGCAGGGCCTCCCGCTGACCGTCGTCAACCGATTCGGTGAGACCGTCACCCACCCGCTGGTAGTCGAACAACGCCTCCTGGCCCAATCGGTGGCAAGGCTCATCGGCTCCCTGCGACTGCCCGAACCCGCCGCCGACGACACCACCACCGACAAGTCGACAGCCCGCACCGGCGGCAAGCAACCCCGCCGTGTGCAGGTGCGCGGCCCATATGGCACGTACGGACCCGGCGCCCGTGACGCCGTGAGCCGGCTGGTCGGTGCCTGATGGCCACACGCCGGCCGAAGCCGAAACCAGAACCCGCACCGGGCGACATACCGGATTGGGTCGTCGAGGCGCCTGTGATCGAGGATTGGTGCCCTGATCACGCGTCGATGGCACCCGGCGACGCGCAGATCGCCGCCCGAGGTGCTCATCGACGCGAGGTCATCAGATGGGCCGCTGAGACCGGCCAGGACATCCGAGACGTACCGCCCACACGCCGCCCACGGTGGCGCTGACCACCATCACAAGCAACGAGAGCCCCGCACCAACTCCCATGGTGCGGGGCTCTCGTCGATCTGTCGGAGGTCAGCCAGCGGCCTGCAGCAGCGCGGCGCCAAGTCGGGCCGCACCCTGTGGGTCGAGGTCGAACACGACCTCCCCGGCGCGGACGATTGCGACCAGCGGACTGCCGTCAACGGTCTCGACCTGCACGCTGACCGGTTCACCAAGAGTGTCCGGTGCGTCGCCGATGACGGTAGGTGCGTACATGCGAATCTCCGATTCTGTCGACAGTCCGGCGTCAATGCCGGACTG
>JAEYMI010000036.1 GCA_023461275.1 Actinomycetes bacterium | reverse complement strand
ATATCCAACCTTACTGTTTGTGATACAAAGCTTACTGTTTTCGGTACAAAACAGAAAATGCAACTGATACCGGCCTTGATCTTAAATGAAGGATTCACGCCCATTGGGCGTAATCCCATGTTTCGGGCTTTCGAAACGAAAATTCGCACTCCATAACAAATATTTATTTTTAAGTTTCCATACAGAAAGGAGAATGGTGTTTTATGCTAAAATACTTTGTCAATCGCCTGCTCATGTTGATACCAATGATATTGGTTATCAGCTTTTTGATGTTTTTGGCGCTTGAGTTCACCCCCGGCGATGCCCTCACGGCATCCATGTCTCCAGAACTTCTCGGTTCCATGTCACAAGCGGAGATTGATGCGATGCGCGAAAGTCTCGGCCTGAACAAACCAATGCCGGTACGCTATGGCCTATGGCTGCTGAACCTTGTCAAAGGAGATATGGGATACAGCATTCAAACCGGAACCCCCATTTCCGACATCATTGTAAACCTGCTGCCCGCTACCATCAAGCTATGTCTGTTTGCACTGATTGCGTCCATCGTATTCGGCCTGCTTTTCGGTATCCTCGCAGCGATCAACCAGAATTCTCCCCTCGATTATATTTTTACCGTGTTCGGCGTGGTCGGTATTTCAGTACCGGAGTTCTTTGTGGGGATCATTGCCATGCTTGTGTTTGCAATCCAGCTGCAATGGTTTCCGGCCCAGGGACGAACCGATATCGGGCTCAACGCCCTCCAATCGCTTAAATATCTTGTGTTGCCCGGCATGTCCATCAGCCTTGTTATCACCGCAGCGCTTACACGATATACCCGAAATTCCATGCTGGACGTCCTTCACAAGGATTATGTCAAAACAGCGCGCGCAAAGGGCCTGCCGGAATGGCAAGTATACTTCAAGCACGCGTTCCGCAACTCCCTCATGCCCATCAGCGTACTCATTTGCATGAGGCTGCCCATGCTCATCGGCGGCAGCGTGGTCATAGAGCAGGTATTCGGCTACGCCGGCATCGGTACAAGGCTCATCACCGCCATCAACTCAAATGATTATCAGCTTGTATTGGTAATCGTGCTGCTGCTCTCCATCGTATCCCTGCTGGCAAGCGTTTTGATCGATTTACTTACCGCCCTGCTCGACCCGCGCGTTCGGCTGGGGAAAAATGCCCAAGGAGGTGCATGATATGACAAGCACAACACTATCGGCAGCAAGCGCGCCGCGCATCAAAAAATCATCTCTGGCCAAGCGCAGTGTGGAAAAATTTATGCACAACAAGCTGGCCATTTGCGGATTGTTTATCATCGCGGGCATGATCCTCGCCTGTCTCCTCGCGCCGTTGTTTACGAATTATGACCCCACACAGGTTTCTTTGACCGATCGCGTGCTCCCACCCAATGCCGAGCATCCTTTCGGCACGGACAAAATAGGCAGGGATATCTTCTCCCGCGTACTGTACGGCGGCCGCGTTTCCATACTTGTCGGGTTGAGCGGAGCGCTGGGCGGCATGATTATCGGCGTGTTCCTGGGCAGCGTCTGCGGCTTCTTCGGCGGGTGGCTCGACTCTATCTTCATAAAGCTGGCGGAAATCGTGCTGGTGATCCCGCAGCTTCCGCTTGTTATGGTGCTGGTCACGCTTGTGGGCAAGGGAACGCAAAATCTGATTATCGCCTTTGCCTTTACCGGATGGGTGGCAACCTTCCGCCTTGTACGCAGCCGCTTCTTCTCCCTGCGTGAGGAAAGCTTTGTGGAGGCCTGCCGCGCATTCGGTATCAGCAATATGTCGATCACGTTCCGCCATATCCTCCCCAATTGCCTGGGGCCTGTGGTAGTGCAGCTTACGTTGAACACCGCGGGATTCATTCTGCAGGAAGCCGCGCTTTCCTTTATCGGCATGGGCGTTCCCTCCGGTATACCGACCTGGGGCAACATCATGAACAGCGCAAAAGAAATCATGGTCGTAACCCAATATCCCTGGTTATGGATTCCCACCGGTGTCGCAATCGCGCTGTTTGTGTTGGGCATCAACTTCTTTGGCGATGGTCTGCGCGATGCCTTGGACCCCAAACAGATGTAAGGGAGATAGAATAGCATGGAAAATAAAGACTACATTCTTTCCTTAAAGGATTTAAAAACACAATTCAAGGTCGGTAAGCGCACCGTAAAAGCAGTGGATGGCGTGACGCTCAACGTCCGCCGCGGCACAACGCTGGGCCTTGTGGGCGAATCCGGCTGCGGCAAAAGTGTGACCGCCCACTCCATCATGCAATTGCTGCCGAAGCAGGCGGTCATCCCGGAAGGCGAAATTATATTCCGCCCGCAAAGTGGCGGCGAAGTGGACATTGCAAAGCTCAAGCGCACCGACAAACGCCTGCGTAAAATCCGCGGCCGCCAGATCTCCATGATATTTCAGGACCCCATGTCCTCTCTTAACCCCGTTTACCGGATTGGCGACCAAATCGTAGAAAACATCCGCCAGCACGAGAAAATTTCAAAGAAGGACGCCCTGGAGCGCGCGATTAAAATGCTGGAAACCCTAAGCATTCCCCTGGCCCGTGACCGCGCAATGGATTACCCGCATCAATTCTCAGGCGGCATGAAGCAGCGCGTTATGATCGCCATGGGCATGGTCTGCAACCCGGAGGTGCTCATAGCCGACGAACCTACAACCGCGCTCGACGTCACAATACAAGCGCAAATACTCGAGCTGATGCAGCGTATGCAGCAGCAGTTCGGCTTTACCATCATTTTTATCACGCATAACATGGGCATCGTGGCCGACATGGCGGACGACGTGGCTGTGATGTATATGGGCAAAATCGTAGAGTTTGGCACAAAGGAAGATATTTTCCTGCGTGCATCGCACCCCTACACAAAGGCGCTGTTAAAATCGGTGCCGGTGCTGGGCAACGGCGGCAAAGGAGAGCTTGAGCCCATCCGCGGCCAAACGCCGGATCCTTCCTGCATTCCCGAAGGATGCGCTTTCCGCCCGCGCTGCGACTTTGCTTCGGACAGATGCACAACGCCCGCGCCCAATGTGGATGTTGGCAACGGACATATGGTGCGCTGCTGGTTATATGAAGGAGGGGCTGACCATGAGCAATAAGCCAAATAAAAACGAAATACTGCTGGACCTCCAGCATATTAAAAAATATTATCCGGTACAGGCGGGCCTGCTGCGCAAAACCGTGGGCCACGTAAAAGCGGTGGACGATATTAACCTGTATGTGAGGCGCGGAGAAACACTGGGCCTCGTAGGGGAATCCGGCTGCGGCAAGACCACGCTGGGCAAATGCATGGTCCGCCTGCACCAGCCCACAAGCGGCAAGATGTATTACAGCTTCGACGGTGAGCCGCGCGACCTTTTGCAATTGAGCAAGGCCGACAGCTTCAGCGCCCGCAAACGGATACAAATGGTGTTTCAGGACCCCTATTCTTCATTAAATCCGGTAAAAAACATATTTACCTCATTTGACGAACCCATGCGCCTGCATGGCTGGAACGATCCGGAAGAGCGCAAGCATCGCATTGCCAATTTATTTAAGGCCGTCAATCTGCAGCCGGAGTACATGTACCGCTATCCACATGAGTTTTCCGGCGGACAACGCCAGCGTATCTGTATCGCACGCGCATTGAGCGTAAAGCCCGACCTGGTTGTGTGCGACGAGCCGGTCAGCGCGCTGGATGTTTCGATACAGGCACAGGTCCTGAATCTTATGAAATACCTGCAGCATGAAATGAATCTGACCTATGTATTCATTGCCCACGATCTTTCCGTGGTAGAATACATGAGCGACCGCATCGCCGTCATGTATCTTGGTAAAATCGTGGAACTTGCAGCCTCATCCGAGCTCTACAACAACTTCCAGCATCCTTATACCGAAGCGCTGCTCTCAGCGGTGCCCATCCCCCAATTGGGTGCAAAAAAGGAGCGCATCGTGCTCGAGGGCGATATTCCTTCCCCCGCCAATCCTCCGTCGGGCTGCCGTTTCCACACGCGCTGCAAAAAGTGCAAGGATATCTGCAAAATCGAAATGCCGTCTCTGCGTCCCATGAAGAACGACCCCGAGCATTATGTGGCGTGTCATTTGGCGGACACGGTGGAGGAAACGGATTTCTCCCCATCGGAAAACGCCGCCGCGGGCTGACATCCGCGGTAACGAAAAAGAACCGGAATACCTTTTAAAAACCACCCCCAAAGTCAGGCCGTATGAGAGAAACGCCATGACTTTAGGGGTGGCTTTATGCCAAAAGGAACACCGGCTCTTTCTTAATTTCAGAATGCCTTTAAATGACCGTATATCCGCCGTCTACCGGAATAGAGAGCCCCGTAATATACGCCGAGGCCTCGCTTGCAAGAAACAGCAGTGGGCCCTTGATATCATTGTTGTTGGCAAGCCTCCCCAGCTGCGTATGCTTTGCGTAATTTTCCGCGAACCTAGGTGGTGTGCGGTCGGAAGCAAGCCCGCCCGGGCACAGCGTGTTGATCCGTACACCATGCCTGCCGTAATAGGAAGCCGCATGGCGCGTCCAGGAGGTAATGGCGGATTTGTTGAGCGCATAGTCATGCGCGTGTGCGCCGTCGCCCATATTCCCTTCCCCGTCATAATTATGCTTTTCCACGCCAACCAGGCCCATCATAGAGCCAAAGTTGATCATGGAGCCGCTTTTTTGCCGAATCATCTGATCGCCCACGAGCGTTGTCAAATACAGCATTCCGGCGGAGTTCACGCGCACAGACCAATCCAGCCCCTCCTCCTCCTGAAACCAGCCTACACCGCCCTTGGGGATCACGCGGCTGGCATTCACAAACACATCAATGCGCCCTTCCTTTTCTACAATAGCCTGCACCAGGTTTCGAATGGACTGTGGGTCCTGCTGGTGAAACTCCAGCGCTTCGGCTTCCCCGCCATTTTCCCGCAGCTCCATGGCAAACGCTTCCGCCGACTCCCTATTCGTGCTGGCAACATATAATTTCGCGCCCGCATCGCACAGCGCAACCGAGCAGCCCCTGCCATACTTGGCGCGCCCTCCGGTAATC
>JAEYMI010000035.1 GCA_023461275.1 Actinomycetes bacterium | reverse complement strand
CACTCGCACCGTTGGCCAGCGCGGCGTCGGCCACGTCGTCGACTTCGTGCCGAGACGACGCCGAGAACGCGAGGACCACCTCGCGCGACATCCCCCCACAGCCCCCCCCCCCCCCACCCCCCCCCGCGCCCCCCCACTTCTCTTTCGGGTGGCGTGAACCAGTTCAGCCCAGTGCGCTCGACCCGGTGGTGAGGATGTACTGGAGGATCGCCTGGATTACTTCCGGTGGCAGGTCGCTGATGTCGATGGGTGCGGTTTGTGCCATGGGATCACGCATGTTAATTGCCTTTCGATTAAATTCGAGAATGCAGTTAATCAGCATTCGCCACTGACGATATAGACAAGTAATGCGTTATGGAGACGACACAATTAAGTCCTGCGAATAACGCATTTTGATGCGCGTCACGCTTGTGTGTTGCGGATGGGGTTGTTGGTGGGCATGGTGCGGGTGGGTGATCGAGGGCTGTCATCGGATTCATACCGCACCGTGACTGTTTTGAGACTCATACGTCCTTGCACTTTGACACACTGATGTGATGCGCAAGTTACTTATGAGGCACATGAGACTGATGGGACTTCTGGTGATCGCGGTGATGACCGCTTTCGCAGGTGGAGTCGGCGTCGCATCGGCTGCCCCGACCACCACGCCGACCAGCCCGACCACTCCGGCGTCGCCGTCGGCCTCGACTCCGGCCGCCACCGGCATCGGCCCCCTCGACACCATCCTGAACGCGCTCGCGGGCAACTCCGGCAGCGCCGACGGCGCGTCGTCGGGGGCGCAGAGCAGCCAGATGATCGTCGTGAGTGCGCCCAAGGCGACTGACACCACCGCCACGCTCACCGCGTTCGAGCGGGGCGCCGACAAGTCATGGAAGCCCGTACCGGGACTGGGCCCCACCAAGGCATTCCTCGGATCGCTGGGCATGGGCGAGCCCAAGGACAACGTCTACCGCACACCGCAGGGCACGTTCCCCCTCGATCAGGCCTTCGGTCGCCAGGCCAACCCCGGCACCAAGCTGCCCTACATCAAGGTCGATCGCCAGGACTGGTGGGACTCCAACATGAAGTCGCCGACCTACAACACCCACGTGCGCCAGGTCGCGAGCCCGGGTGGCGACAGCGAGAATCTGTACGACGCCGGACCGGTCTACGACTACGCCGTCAACATCGCTCACAATCCGCAACGCACCCCCGGCAAGGCGTCGGCGATGTTCCTGCACGTGACCAACGGTGAGCCGACGATGGGCTGCGTCGCGATCGACAAGGAGATCATGCGCAAGGTGCTGGTCTGGCTCGATCCCACCAAGAACCCGAAGATCACCATCGGTGTCAACCAGAATGCGCCGGCCGCCGACAGCGTCACCACCACGCCGTCGACTCCCCACAGTGCTACCCCTCAGGGCGCCAAACCCCAAGGGACGCTGGGCAATTTCGCCGGTGACGTCAACAACCTGACCGATCTGCTCAACCAACTGCTCGCGGTGCTGCCGAAGCTGCTGCAGGCGGTTCCGCGCTGAGTGGGGGTTCGCTGCTCGGTTCGACGGGCAGAACTGCTTCGACGAGACGGCGTGTCACTTCGTGACGATCGGGCTCGTGGAATTGTGACGACCTGAACCGGTCCACGATTCGACCCCGGTCGAGCACTACGACGTCGTCGGCGAAGCCCTGCACGACGGCCAGGTCGTGAGAGATCAGGACGAAGGTAAGGTTCAACTCATCACGCAGCCGCCCGAGTAGGGCGAGAATGTCGCGCTGGGTGGTGACGTCCAGAGCGGACGTGGGTTCATCGAGCAAAACCACCGATGGTTCGACTGCGAGCGCTCGCGCGATCCCCGCCCGCTGACGCTGCCCACCGGACAACTGGTGCGGGTAGCGCGAGGCCAACGCGATGTCGAGGCCGACCCGGTCGAGTGCATTCTCGACACGGGACTGCACATCGGCTCTCGTCAAGCCAATACCGATGCGCCGCAACGGACGTGCGATCTGTTCGCCCACTCGCACCCGCGGATTGAGGGCACTGCCGTGATCCTGGAAGACAAGCTGGATCAACCGGGCCCGGTCGATCCGACTCAGCGACGTGACGGGAACGCGGTCATCGTCGAGTGATAGCCGGACCTCGCCCGACGTGGGTGATTCGATACCGGCGATGATTCGGGCGAGGGTGGACTTGCCGGACCCGGATTCGCCGATCAGCCCCACCGCACGCCCCCGGGGGATGGTCAGATCCACCTGATCGAGTGCGGTGAATTCGGTTGTGCTGCCGCTGCTTGCGGGAGAGAAGTGTTTGGTGACGCCGGAGACCCGGAGAAGTGTCGGGCCCGACGATGAGCTGGGGCGGTGTACGTGCTCGCGCGACAGCTCAGGAACCGCCGAGATCAATCGTCGGGTGTAGGCGTGGCGCGGACTCCGGAGAATGTCACCGGTGGCCCCGTGTTCCACGAGATGTCCGCGCCGTAGGACCGCCACCCGATCGCTGATCCTGGCGACCACGCCGAAGTCGTGCGTGACCAGCAGAACCGTCATGCCGAGCTCTCGCCTCAGGTCATCGATCAGGTCGAGAATCTGCGCCGAGATCGTCGGATCGAGAGCCGTGGTGGGCTCGTCGGCGATCAATAGATCCGGCTCCGGAATGCATGCGACCGCGATCATCACACGTTGACGCATTCCGCCGCTGAGTTGGTGTGGATAGCTGGCCAATACCCGCTCGGTGTCGTCGAGGCCCACGCGCGCAAGCCATTCCGAGGCGAGGTCGCGGGCGTCCGCACCGACGACCCGTCGTCGAACTCGGATGAACTCGACGAGCTGGTTGCCTATGGTGAACGACGGATCGAATGAGCTGGCCGGATTCTGGAAGATGGTGCCGATTCGGTTACCGCGCAATCGGCGCAGCCGGTGCTCCTCGGCATTGGCAATCTCGTTGCCGTCGAAGCGGATTGATCCGCTCACCCGGGGTTGGGCGCTGACCGGAAGCAATCCGGCGATCGCCGAGGCCGTGACGCTCTTCCCGGACCCGGATTCACCCATAAGTGCCGACACCAGCCCGGTGGGAAGGTCAAGTGTCAGATCATTGACGGCGGGGGCGGTTTTCTGCCGGCCGGGGAATTCAACGGTCAGTCCTTCGATCTGAACCAGCGGTGATGTCATCGTCGCGCCACCCATCGCGGATCGAGGACATCACGCAGACCATCGCCGAGCCAATTGAAGGCAACGCCGACAATCAAGATGGCGATCCCAGGTGCCAAGGCGACGACAGGACTGCCGGAGATCAACACCTTGGCGCCTTCGGAAACCATTCGCCCCCAGTCGGGGGTGGGTGGCTGGACGCCGATGCCCACCGCGCTCAGGCTCGACGCCAGAACCACCAGGATGCCGATGAGGCTGGTCCAGTAGACGACGATGGTCGCGAGCAGGTTGGGTAACAGCTCTCGCCCCAAGACCTCCCATGTCGAAGCGCCGAGAGCTGTTGCGGCTTCGACGTAGTCGAGTTCGCGCTGTAGGCGGGTCTCGGCGAAGACGATCCGGGTGACGTACGGAGTCGCGGCGAAGATGATCGAAAACGCCACCACCCAGACACCCATGCCGATGACCTCGGCGACCGCGAATCCGACAATGACCACCGGGAAGGCGAACATGATGTCGACCAGCCGCATGACCAGGCCGGACCACCAGGATTTCGACCAGCCGGTGAGCATCCCGAGTACGGACCCGATGACCACGGCAGCGGTGGTGGCGAGCAGTGTCGGACCGACCGACGCGCGAGCACCCCAGATCACCCGGCTGGCCACGTCACGCCCCTGTTCATCGGTGCCGAGCAGGTGTCCGGCGCCGGGTGGCAGATAGCGATTGGCCGGATCGGCGGCGAGTGGGTCGTGGGGCGAAATCCACGGGGCCAGAACCGAGATCGCGAACACCGTGCCCAGCACGATCACCGAGACCACCAACTGGGTGTGGTGTGTCCAGGCTGGACTTCGGGGCCGCGGGGGACGTGGCACCGGCTCGACAGCGAGGTCGTCGGTGGTCGATTCCGACTGGCGCAGCGGCGAATCGAAAATTGTCATATCAGGCCCTCAGACGTGGGTTGAGCAGATCGCCGATCACGTCGGCGCCCAGATTAGCTGCTGCGAACACGACGGTGACGAGCATGACTCCACCCTGGATCACCGGGAAGTCATGTGCGCCGATCGCATTCATCAGTTCGGTACCCAGTCCCGGCCAGCTGAACACGAACTCCACGAAGACCGCTCCGCTGAGCAGTGTGCCGATCTCCAGGCCGGTAATGGTCACGATCGATGGGGCGATGTTGCGCCCGACGTGCTTTCCGACGATCCGCCACCGCGGGATGCCCTGCGAACGAAGTGTCCGCACGTAGTCCGATTCCATCGCCTCGATGACGCCGGCCCGGGAGAATCTGGCGAGGATGAGCAGAGATACCAGGGCCGCGGAGAACGCGGGAAGTACCAGGTGTCGGAGTAGGTCGCCGACGCCTCCGGAGCCGGTCAGGTCGTACATACCGGTGGCAGGCAAGACTTTCCACTGCAGCGCGAACAGCCACACCAGGATGAGTCCGAACCAGTACACCGAAAGCCCGGAACCAACCTGGACGATCAGCATGATGGCGCGGTCGACGAAGCGGTTGTGGTTGAGTGCGGCCACGGCTCCCATCCCCACCCCCACTACCACCGAGACGATCACGGCGGCCGCAGTGAGAATCAGAGTATTACCGAATGCCGTTGCCAGTGTGTCGAATACCTCACTCCCGGTCACGAGCGATCTGCCTCCGCCGTCGGTGAACAGTCCGGTCAGCCACGAGAAGTACTGCGTGACGATCGGTCGGTCCAGTCCGTAGGACTTCTGCAGGTCGGCGATCGCATCGGGGGACAGTGTGCCGTGCAGAGTTGCGCTGATCGCATCGCCACCGTTGATCTTGCCGAGTGCGAACACCGCCACCGAGATGACGAACACCACCGGCACGAGCAGGGCCACCCGCCCGGCGATCCGGGTGGCCAGCAGATGGCGGTAGGCGAACGCGCGCACAGCGGACGGCTTCGAGTACATCAATTGTCTGTCTTGGTCACTGGCCCGAGGTCGTACCAGTTGGTATTCGGCCAGACGAACCCGTGAACCCGAGGACTGATCGCGTAGTAACGGGTGAAGTTGACCGTCGGCACCACCGCGTGGTCCGCCGCGATCACGCGATCGGCATTGCGCCACAGACCAATTCGGGCATTCGGATCCGTCGTATACCGAGCCGCCTCGATGGCCTGAGAGATCGCCGGATAATCGACGTACGCCTGACCACCGTTGGCCAGGACGGTCGAGTTGAACCCCTCACCTGCCCATTCAGGATAGGTGCCGCCGTACTCGCCGAGGTGGAATCCGTCGTCCGGCGTCGGATTGGATATCCGAGTGGAGTAGTTACCGCGCTCAAGTGCGACGACCGACGCGTTGATACCGACTTTCTTCAGGTTCTGCGAGATGAACTCTGCTTCGGGCTGGCCGGCGAGATCAGCGATGATGTTGAACGACACCTGTCCGGGCGCGATGCCGGCGTCGCGAAGGGCCGCCTGCGCTTTGGCAGGGTCGTACTCGTAGAGGCGGGAGTTCGGATCGAATGCCTCATTGCCGGGGTTGAGGAACGACCAGAGTGGTTGTGCGTAGCCGGAATAGATGTTGTCGGCGATTCCCTTCCGGTCGATCGCCAGTGAGATCGCGCGACGCACTGACTTGTTCTGTGCCCACTTGTTGCTGAAGAGGAAAGAGGCGTAGTCCAGTTGTGCTCCGGTACCGGTGGGCACTGCGGCGCCCTGACGTTCGAGGAGTGCGACGTCAGTGGGTTGCACTCTGGTCAGGATGTCGATCTCACCGCTCTGGAAGGCTGCGAGCCTGCTCTGGTTGTTGGCGATGGTGCGGAAGATGAGCCGTTTGAGTGTCGGATGGGTTCCCCAGTAAGCATCATTGCGCTCGAGAGTGATGTGGTCGTTGACCTTTCGCTCCACCCATCGGTATGGCCCAGTTCCGGTGGGGTGGTCGGAGAGACCGTCGTTACCGTACGTACGAAGCGCGGTTGGACTGAAGATCAGTGGCGAACCGATGGACTGGGCCAGCAGCCGCGGAAAGCCCAGATTGGGGTGGTTGAAGGTGAACTCGAAAGTGTGATCGTCCACAACCCGGGTTGATGCGAGATCGGAGAATCGCGCCTTGAGTAGCGCCGCGCTCTTCTTGTCATAGAACTCGAACGACGGGTCGGTGGCCCGCTTGATATTGAAATCGAGTGCCGTGGCATCGAAGTCGGTCCCGTCGTGGAACTTCACGCCCCGCCGCAGATCGAAGGTCCAGGTGGTTGCCTCCGGGTTGGCGCGCCACGCGGTGGCGAGCCCGGGAACCAGTTTGGTCACGCCTGCGTTGGTGGAGAGGTCTTCCTGAACCAACGGTTCGTAGACGTTTCGAGACGCGCGGAAGGTTTCCCAATAGTATTCGCGCTGAGGGTCGATGGCGGTGGGTTCGGTGTAGAGACCAACGACGAGTGTGTCCGACGGGGTTGATTTGTCGGCAGCATTCGAGCAGGACGAAATAACCAGCGCCACAGCCAATGTGAGAAGTGCTGTCACCACGCCGGTGTTCTTGAAAGATCTGGGCATGGCCGCCCACGCTACGACGTAGGAGGTTCGAGGTCACATATTGGAATCTCTGCGGCGCGAAAGTCGGACGGTGTCAGTGACTTGACCTGAATCGTCGTGCGCGAAACGGTTGGGTTCCGGGCGCAACGTCGACACACTCGCTGACATGCCCTTCATCGATGACGCGCCCGGCCGGTTGTACTACCGGCACTGGACGACGAATGAGTCGCCACGAGCGGCGCTGATCTTCCTGCACGGATTCGGCGAGCACTCCGGCTTGTATCACCGCTACGCGGCCGAGCTCGGGGCACACGGCGTCGAACTGTGGGCGATCGATCACCGGGGACACGGATTGTCCGACGGCGAGCGCGGGATCGTCGGCTCCTACGACTCGGTGATCGCCGATGCGCGGGCGCTGACCGCGTTGGCGCTCGAGCGCTCACCCGGACTTCCGCTGGTGATCGGCGGGCACTCACTCGGTAGTCTCGGGGCGCTGCTGGCCGCGCTCGATGAGCCCGATCGCTATGTGGCCGCGGTGATCTCGGGTGCGCCGCTGTCACCGTTGCCGTGGCTCGCCGAAGCCGCAGAATCTGTGTCGGAAGAACCGTTCTCACTGGAGCTCGACGCACTGTCGTCGGACCCGTTCTATCGCAACGAACTCGCCAATGACCCGCTGGCATTCACCGAGGCCGACGTCGTCGGGGTGCTCGGCGCATTGTTCACCCCGGCCTGGCAGCGACTCGATGCGCAGGCCGTTGACCTACGACTGCCGGTCCTGGCGGTCCACGGAGTCAACGACCCCATCGCACCGCTGTCCGGCGTAACCGGTTGGCAGTCAAGGATTTCCGACTTCCGCATCGAGGTCATCGACGACGCCGCACACGACGTGCTCAACGAGGTGGCGCACCTGCGGGTCGCAGATCTCATCGGTGGCTTCATCACCGATAACGCGCACGCGCGGACTGCCGCGTGAGCGTCACCATCCGGACCCTGCATGGGGCCGACGAGATCAATGCGGCCTTCCGGGTGTTCCTACGGTCCATGGTCGGATTGGGCTTCAGTGACATCGATGCCGCCACCATCACCGAACCGGGCCGCTACCTCGGGGCTTTCGACGGTGACGTCATCGTCGGGGGTGCCGATGCCTACACCAGCCGACTCGTGGTACCCGGCGGCGCACGCGTTGCCCACGCTGCCGTAACGCATATCGGTGTGCTGCCGACGCATCGTCGGCGAGGGATCGTCACCGAACTGATCAATCGGCAACTGGCCGAGATCGCCGCCCGCGGTGAGGTCGTGGCCACGCTGCGAGCATCCGAGGCCGGCATCTACGAACGCTTCGGCTACGGGATCGCGAGCTTCGCCCGCGACGCATCGATCGACCTGCGGCGCAGCGTATTACGGGACTCAGTTCCCGACGTCGGGTCAGTACGCCTGGTCGACCGCGACGTCACCAACGACCTTCTGGACGGCATCTATCGGCGCGCCGCATGGGTAGGTGCGATCGACCGACCCGCAGGCTGGTGGCGGTTGAGGGAACTGCAGCGCACCGGCAGCCGAGTCGATCACTACGTCGCGGTACACAGCATCGACGGCATCGACGACGGCTACGTCATCTACCGTCCCAACGACACCGACACCTGGTTCACCAGCACCGAAAAGTCGGTCACAGTAGTCGATGTCGTCGCACTCAACGACGCCGCGCGGGCCGGGTTGTGGCGACATGTGATCTCACTGGACCTCGTCGATAAGGTGCTGTGGCCGGCGGTCGCACTCGATGATCCACTGCCGCTGGCCGTCGTCGACGCACGTTCGGTTCACCTTGGCCCGGCACGCGACGAAACGTGGCTGCGAATCGTCGACGTCGAAGCCGCACTGTCCGCGCGGACCTACCGAGACCACGATCCGGTGGTGGTGCGTGTCGTCGACCGCCAGATCGAAACGAACAACGCCACTTTCGAGATCGGACCCAAAGGCGTGCAGCGCAGCGACGCGCGTCCGGACGCGACGGTGGATGTTGCCACCCTTGCCACGACCTATCTCGGTGGCACGCGCTGGCGGCAGCTGGCCGCAGTCGGTCGTGTCGACGTCCATACCGCCACAGCGGTGGAGCGTCTCGACGGCCTCTTCGCCAGCGACGCAGAACCGTTCTCCGGCACCATCTTTTAGAACACGCAACTGAAAAGAGCTGATCCACATGACCGACCTCGTCGATACCACGTCCGACCCCACCGAACTGTCCGCGACCTACTTGCGTGAGGCGACCGCGGCGGAGAACGCCCTGCTCGACCGGTTCGCGGCCGTATTCGATCAGGTCGCGGCCGGCAACGTGGCGCGGGAACGAGACCGGGCGTTCGGATATGACGAGGTGGCCCAACTCAATCGTGAAGGACTGGGCCGCATCAGAATTCCCGAAGAACTGGGTGGACTCGGGGCTTCGCTGGAGCAGACCTTACTGGTGCTGTCGCGGTTGGCCACCGCCGATCCGAACATCGCACACGTCTTCCGCAATCACTTCGCGTTCGTGGAGGACCGCCTCAATGCGACGCCGTCGGAGAGCAATGACCGCTGGATCCGCCGATTCATCGACGGGGACTTCGTCGGCGGCGGATGGACCGAGGCCAACAACGGAACATGGGCCACCATTGCCACCACGGTGCGTCGTGACGGTGACCGCTATCGGGTCACCGGAGCCAAGTTCTACGCCACCGGAAGCCTTTTCGCCGACTGGCTGGACGTGATCGGCAAGTCCGACGACGGCGGCCTGCTGACCGCGCTGGTCCGCCGCGACGATCCCGGCGTGCAACTCGTCGACGACTGGACTGGTTTCGGACAGCAGACCACCGCCAGCGGCAGCGCGACCTACACTGACGTGCCCGCCGAAGCGGAGAACGTCTTCCCGATCACCGAACGCTTTGTCTATCAAGGGCACTTCTATCAGGTCGCGATCCTGGCGGTGCTGACCGGAATCATTCGTGCGGCGCTCCGCGACGGCATCACGGCACTGAAGGCGCGTCAACGCAACTACCCGCAGGGCCTGGATCCGGTGCCCGCCAACGACCCCCAACTCCTGGCGGTCCTCGGTGGCGTCTCCGCGCGGGCCTACGCCGCCGATTCAGCCCTGCGGGAGGTGGCTCGCGCACTGGACCGGGTCGCGGCAGCGCATGCCGCCGGAGACCACAACCTGCGCAGCGTCCGCGTGAGGGAGGCGCAGGTCGCCACCGATCACGCCCAACTGGTCATCATCGACTCCGCACTGTCGGCCACCACCACGGTATTCGACGCACTGGGCGCCTCCGGCGTGTCCACCGACCTTGCGCTCGACCGTCATTGGCGCAACGCGCGGACCCTGGCATCGCACAATCCGCGTGTCTACAAGGCGCGCATCATCGGGGATTGGCTGGTGAACGGAACAGATCCGGTGCCGAACTTCGCAGCTCTCGGACGTGGGGGACAGGGAAATTGAGTACGACTGCCAAACCCTATGTCGCGGTTGGGTTATCGAGCCCGCAAATCGAATCACTTCTCGACGACCCTGCACTCCTGGCCCGCCTCGACGAGCTTCCGCTCGCCTACACCGTGGTGGGCACTGAGCGGCTCGTACCCAGTGTCGAGCGGGGGAGAACTCTGGAATCATCGGTGGCCGGTGCGCTGCTGGCGAGCCGTACCCGCCACGCCCGATTCCTGATCGCCACGACGGCCGAACACGATCACCCCTACAACCTCGCTCGACGGGTGGCGTCGCTGGGGCATCTGTCCCGCGGGCGCAGCGGACTGCTACTCGGCGACTCCGAGTCGGGCGCGCCGGTACCGGTGATAGC
The DNA here is from genome assembly GCA_023461275.1 of Actinomycetes bacterium. Lineage (GTDB taxonomy): Bacteria > Actinomycetota > Actinomycetes > Mycobacteriales > Mycobacteriaceae > Gordonia. The sequence continues at coordinate 81,491 of JAEYMI010000035.1, read as the reverse complement.
GCGAGCGATCCGGGCGTTGGAGGGCAGCTGGCCGTTCGAATCGGTCATCGCCGACCGTGACACGGGAATCTTTGTGCAATCAGACCGGATTGAGCACGTCGACCTCGATGGCGTCTATCGGATCGCCGGTCCGCTCACCGTTCCGCAACCGGCCACCGGACCGTCGGTCATCGGCTGGTTCAATGGCCCGGCTGTCCTCGACGTCAGTATCGCCGGTGTCATCGACCTGACGGTGGGGGACACCGGCACCGGAGTCCTTCTCGCAGAACCGGACAGGGCAGTTGGTGATCTGCTCGACGAGGCGCAGGAACTGCTGCAGGATGCGCGCGCGATCCCGCCCGGTGGGAGTCTGCGTGCCGCGCTCGATCTGCCGACGCCGCCGCGCATCGTCGGACGTCCGGCCTTCGCACGCCCCGAGCCGCTGGCGGTGTCACGATGACCCGACGCGAGGGCCACGTCATACTCGGTATCAACGCATTGGTGCTGGGCTACGTCCCGGCGTCGTGGCAGAACCCGGACCTGATCGCTGAATCCTTTGTCTCACCTGACTATTGGGCTCAGATCGGCCAGATCGCCGAGCGCGGCACGTTGGACGCGGTCTTTCTGGCCGATGTCCCGGCCCTGGGTGATCCGGCCTACGACGCCAACCCCGCACACCTCGAACCGACGGTCAACTGGGCCTACGTCGCCGGAGTGACCGAACGCGTCGGCCTGGTGTCGACGGCGTCGACCACCTTCAACGACCCGGTGGAACTCGCCGAACGCCTGCTCACACTGAACCATCTCTCGCGCGGGCGTGCGGCGTGGAACATCGTGACCTCACGAGGGCAGGCGCCCGCACGCAACTTCGGACTACCCGACGTACCCGAGCGCGACAACCGCTACGAGCGAGCCTCTGAGTTCGTCGACACAGTTCGTGCAGAGTGGGATTCGGCTGGCAGCACCACGCATCCGGTGTTGTTCCAGGCAGGTGGATCGCGTCAGGGACGTCAACTCGCCGGCCGCGTCGCCCAAGGTGTCTTCGCCGCCGAACTCACTCGCGACAAAGCCGTTGAACACTACCGACTGGTGAAACGTATCGCCATCGGCCACGGACGCTCACCAGACGACGTGAAAATCCTTCCCGGACTGCTGCTCTCACTTGGCAGCACCGAGGAGGAGGCTCGTCGGCGAAATGACGACCTTCATGACCGCAGCCCGTCCTGGTACGCCGTCGGATGGCTCTCGCATGCCATCGGGGTGGACGCCACCAAACTCGATCTGGACGCACCGTTCCCCGACGAGGTGCTGGCCGGTCCGCCGGACCTGCAAACCTTCTCCGGCAGCGTGGGTTTCCGTGAATCCATTGTGGCGCAGATTCGTAAGACCAACCCGACGGTTCGGGAGTACCTTCGGCACACGCGCTACACCGGATCAGGTCATGCCGGGTTCGTCGGAACCCCCGAGCAACTCGCCGACCGCATCGAGGATTGGTTCCAGGCCGGCGCCATCGATGGCTTCAACCTGCAGCCGGACTCCCTGATCGACGGCCTCGCGGTGATCGCCGACGAACTGATACCCATCCTGCGTCGTCGTGGACTCTACCGGCACGAATACGAAACCGATACGCTCCGTGATCATCTCGCGGCCGCCGCACCGTCGGCACCGTTGAGATGAAAGAACCGTCACGCGCTAAAGTGCTGGCGGACAACCAATCCTGACCCATACTCAGCTCACCATAGGCCTCTGACACGAGGCAGGCTGAGAGGATTGACCATGACAACCGAGGCGACATCACCGGCACAGTCCGGGACCGCCCCCGCGCCGACTCCCGAGGCAACCGACACCGGACTCAAACGAAATGCGTTGGGCTCGTGGGAAGTATTCGCCCAGGGGCTGGCGGCCGCGGCACCGAGCGTGGCCATCGCCATCGTGCCGTTCTCGCTGTTCACCGCGGCAGGAAAAGGGGCGGCGTGGGCGGCGATCATCGGCCTGGTGATCGTGGTGCTGATCGCCACCACCATCGGCTTCCAGGCGCGCCGGACCGTGTCGTCGGGCTCGTTGGGCACCTACACCGGTAACGGTCTGGGGCCGACCTTCGCCTTCATCGCGGGCTTCAGCCTGCTGATCGGCTACGTCGGATTCTCGGTGACCGGCACCCTGGGTGGCGTCCTGTACGTCGACTCCTTCCTCGTCGACCTCGGAATCGGCTCGGACGCTTCATGGTTCCGGCTTCTGCTGGTGTTCCTGGTCGTCGGTGTCGCCACCTACCTACCGCTGCGCGGCGCGGCACTGGCCGCCAAGTACGAGCTGGTCTTCGAGGTGATCGCCCTGATCTCCATCGCGGTGATCATCTTCGGCGCCTACGTCTCCTACGGCTGGCACATCGACACCGACCAATGGAAGCTGTCCAACCTCGGCGAGAGTTCCACGTTCGTCGCCGCGGTCACCGCGGTGGGCGCCTATGCAGGCTTCGAGAGTGTCGCCTCCCTGGGTGCCGAAGCCCGTGACGCGCATCGATCCATCGCGCGTGCCCTACTGCGGGTGGTACTGATCATCGGCGTGCTCTACATCGTGGCCACCTATCCGCAGGTGCTGCACTTCGGGGACATCGACGGAGACAAGGCCATCCTTCCGCAGCTGGCCGACTCCTCGGGTGTGGCGTGGGTGAAGCCGGTGACCAGCATTGCGGTGGCGGTCGCGTTCATCGTTTTCGTCACCGCAGTCACCAATTCGGCTGCCCGCACGCTCTTCACCTTCGCCCACGAGGGTGCGCTGCCGAAGGCCTTCGGCAAGGTTCATCCCACCTACCGCACGCCGTGGGTCGGGGTGGCGTTCGTCGGTGTTCTCGCGCTGGTCTTCTCGATCGTCGCGACGTTCAGTTCGGCCGGCCGCACGGTGTTCGACGTCTACGGTGGTTACGTCACCAACTGGGGCTTCCTGGTCAGCTATCTGCTCGTCGTCATCGCCACGCCGATCTGGCTGTACCGGATCAAGGCGCTGACGCCGCTACGGGCGGTGGTGTCGGGTCTGGCCGTCCTCGCGTTGGGCTACGTGATCGTCAACAACCTGTACCCGGTACCCAAGTTCCCGTTCAACATCCTGCCGTTCGTCTATCTGGCCATCCTGGGTGCGGGTGTCGCGTGGTACGGCTACTTGCGGGCCACCCGACCCGAGGTCGCGGCCAGGGTGGGCACTATCCAGACATTGTCGACCGAAGAGCAGCAACGTCTGGCAGATCTCGGAATTCGCCAGACCCTCGACGCCGAGCCGGTCACTGGCCGCTGACCTGCCGACGTTTCAACTCGAACCCGACCGCGCGGCGACCATCGAAGTCGTCGCGCGGTCCGGTTGTCGAATCCACCTGCCGGCGAGCCTGTTCGACGACCGGAGTATCGGGATCAAGGACCGAAAGATACCGTTCGTGTTCAGCCAGGGATCGCACCGCGAGGTCGATTTCGTCGTCGACGGGCACCGCATGCGTTGCCCGAGGGCCATTTTCGAACAGCCACGCCGGCTGGGCGGCGGACGGCAGGGCATCGTATGCGTCGAGCACGGCCGCGGCGAACTCCATGTGGTCGGACTGATTCGGCTGACCAGGCGCCCACTCCGGGCCGCCGTAGAGCGATAGAATCGCCTGCGGCGCAATACGTTCAATGGTCTCGGTGACCTTCGCGCGCAAGGCGGGGGTGTTGCGGATTCCACTGTCGGGGAAGCCCCAGAACTCCACCTCGTCGACCCCGACGACCGCGGCCGACGCCCGTTGCTCGTCCTCGCGCAACGGTCCGGCGACGGCCGGGTCCAGCCCTTCGATACCCACCTCGCCGCTCGACGCCAAGGCGTAGACCACCCGTTTGCCCTGCGAGGTCCACTTCGCGACCGCGGCCGCCATGCCGTACTCCGGGTCGTCGGGATGAGCGACCAATACGAGGCCGGTCTGCCAGTCGTCGGGAAAGTCGTGCAGGTGCGTCATGACTGAATTTCCTTCCGTGGCCTTCCCTTCCGTAGCACGGTCACCACGAAGTCGGCATCATCGTGCCACGGATGCAGATCCCACGTGGCGAAACGGTGGTCGCGGCGAAGTCCCGCTTGATCGACCGCAACGTCGAAATCGGCGATGGAGAGCTCTCGGTCGGTGTGGAATCCGACAAGCAGTACTCCGTCGTCGGCGAGATGGTCGGCCAGTCGGCCCAAGACCACTGCCTCGGTGCCCTCGGCGAGGAAGACCATCACGTTCCCGGCACAGATGATGCCGTCGAAGGTGAGGCGTTCGCCGGCATCGTCACGGAGATCCAACTCGGTGAGATCACCTGTCCGCCAACGTGGCCCGGGGTGATCGGCCTCAGCTGCCGCGATCAATACCGGGTCCACGTCGACGCCATACACCTGGTGACCCACCGAATGCAGGTAGCCGCCGAGACGACCGGGCCCGCATCCGGCGTCGAGTAACAGACTCCCGCGGCCCACCATCGCGTCGAGAAGCCGGGCCTCGCCGACGAGGTCGGCGCCGTCTTCGGCCATCCGGCGAAACCGCTCGATGTAGCGCTCGCTGTGGCCGGGAGAGGTGTCGGTCAGCCAGCGTGGCGCGTTCACCGTTGGTGATCGAGGTTGGCCATCTTGAGAACGTCGAGCCGCTTGTCGAGTTCGGCCTCCGACAGCTTGTCGCCGATCAGCCCGCGATCGATGACGGTCTGCCGAATCGTCTTGCCCTCCTTGAGGGCCTGCTTCGCGACCGCGGCCGCCTCCTCGTAGCCGATCGCGCTGTTGAGCGGGGTGACGATCGACGGTGAACTCTCGGCGAGAGTGCGCAGGCGCTCTTCGTTGGCGGTCAGGCCGGAGATGCAGCGATCGGCGAACAGTCGGGAAACGTTGGCGAGCAAGGTGATCGACTCGAGGACGTTGCGGGCCATCATCGGGATATAGACGTTGAGCTCGAAGGCGCCGTTGCCGCCACCCCAGGTGACCGCAGCGTCGTTGCCGATCACCTGCGCGGCGACCTGCGTGACCGCTTCGGGGAGAACGGGATTGACCTTGCCGGGCATGATCGAGCTGCCGGGTTGTAGGTCGGGTAGGTGCAGTTCGCCGAGTCCCGTCAGCGGTCCGGACCCCATCCAGCGGACGTCGTTGGCGATCTTCGTCAGCGATACCGCGATCGTCTTGAGCTGGCCGGACAGTTCGACCAGACCGTCGCGGGCGGCCTGCGCCTCAAAGTTGTTCTCCGCCAACGCCAACGCGTCGACATCGGTGAGCTTCACCAACTCGGCGACCACCTTGCTGCCGAAGTGTTCTGGCGCGTTGAGTCCGGTACCGACCGCGGTTCCACCGATCGGCAGTTCGCCGACGCGGGGGAGCGTGGCAGTGAGGCGTTCGATGCCGGCCTGCACCTGCCGGGTGTAGCCGCTGAACTCCTGACCCAACGTGACCGGAACCGCGTCCATCAGGTGGGTGCGGCCGCTCTTGACCACCTCGCGCCACTGGGTTGCCTTGTCCAACAGTGCCAGTCGCAGATGATCCAGGGCGGGAATCAGGTCGGTGACCACCGCTTCGGTGGCCGCGACGTGGGTGGCGGTGGGGAAGGTGTCGTTCGACGACTGCGACATGTTGACGTCGTCGTTGGGATGTACGTCGACGCCGTTGGCCTTCGCGATCGACGCGATGACCTCGTTGGCGTTCATGTTCGAGCTGGTGCCCGACCCGGTCTGGAAGACGTCGATGGGGAACTGGTCGTCGTGCTGACCATCGGCGATCTCCTTGGCTGCGGCGATGATGGCGTCGGCGGTGGTGGCGTCGAGAAGTCCGAGGTCTTTGTTGACCTGCGCGCACGCTGCCTTCAGCAAGCCCATCGCGCGGATCTGGGTTCGTTCGAGTGGCCGGTGGCTGATGGGGAAGTTCTCGACCGCGCGCTGGGTCTGGGCCCGCCACAGTGCGTCGACGGGCACTTTGACCTCGCCCATCGTGTCGTGTTCGATGCGGTACTGCTGTTCGGTCATGGTCGGTGTTCCTCCGGCTACGTAGGCGTTAGGTCATCCTTACTCCACGCTACTCCGAGGCGGAGTGCCATAGATCGCGGTCATATCCGTGCACGGATCTACGGCGTTGTGGGAGGGCGCGCTCGACGTTGGCTTGTGGACACTGAAACCGCTTTATACACAGAACGTCCACGGCGGTCGCAGCGGCCCTTTCGTCGATCACACTTGCTGACCATGACCGTCACAGCTCCCGACGCTGCCCCTGACGTGGCAGGACTCGACGATCTGCTCAGCGTCCAAGACGGCGTGGTCAGTCGTCGGCAGATTCTCGAGCACGGTTTCCCGCCCGGATACATCCGTCGGATGGTTCGTCGGCGTGAATGGGTGATCGTTTATCCAGGGGTCTACATCCACCACACGGGACCGCTGACGTGGCAGCAACGGGCCTGGAGTGCTGTGCTCGACGCCCATCCCGCGGCGTTGAGCCACACCTCGGCCATTGCGGACCAGCCGCAGACCGACGACCCGATCCACATCGTCGTCGACCGCGGTCGTCGGGTGACCCGACGCTCCGGCGTCGTCGTTCACTACCGATCCCACCTCGACGAGACGGTGCGATGGAACGCGCAGCCGCCTCGGGTACGGCTCGAAGATGCAGTACTCGACATGGCTGCCGATGCGACGTCGAAGGTGTGCTGTGCGACATCCGCGACGGCACATGCTCGGTACTCGAGCACGGATACCTGACGAACGTTGAACAGGCACATGGACTTCCGGTGCCGTCCCGCCAGGCGCCGACTACCTCGGGGCGGAGAGGATTCCGTGATGTCGACTATCCGGCGTGCAATGTGGTGGTCGAACTCGACGGCCGGTTGGGCCACGACGGTGCGGCAGCACGCGATCGGGATCTCGAACACCGATCTCGATGCTGCGGTGGGTGCGTCGAGGACGACGCTGCGGTTGGGGTGGGGCCAGGTGTTCGACCGCCCATGCACGACGGCGGACAAGGTCGGCGAGGTGCTGCGGCGACATGGGTGGCCTGGTTCGGTGACCACGTGCCCGTCGTGTCCGGCAATGCCGTAGATCGCTGCAACATACTGGCACCGATCTACGGCACAGAGTCGACGACGGAACTCCGCCTAGCGCTCCCGCGACCGAATCCGCACGCCGCCGAGCGGAACCGTCACCGCGCCAGACGGATCGGTGAAGAAGTCGTTGCCCTTGTCGTCGACGACGATGAACGCCGGGAAGTTCTCCACCTCGATCTTCCAGACGGCCTCCATACCCAGCTCCGGGTATTCGATGACCTCCTGGCTCTTGATGCAGTCCAGCGCCAGGCGCGCGGCCGGACCGCCGATGGAGCCGAGGTAAAACCCGCCGTGGGCGTCGCAGGCGGTGGTGACCTGCTTGGATCGATTTCCCTTGGCCAGCATGACCATTGAGCCGCCGGCGGCCTGGAACTGCTCGACGTAGGAGTCCATCCGGCCGGCCGTCGTCGGGCCGAAGGAGCCCGACGCCATGCCTTCCGGCGTCTTGGCCGGGCCGGCGTAGTAGACCGGGTGATCACGCAGGTAGTCCGGCATCGGCTCGCCGGCGTCGAGGCGTTCCTTGATCTTGGCGTGTGCGATGTCGCGGGCCACCACCAGCGGACCGGTCAGCGAAAGCCGGGTCTTGACCGGATGTTTCGAGAGTTCGGCGAGGATCTCGGTCATCGGCCGGTTCAGGTCGATGTCGACCACCGCACCGCCCTCGATGTCCTCGGCGACACCGGCATCGGGCATGTACTGCGCCGGGTCGGTCTCGAGCTGTTCGAGGAAGACGCCGTCGGCGGTGATCTTGCCCAGCGCCTGCCGGTCGGCCGAACACGAGACCGCGATCGCCACCGGACACGACGCGCCGTGGCGCGGCAGGCGGACGACGCGGACGTCGTGGCAGAAGTACTTGCCGCCGAATTGTGCTCCGATGCCGAAGGATTGGGTCAGTTTGAAGACCTCTTCCTCCAGCTCGGGATCACGGAAACCGTGCGCCGACATCGACCCTTCGGTCGGCAGCGAATCCAGATAGTGCGCCGAGGCGTACTTCGCGGTCTTCAGTGCGAACTCGGCCGACGTGCCACCGATCACCACCGCGAGGTGATAGGGCGGGCAGGCCGCGGTGCCCAGCGACCGGATCTTCTCGTCGAGAAACTCCAAGAGCCGCTTGGGATTCAGGATGGCCTTGGTCTCCTGAAACAGGAACGACTTGTTCGCCGACCCGCCACCCTTCGCCATGAACAAGAACTTGTACTCCGGCCCCTTCGGACCCTGCTGTGTCGCGTAGATCTCCACCTGAGCAGGCAGATTGGTGCCGGTGTTCTTCTCGTCGTACGTGGTCAACGGCGCCAGCTGGGAGTAGCGGAGGTTGAGCTTGGTGTACGCGTCGTAGACGCCACGCGAAATCCACTCGGCGTCGTCGGTTCCGGTGAGCACGCCCTCGGACTTTTTGCCCATGATGATCGCGGTGCCGGTGTCCTGGCACATCGGCAGCACGCCGCCGGCGGAGATATTGACGTTCTTGAGCAGGTCGAGTGCGACAAACCGGTCATTGCCCGACGCCTCCGGGTCGTCAATGATCTTGCGCAGCTGGGCCAGATGCGCTGGGCGCAGGTAATGGCTGATGTCGTGCATCGCTTCGGCGGTCAGCTTCTGCAGTGCTTCCGGTGCCACCTTGAGGAAGGTCTGGCCGTCGACGTCGACCGTCGACACCCCCTCGGTGGTGATCAGGCGGTACGGGGTCTCATCGGCGCCGGAGGGCAGCAAATCGGCATAGCGGAACTCCGGAGCGGGGGCTGTGTCGCTCACCCGATGAATCGTATCTGCCCTGGTGTGCGGAGCGGTTGCCGACGGTCCCCCTGAGTCGACAACGACCGCCACGTAGTGTGTGATAGGTCACAGGGGGACGACTTCTGTGACCCCGTCGAATCTGTTGGGAGGGCGCGACATGGCGTCGATCGTGTTGGCCGAGGTTCGCACCAGGTGTGAGCGCGAAGTGGTGGAGCAATGGGCTGCCACCACTCATCCCGATGCCGAGGTGCACACCCTCGGCGAGGTTGATCCGTCCGGACTTGATCCGGACGTCAAACTCATCCCCGCACGGGTGGTCTGGCTGCCGCCGGTGCGCAAGGGTGAGCGGCGGGTGTCCATGGCGGACTTGCTGGTCTTGTCCAATCCGCGACGGCCACCGGCTTTCCGGCAGGCGTCAATCCGGAAACGCTCACCCGACCGCGTCCGCGTCGCCGAGGGGGAGCCGGCCACCGTCGCCGACCTTCAGGTCCGCCACGACCAGTCGTCGGCCGCCGGCGAGGACTTCGGTGCGTTCGTGGCGATGCAGGCCGCGCTGACAGCCGAACGAGCCGAGCGTCAGCTGATCGGGGACCGCTACAAGGTGCCCCGGCTGGTGGCCGAGCAGATCGGTTCGTCGGCGCGCTTTCAGTCCGACGTGGACAAGCTCGCTGCCGAACTGGGCCGCCCCAAGGCCGAGGTGGCCAAGGAGGCCACCGAGAAGATGTCGGGCTTCGTGGCCACCCAGAGCAGGCTGATGGACGACGTCTTCTCCACCACTTTCGGCAACCTGTATGAGCGCACCTGGACGGTCTCGGTGGACACCGACACCATGGACGACCTACGGCGGTTGAACAAGACCCACGGGTTGATCTTCCTGCCGTCGCACCGGTCCTACGTCGACACCTTGGTGTTGTCGGAAGCCCTTCGCCGCCATGACTTCCCGCGCAATCTGGTGCTCGGCGGCATCAACCTGGCGCTGTGGCCGATCGCGGCGGTGGCCCGCCGGTCCGGCGTGATCTTCATCCGTCGCAAGTTCGGCGACGATCCGATCTACAAGTTCGCCATGCGGTCGTACCTGTCGTTCATCGTCGAGAAGCGGTTCAACCTGGAGTGGTACATCGAGGGCGGCCGGAGTCGGACCGGCAAGCTGCGGCCACCCAAACTGGGCTTGCTCAACTACGTCGTGGATGCCATCGAACAACGCGAGGGCGCTGACATGATGGTGGTCCCGACCTCGATCGTTTACGACCAACTTCACGAAATCGCCTCGATGGCAAAGGAATCCGCGGGCGGAAAGAAGAAGCCAGAGGACATTACCTGGCTGCTGAAGTACGCCAAGGCGCAACGAACCTATCTCGGTCAGGCGCGAGTGCGGTTCGGTGAGCCGTTCTCGTTGCGTGAGGCCATCGCCGCCGAAGGTGACAATCCGGCGAAGCTGGACAAGATCGCCTTCCGGGTGATGGACGAGATCAATTCCGCCACACCGATTTCGGCGACCTCGCTGGCCGGGTTCGCGATGCTCGGCGCGTGGGCGCGTGCCTACACCGCCGCCGAGATCGAGGAGATCCTCGAGCCGCTGCTGGACTACATCGACCGACGGGGCCTGCCCGGGCCGGACCCTGCCCTGTGCCGGGGACTCGGACTGCAGACAACGCTGCAGGAGCTCACCCGGGCCGGTGTCCTCACGCTGTTCGACGGCGGTACCGAGGACGTGTGGTCGATCGCGCCCGACAGTCATGTGATCGCGGCGTACTACCGCAACGGCGCGCTGCATCACTTCGTCGATCGGTCCATCGTCGAATTGGGGCTGATGGCGCTGGCCGACGGCGACATCACCGGTCCCGACCGCGAGGCCCGGCTGCTCGCGTCTCAGGAGGAGGCGCTGCGCATCCGTGACCTGCTGAAATTTGAGTTCTTCTTTCCGGTGAAGAAGGAATTCCTCCATCGCCTCGGCGTCGAGATGGACCTGATCGCCCCCGAGTGGCGCGAAGTTCCCGCGACGCCGCAGTGGATCGAGGACACCTTCCGGGCGACGTCGGGTGCGCTGTTCGCCCGACGCACCCTGCAACCCTTCTTCGACGCCCAACTGGTGGTCGCGCGTTGTCTGGTCGCGTTGGGCACCAAGGAGATGGCGAAAGCGAACGTGATGGAGGACTGCCTCGGCCTGGGCACCCAGCTGTGGATGCAGGGTGTGGTGCGTAGCCGGGATTCGGTGTCGACCGAACTCTACGACGCCGCCTACGGACTGGCCGAGAACCGCGGATTGATCGACGCCGATGGCGACCGGGACCGACTGCGTGCCGGACGGCAGGCGTGGCTCGACGAGATCGACCAGATGCGTGCGCGCCTGGCCCGCATCGCCGAGATCGAGGCCGACCATCGCGGTGCGCACTCCTACCGGCCCGCCGGGCATGCCGCGCAGGGTCAGGGGGCGCAGGCATGAGCCCGTTCACCGAGCGGATGGCGGCGATCCGTTCGGCGCCCCGCGGCAAACACATCGGTGCGTTCTTCGACTACGACGGGACGCTGATCGACGGCTTCTCGGCCACCGCGATCTTCGGTGCCCGCATCCGCAGCATGGAATTCGGGCTCGGTGAGGTGGCCGACTTCGCGCTGATCGGACTGCGTGGCGTCGAATCCGAACAGGACTTCGCCGCCGTTCTCGACGCCACCAGGCCGACGTTCGCGGGTAAGACCTACGACGAGATGCTGGCGATGGGGGAGAGCCTGTTCAAGCACGAGACGGCGTCGAAGCTGCGGCCGCAGATGTGGCAGATCCTGCGGGCGCATCGGGAGATGGGCCACCGGATCGTCATCGCATCGTCGGCCACCCGATTCCAGATCGAGCCGATCGCCAGGGAGATCGAGGCCGATCACGCACTCGCCACCGATGTGGAAGTGATCGACGGTGTCCTCACCGGGGAGGTCCTCGGTCGTCCGCTCTGGGGTCCGGGCAAGGCGGCCGCGGTGCGTGCGCTGGCCCACGAGCACGACATGGATCTCGACGAGTCGTTCGCCTACTCCGACGGCAACGAGGACATCCCGTATCTGGAAAGCGTCGGACATCCGGCGGCGGTGAGCCCGGGCCGCATCCTGCGGGCCGAGGCCACCGCGCGCGGCTGGCCGATCCTGGATCTGCGCAACCCGAGACGCAACCGCCTCGAGATGGCGGTTCGCACCGGTGCCTTCTACGGGACGTTCTTCGCCGCCGCGACCGCCGGTGCGGTGGGTGGTCTGGTAGGTCGCTCGCCGGTCGCGGCGATGCAGAACGCGGTCACCGACGGCACCGACATCGGGCTGGCGCTGGCCGGGGTGAACGTCGAAATCCTCGACGGCGCAGAGCATTTGACTTCGCATCGACCGTGCGTGTTCGTGTTCAATCACCAGTCCAAACTCGACATGCCGGTGATCATCCACCTGATTCGCCGCGACGCGACCGGGGTGGCGAAGGAGGAGATCCGGCACGTACCGCTGCTCGGGCAGATCCTCGACGCGGCTGGTCTGGTGTTCATCGATCGCGCCGACGCCGGCAAGGCGATCGATCAGATGGCACCAGCGGTGGCCAAGCTGCGTGACGACGGCTACTCGCTGGTGGTCGCGCCCGAAGGCACCCGCTCGGCGACGCCGCGGATCGGGCCGTTCAAGAAGGGGCCGTTCCACATGGCCATGCAGGCCGGGGTGCCGGTGGTCCCAATCGTACTGCGCAACACCGGCGAATTGATGTGGCGCGGTTCGCAATTGATCACACCGGGCACGGTCGAGGTCAAGGTGCTGGCGCCGATCGACACCTCGCTGTGGACCGCCGATGGCATCGGAAAGCATGCCGAGGAGGTTCGTCAGATGTTCATCACGACCCTCGCGGACTGGCCGGTCGAATCCTTCGAAGACGGCCGACTGACGCGTACCGCGGGCAATGTGGATCAACCAGGAGACACCGATGAGTGACAGTCCGCTGGATTGGGGAACCGAACCGCACATGAGTGCCGTCGACGCACTGATGTGGCGCGGTGACGCCGATCGTCGACTGCGCGGCACCATCTCGATGCTGGAAATCTATGACTGCGAACCGGATTGGGATCGGCTGCTCGCCGCGCACGAGTGGGGGAGCAGGATGGCGCCGCGGTTCCGGCAGCGCGTCATCGACTCCCCGCTGGGCACCGGCACACCGAGCTGGGCCGTGGATCCGGAATTCGACCTGCACTACCACGTGCGACACATTCGGCTGGCCGGCGACGGGTCGATGCGCGAATTGCTCTCCACCTGTGAGCAATTGGCGATGACCGCACTCGATCCGGCGCGGCCGCCGTGGGAGGGCTACCTGATCGTCGGTCTCGCCGACGGACGCGCCGCATACTTCCTCAAGGCCCACCACGCCCTCACCGACGGCCTGGGCGCGATTCTTGCTCTCGCACAACTACATTCGACGACGCGCGAGCCGAGCCCGGGCAAGCCGCAGCCGCCGACACCGGAGACTCGTGACATCTCCTCACTCGAGGTGCTCGGCCGCCAACTCGGTGAGGAGGTATCGCGGTTGCCGTATCGCGCCGGACAGGTCTGGCGCGGTGCCTGGTCGCTGACGGATCCGAAGAAGGCGTTGAGCACGGTGCTGCGGTACGGCCGGTCGGTGCCGCGGGTGGCCGGATTGGTCAGCCCGCCGGGGTCGCCGCTGCTCGCCCATCGCAGTCTCTCGTGGCGGTTCGTCGCGTTCGAGGTGCCGTTCACAGAGCTGAAGGCGGCGGCCAAGGCCGCACGTGCCTCGGTCAACGACGTCTACCTCGGCGGCCTGCTCGGCGGTTTCCGCATCTATCACGAGAAGATGGGCGCCGACGTCAACGCGATCCCGGTGACCATCCCGATCTCGGTGCGCCGACCAGAGGACCCCGAGGGAGGCAACCGGATCGCCGTCGGCCGGATGGCCGGCCCGATGAACATCAGCGATCCGTTCGAGCGGGTGCTGACCATCCGCGAACAGGTGCGTGCGGCACGTACCGAGCCGGCCGTCGACATCTTCAACACCCTCGGGCCGGTGCTCGCCTGGATGCCGAGCCAGCTGATCGGACAATTCAGCGGCGCGACCAGCCAGAACGACCTGCAGGCCAGCAACGTACCGGGCATCCCGTGGGACACCTACGTTGCCGGCGCGAAGGTGGAGCGGATGTTTCCGTTCGGGCCGCTACCGGGGTGTGCGGTGATGGCGACGATGATCACGCACAACGGCGTCGCCTGCCTCGGACTCAACGTCGACGCGGCGTCGGTCACCGAACGCGATCTGTTCGCCGAGGCGATCGTCGCCGGATTCGACGAGGTGCTCGCACTCGGCCGCACCGGCGACGGCGCAGACTACGACGGGATGCGCTGGGTGATCTGACTCAGTACTCGACGCCGATCAGTACTCAACCCCGGAGTATTCGCGCAGTTTGGACAGCTGGTGCACCGACTCGATGCGCCGGATGGTGCCCGACTTGGAACGCATCACCAGCGAGCGAGTGGTCGCGCCGGTGGGCCGGTAGGTGACACCGCGCAGCATGTCGCCGTTGGTGACGCCGGTCGCGCAGAAGAAGGAGTTCTCGCCGCGCACCAGGTCTTCGTTGGACAGCACCCGATTGAGGTCGTGGCCTGCGTCGATGGCCTTCTGGCGTTCGGCGTCGTCGCGGGGCCAGAGCTTGCCCTGGATCTCACCGCCCATGCACTTCATCGCGACCGCGGTGATGATGCCCTCCGGCGTGCCGCCGACGCCCATCAGCATGTCGACGGTGCTGTAGCTGTCGGCCGCGGCGATCGCGCCGGCGACGTCGCCGTCGGAGATGAGCCGGATCTTGGCGCCGGCCTGCCGGATCTCGCCGATCAAATCGGCGTGGCGCGGACGGTCGAGGACGACGACGGTCAGGTCGCCGACGTCGATGCCCTTGGCCTTGGCGACCGAGTTGACGTTCCACTCCACCGATTCCTCGATGTTGATGGCGCCCTTGGCTTCTGGTCCCACCGCGATCTTGTTCATGTAGAACACCGCCGACGGGTCGTACATGGTGCCGCGCTCGCTGACCGCGATGACCGCGATCGAGTTGGGGCGGCCCTCGGCCATCAGCGTGGTGCCGTCGATCGGGTCGACCGCGACGTCGACCTCGGGTCCTTCGCCGTTGCCGACCTCTTCGCCGTTGAACAGCATCGGGGCTTCGTCCTTCTCGCCCTCGCCGATCACCACAACGCCGCGCATCGACACCGTCGAGAGCAGTTCGCGCATCGCGTCCACCGCGGCGCCGTCACCCTTCTTCTTCTCGCCGCGGCCCACCCAGCGTCCGGCGGCCAGCGCGGCCGCCTCGGTCACGCGCACCAACTCCATGGCGAGGTTGCGATCAGGGGCCTGCTTGCTGGAAGGGGACATTGGTTTTCTCGCTCCTCGATGTCGGCCACGCGGCGTGCGGCGATGCAGTCATGCGACGCACACATCTTCCCATGGCCCACCAGCGGCGAGCGCAGCACCCACGATGAACGACGCGTCAGCGGCCGCCCCGGCCGGTCGCGATGCGCCACACCGCGTCGATGAAGGTGTCGATCTCCTCGGTGGTGTTGTAGAAGGCGAACGACGGTCGCACGGTCTGTTCCAGGCCAAGTCGACGCAGGATCGGCTGTGCACAGTGATGTCCCGCACGTACGGCGATGCCCTCTTCGTTCAGTGCTTTGCCGACATCGAGTGGCTCGTGGCCGTCGAGCACAAAACTCAGCACGCTGGCCTTGTGATCGGCGGTACCGACCAGCCGGACCCCGGGGATCTCGGCGAGCAGCGGGGTGGCGTAGTCGAGCAGATGGTGCTCGTAGGCGGCGATGCGTTCCACCCCGACGTCGGAGACGTAGCGCAGCGCAGCGCCGAGTCCCACCGCGTCGGCGATGTTGCCGGTGCCGGCCTCGAACTTGTTGGGTGGACCCTGATAGAGCGCGCGGTCGAGTGTGACGTCGGCGATCATGTTTCCGCCGCCCTGCCACGGCGGCGTCTCGGCGAGTACCTCCTCGGTGCCGTACAGCACACCGATTCCGGTGGGTCCGAAGATCTTGTGACCGGAGAAGACGAAGAAATCGGCTCCGAGATCTTGTACGTCGATGGGCATGTGCGGAATCGACTGGGCGCCGTCGATGAGGACGCGGGCGCCGTAGCGGTGACCGATCTCGACGATCTGCTTGGCCGGCGTGACCGTGCCGAGGGCGTTCGAGACCTGGGTTGCGGCAACGAGTTTGGTGCGTGGACCGACCAAGCGCTCCAACTCGGAGATGAGAAGATTGCCGCGATCGTCGACCGGGGCCACCTTGATCACCGCGCCGGTCTGCTGGCTGAGCAGCTGCCACGGGACGATGTTCGCGTGATGCTCGAGGTGGGTGATGACGATCTCGTCACCCTCGCCGAGGTGTTTGCGTCCCCATGCGTAGGCCACCAGGTTGATCGCCTCGGTGGTGCCGCGGACAAAGATGATGTCCGACGACGTCGGGGCATTGATGAAGTCGCGCACCGTATCTCGCGCGTCCTCGTAGGCGTCGGTGGCCCGGGCGGCGAGTTCATGTGCCGCCCGGTGGATGTTGGAGTTCTCGTGCTCGTAGAAGTACGAGAGCCGGTCGATCACCTTGCGTGGTTTCTGAGTGGTCGCGGCGTTGTCGAACCAGATCAGCGGTTTGCCGTTCACGGTTTCGGCGAGGATCGGAAAGTCCGATCGCAGCGTCGCGACGTCGAAGGCGCCCCGCGCGCCCCGATCCACCTCGGGTACCTCCGGGGAGGTCACCTCGATCCGCGGATCATTCTCTGCGGCAACAGAGTCAGGCGCCGGTGCCGACTCCGGCGGCTGGAAGTAGAACTCCGGAGCCGTCGCCGGGACCTGTGCGTCGGGCAGGAAATAGAACTGCGGTCCCGTCGCCTGCGTCGGAGCCACCGCCGGTGCTGAGGGGACCGACGACGCCGCCGGCACCGCCGGTGCGACTTGCGCGACCGGCGGCGTGGCGGTGGTCGTCGGACGCACGGCCCTGGTCGCCGCGAAGACCTGTCCGGCCAGGGCAGCGAGTTCGGTCACCGACACCGGCAACTCGCCCTCGGCGTTCACCGAACGCCATTCGCTGCCGGGGGCGGGGAGTGGTGGATCTCCAGGAGTCGTCGGGTGCGGAGTGGTCCCCGGATTAGGAGTAGTCGGTTTAGGAGTAGTCATGGAAGACGTCCACCGAGACGTTGTCCAGTACGGCGAGGGAGTCGTCGGTCAGTGTCGCCAACGACGTGTACAGGGTGACCAGGTACGACGCGACGCCGGTCCGGTCGATACCGGTGAACCGCACCGACAGGCCCGGGGTCTGGGATTCGCCCTCGAGACCGGGCTGGAACAGGCCGACCACACCCTGGCGCTCGACGCCGGTGCGGATCAGGATGAACTTGGTCTTGGAGTCCTCGACCGGCACCTTGTCCGACGGGATGATCGGGATGCCACGCCACGTCAGGAACTGCGAACCGAACAGGCTGACGGTGGCCGGCGGTACACCCCGACGGGTGGCTTCGCGGCCGAAGGCGGCCACGCCGAGCGGGTGGGTCAGGAAGAAGCCGGGCGACTTCCAGACCTTGGTGATGATGCCGTCGAGATCATCGGGGGTGGGCGGACCGGTGAGCGTGTCCGCCCGCTGCTCAGCGGTGACCTGCGACAACAACCCGTACTCCGGGTTGTTGATCAGTGCCGATTCCTGATGTTCCTTGATCGTCTCGATGGTCAGACGCAGCTGCTCGGCAACCTGGTTGTGCGGGGAAGAGTACAGATCCGACACCCGGGTGCGGATATCGAGGATCGTCGAGATCGGCCGCAGCGTGAACTCACGCGGGTTGGTCTCGTAGTCGACGTAGGTCTTGGGCAGCTCGTCGTCGAGTCCGGAGGCGCCGTCGGCGATGTGGACCGACACCTGATCGGGATTGACGACACGGTTGACGCGGTAGATGCCCGCCTCGACGGGGACCCACTGAAGGAGGTCGAGCAGCCATCGGGGGCTGATCGTCTCGAGTTGCGCGTTGGTCTTTGTGGCATTGGCGAGTTGGCGTGCGGCGAGATCGCTCAACACTTGAGACTCGTTCTGGGGGTTGGTCATCGAGCATCTCCTTCACTCGGGCGGGCGAGCACTCCGGTGGGTGCCGTGTCCCGACAATAGACGCACCGGGGGCATAGGTGGTGGTTAGCGCCGCGCGGCGTGAAAACACCGGGAAGCGCAATCGGCGGATCGTCGACCAATCCGATCACGGTGATTGCAACGCCGCAGAAACTTCTGATGACGAGTTCGGGCTCGATACCGTGACCGACGTGTATGACAGGGCTGTCCTCGACGAGGTTGTCGCCGGCGTGGCGACGCTGCCCGCGCGTCGTCGGACAGTTCGTAGCCCCAGCCGCCCGTTCCCGATCGAACCGGACAGGGTTGAACCAGGCAGGGTTGAACCGGCCAGGGTAGAGCCCTCTCTGCCGCGGCTGACCCGCCATCGTGGCGGCACCTACTCGCCGACGGTGCAGACGATCGTCCTGGCCGACGGCACCCGGGTCCGCACCGACCTGATCCGGCTCAATCCCACCATCGACACCTATTCGGTGGACTTCGACGGTCACGCCAGTCCGCACTCGGTGGTCTATCGCCCCGTCAGCTGGCGGCATGCCGGATCATTGCGTGCCCGGTTCCGGGCCGACGAGATCGGGGCGATCGTGGCGTCGTCGTATCCGTCGGTAGACCTGGGTGACCTGAGCGATCGGGTACGACGTGCCGGGTTCGCGCTCGGCCATGCGAACCTGCGCGAGCACCAGGCCATCGCGGCGACGCAGGCCGCGCTATGGAAGCTCACCAACGATCTCGATCTGGACATCCGCGACCTCGCCGTACCGTCGCGATCGGTACCGGCCGATACCGCTGGCGTGCTCGCCCCGGCGGAGTTGGCGGCCGTGGAGTTCACCCAACCCCGCCAGCTGGCCGGGTTCTCCTTCGAGGCGTCCTCGCGTGGACCCGTCGACGTGGTCCTGCAGGCGTCGACCGACGGGCGGAATTGGCGTCCGGTATCGGGATCACGGATGCGCGTCCACCACGATGGCACGGTGGTCCGACGACTCGCGCCGCTGGCCACGGTCTGCTCGGCCGGTCCCGCATCGGTGAGCGGATACCGCCACTATCGGCTCGTCGCACAAGAAGATTCGATGCCGATCTCGGTCACCGGCCTGCGCTTCGACATCGCCGGGGCGCCTCGATACGTCAACGACGAGGCGGTCGTGCATCTGTACCGCTACCTGCTGGAGTCGGTGCTCGACGACGATGCGGCACGTGATACCGGCGCACGGCGGGCGCGTCTGCTGCTGGCCGCCGACCGTACCCTGACACCGTTGGTCATCGCGGGCTGACCAGAGCAGGTCTCGCAGCCTGCGCTCAGCGGCCCGGGCGGCGTTTGAAATACTCGGACGATGGCCGGTAAACCGCGGATACTGCAAGGCAACAAGGACATGATCTGGTCCCTGGTGCCATTGCTGATCATCTGCGCGGTGGTCGCGATTGCCTCGGGAAACTGCTCGGTGGGTCTCACCGGAGGCGCGTCCGACGACAAGACACCTCCGTTCGAGGTGTCCAGCGCGCTGGCTTCGGACGCGCGTGACCTGCCGTTCCCGATCCGCCGCCCACCGACACCGGAGGGCTGGAAACCGAACTCGGGATCCACCCAGTCGGTCGGCGGGACGCGGGTGAGCAACGTCGGATGGATCACCACCGACGGCGCCTACATTCAGCTCAGCCAGACCAACGCCAAGGAAGAGGACCTCGTCGTGTATCTCGGCGGCGGCGATGCGCTCGGCGACGGGACACGCGACGTCGGCGGCCATCAGTGGGTCAAGTATCAGACCGAGGACGGCAAGAAGTTCTGGATCACCGACCTCGGCGACGTCCGCATCGCGGTGCTCTCCCGCGGACCGGATTCGTCGATGGAACAGCTCGCCGCGTCGACGGTGGCACAACAGCCGCTGCCCGGGCGTACCTAGAGGTCGTCGTCCTCGGGGTCGTCACCCTCGTCGCCGTCACCCTCGTCCTCGTCGGCGAGTACCGACTCGATGCGCACCCGGGCACCGTCGAGGTGTTCTTCGCACCGCGCGGCCAGCGCTTCGCCACGCTCCCACAGAGCCAGTGAGGCATCGAGGTCGAGGCCACCGCGCTCCAGGGTCGCCACGACGTCGATCAGCTCGTCGCGGGCGGCTTCGTAGCCCAGCTCCCCGATGGGGGTCGGCTGATCCTCGGGTGCGGGCTTCTTGGCGGGACTCACTGATCATCTCCTGCATCGTGGGTCTGGGTGGGCGGCTCGTCAGTCACCCGGGCGACTGTGGCGCCGTCGGATACCCGGATTCGTAGCGTTGATCCGGCCGGCATGTCCGCTGTGCTGGAGACGATCTCACGTCCCGACGAGTCGACGCGCTGCACGACGGCGTAGCCACGGGCCAGGGTCTGCGACGGGCCGAGCGTGGCGAGTCGGGCCGACAGGTGTTCGACGCGCCGGCCTTCGGCGTCGATGAGGCGCACCACGTCGCGGCGGATGTCGGCCCGCATCCGGTCGATCATCTCGGCGCGCGCATCGATCATGGCGAACGGGCGCGCGAGCACCGGACGTTGTCGAAGTCCGTTGAGGCCGTGCTCTTCTCGGTGGACCCAATGCCGCAACGCCTGCGCGCTGCGATGGCGCATGGCGGCGATGCCGGCGCGTTCGGCCGCGACGTCGGGAACGATGCGTTTGGCGGCGTCGGTGGGCGTGGCCGCGCGCAGATCGGCGACGAGGTCGAGCAGCGGATTGTCGGGTTCGTGACCGATGGCGCTGACCACCGGTGTGCGACAAGCGGATACCGCGCGCAGCAAGGCCTCGTCGGAGAACGGCAGAAGGTCTTCGACGCTGCCACCGCCACGAGCGATGACGATGACGTCGACCTCGGGGTGGGCGTCGAGTTCGCTGAGGTGACGCAGGATGCGCGGTACCGCTGTGGGCCCTTGCACCGGCGCGTCGCGCACCTCGAACGTCACCGCCGGCCAGCGGCCGCCGGCCACCGTCAGCACGTCGCGCTGCGCCGCACTCGACCGGCCGGAGATCAAGCCGATTCGCTTGGGCAGGAAGGGGAGTGGGCGTTTGAGCCGGGCGTCGAAGAGTCCTTCGGCGGCCAGCAGCTGGCGGAGTCGCTCGATGCGGACGAGCAGTTCGCCCATGCCCACCGGCCGGATGTCGACCACCCGTAGCGAGATGGTGCCCCGCGCCGGATAGAACTCGGGACGGCCGAGCACCACCACACGACTGCCGTCGGTCAGCGGCACCTCGGTGCGGTGCAGCAGGTCGGGGTTGCAGGTGATGGTGATCGAGATGTCGGCGGCCGGGTCACGCAACGTCATGAACGCGGTGCGCGTTCCGGGACGCCGATTGATCTGTGTCAGTTGGCCTTCCACCCAGATCTGGCCCAGCTTGTGGACCCACTCGCCGATCTTGAAGTTGACCGTGCGGACGGGCCACGGATTCTCGGCGGAGTTGGCCGACCCGGTCGATGAGGTCACTTCGTCTTGGCGCTGATCCGATTGTCGAGCATGGTGATGAACGGCGCGCGCCCGCGGTGGGACCGCTCGTAGGCCGCGAGGTCTTCGAGGTCGGTCAGGCCGAGGGTACGGATCTTGGCCCGCAGCTGCGCCAGCGTCAGTGCGTCATAGTCGAGCTCGACGACGGCGTCCGGCAGGTCACCGTCGTCGGAGTCGGTCGTGGTGACCGACGGGGCGGTCTCGGTCACGGTGGCGGTCGCCGGGGCCGAACTGTAGAGCGCGAAGCGTCCGGCGCCCGCGATCGGTGCCGTGTCATCGGACTCGTCGGCTTCTGCAGGTGACCCCGAGTCGTCGTCGGACTCGTCGTCGGCGGCCTCTTCTGCGACCTCTGATTCCGGGCCGCGGTCGGTGACGACGCTGAGCTGGGCCGGTTCGTCGTCGGGGCCGGGTATCTCGTCCTCGTCGAACACCGCCCACTCCGGCTGATCGGAGGGCTTCTCGAAGAGGGTCTCGAACAGGGCGTCGCCCTTGATGGCGAGTTCGGCGATGTTCTGCTGCATCCGCATGCCGGCTTGCAGCGTTTCGCTGATCGCCGTCATCGGCAGCGTGACCACCAGCGTGGGCAGTTTCCGGGTCTCCTCGAGGGCGGTGACGAGCAGACCTGCGACGATACGGGCCGGATACGGTGCGCGAACCATGACATCACTCTGCCATTCGTCGTGGCGACCTCCAAGTCCGTACCCTTGGCGTCATGACTGAATCCAAGCGTGTTCTGCTTGCCGAGCCGCGCGGCTACTGCGCCGGCGTCGACCGCGCCGTGGAGACGGTGGAGAAGGCCCTGGACAAGCACGGCGCACCGGTCTACGTGCGCAAGGAGATCGTGCACAACCGCCACGTCGTGGAGACGCTGTCGGATCGCGGGGCGATTTTCGTCGGCGAGACCGACGAGGTTCCCGAGGGTGCGATCGTGGTGTTCTCCGCGCACGGTGTGTCGCCCGAGGTGCACCGCACCGCCGCCGCCCGCAACCTCATGACGATCGACGCGACCTGCCCGCTGGTCACCAAGGTGCATCAGGAGGCCAAGCGGTTCGCACGCGACGACTACGACATCCTGCTCATCGGCCACGAGGGCCACGAGGAGGTCGAGGGCACCGCCGGGGAGGCACCCGAGCACATCCAGCTCGTCGACGGCCCGGACAGCGTCGACAAGGTGACCGTGCGGGACGAGTCCAAGGTGATCTGGCTGTCGCAGACCACGCTGTCGGTGGACGAGACGATGGAAACGGTTCGTCGGCTGCGTGAGCGTTTCCCGCTGCTCGCCGATCCGCCCAGCGACGACATCTGCTACGCCACCCAGAACCGGCAGGTCGCGGTGAAGGCGATGGCGCCGAGCTGCGATCTGGTGATCGTCGTCGGCTCGCAGAATTCGTCGAACTCGGTGCGGCTGGTGGAGGTCGCGCTGCAGAACGGCGCCGCTGCGTCGTATCTGGTCGATTACGCCCGTGACATCGACGAGGCATGGCTCGAGGGTGTCTCCACCGTCGGCATCACCTCTGGTGCGTCGGTGCCCGAGGTCCTGGTTCGCGGTGTGGTCGACTTTTTGGCCGAACGTGGCTACGACACCGTCGAGACGGTGACCACGGCGCAGGAGACCCTGACGTTCGCCTTGCCGCGGGAACTGCGCCCCGCACGCGTCGCCAAATAGCCCCGACCGCCAAATAGCCCCCACCTACGTGGTCGCTGGGGTAAATGTGCTTCCTGGCTTCAGAACTCGTCGGGGTCGAGTCGCTTGACCCGACGATGCGGCAACGCCAACGCGAGGACCGCGGCGATGACCGCCAGACAGACACCGCCGCCGACGAGCGCGACGTTGCGCGCGGTGTGATCAACGGGCGGCTCGGGTGCCGGGGCGGCGATCGCCTTCGACGCCGGCGGCCCGGTCTTGTCGTCGGAGAGTTCGGCGGTCAGCGCTGCCACCGGGTCGACGACGCCGTACCCGATCTGGTCGTCGTGGCCCGTGCCCGGGGCATGTGCGGTGCGGGTGATGCGTTCGATCACCTCGCCGGCACGGAGATCGGGGAAGCGCGCACGGACCAGCGCCGCGGTGCCTGCGACGTACGGGGTGGCGAAACTCGTGCCCAGGATCGGCTGGGTTCCGCCCTTGTCGGCGGCCAGCGCGTCGACCAGACCCGACGATCCACGGCTGTTGTCGAGGCTGACGATGTCGGTACCCGGCGCCGCCACCCCCAGCCACGGTCCGTGCAGGCTGAACGGTGCCGGCTGCCCGGACGTCGCGTCGACGGCACCGACGGTCAGCACATACGGCGAGTACCAGGCGGGGCTGGCGATGGTCTGGACCGATCCCCACCCGGTGAGGTCGGCTCCGCCGGGCGACGGATTCTGATCCTTGCAGGCGGAATTGCTGGCGATGTTGCCCGCGGCGACGACCACGACCACGTTGCGGTCGTAGGCGTACTTCACCGCGGCGCCCAGCGACCGGTCGTTGAGTCCGTCGGTCGCCGGGGTGCAGGCGACCTCGGAGATGTTGATGACGGTGGCACCGAGGTCGACGGCCCGCACGATCGCGTTGCCGAGGGTGCGGACCGAGCCGTAGCCGGAACCGACAGACGGGTCGTCAGCGTTCTTGCCGTCGGGGCTGCGGCGCGAGTCCTCGGCGACATAAACGCCGCTGGACTGCCGGATGGAGATCAGCGAGGCGTCGGGTGCCACACCGGCGAAGGCGTCGTCGCCACTCGGTTGGGCTGCGATGATCCCGGCGACCAGGGTGCCGTGCGCATCGCAGTCGACGAGGCCGGAGCTGGTGGAGACGTAGTCACCACCACCGGTCAGACGGCGCAACCGTGGATGCGGGGTCACCCCGGTGTCGATGATGGCGACCTTCTGGCCGCGACCCCGGGAAAACTCCCACGCCTTCGGCAGATTCATCATCGACTGTGCCGCACTGGGTTTGGACAGATCGTGGGCGCCGGATCGGACGCTCTTGGAGCACAGGTAGTTCTGCTTGGTCGGTTCGGGCGGCGCGACCGGCGCCGATTTCACCAGTGCACCCGGGTCGACGGTGGGTGGGGTCAAGGCCGCCGCCGGCGCAGCCGATATCGCGGTGCTCACGACCGTCACGGTCAGTGCCGCGAACGCGGTCGACAGCCGGCGCAGCCGCGATTCAGATCTCACGGATGATCTGGTAGAGGTTCAGAATCCACAGCAGCAGCGGCACGATGACGGCCACCAGCAGGTACTCGAAGAGTTCGGCCGCGCGCCGCATCGGCGGCGAGAACTCCTGATGGGGTGCGACGACGCCGAACAATAGGGCGCCGATCACGATCAGGACGGCGACGCCGAATCCGATGACGGGCCAGTTGTCGGCACCGTAGGCCAAGCCGGTCGCCAGGGCGATGAGCGTCGCGGCGCCGCCGGCGATCAGCAACGCCGCCTGCCGCAGGTCGCTGTGGGAGCGGCCGCGCAGGCACAGCACCGCACCGATGATGGCCGCATAGACCGCCGCCCGTGGCGAGAACCCGGACAGCGGTGCCGCGGTGAGCACGGCCGCGACCGCGGTGACCGCGACGGTGCCCCCGACGATGCCGCTCAGGTACGCGTTGGCGATGTAGGAGCGACGCTCGAGCGCGTCGGCCTTGGGTAGTGCCATCGCGCCGATCGCGCCGATGCCCTCGATGGCGGGTTTGGGTTCCATGTCGCCGGTGTCGACGGGTGCGCCCGCGGTGGGGACCGGCGGTAGCGGCAACTTGGCCAGCATGATGGTGGCTCTTGGCGCGAGGCCGATGACCAACACGCCCACCGCCGCTAGTACGGCCGCCACATCGGTGACGCCGGGGGAGAACAGCATCTGGACGGTGCACGCGATGCCGGCGAGGACGGTGGCGGTGGTGATCGCGCTGTGGGTGATCGGCCCGACGGTGGTCACCCGGTAGGAGACGATGACGGCCACCAGCGTGACCGCGCAGCCCAACGCCAGATGCGCCGAACCGTAGCTGCCCGGTGTGGCCAGCATTCCGGTGACGAAGAACAGTGGCATCGCCGCCGCCGCGAGCACGGTCGACGTCGCGGCGTCGTGGTAGTGCCGCGACACCGTGGTGGCCGCGACGAGGAATCCGACGGCGGTCAGCGCGCTGATCCCGGCCGGCCACAGGCCTGCCGAGTTGCCGCGGATGGCCGCGAGGGCGGCAGCGGCGGCGACGGCCGCCACGAGTGCGACGGCGTATCCGGCGTATCGGGCCGCGGTGGCCGACCAGTTGGCGAAGTGGGATTCGTTGAGCCGGGCGACGGCGTCGACGACGTCGTCGAACAGGACCGGCGCCTCGCCCGTGCGGACCGACCGCAAGACCAGCAGGTCTCCGTCGCGGATGCCCGCCTCCGACAGCGATCGATGCAGCGCGACCGGTTCCTGACCGACCAACGCGAGCGTCCAGCGTCGGGCGCGGTCGGCCGGGCGATCGTTGTCGCCGTCGGGGTCGTCGGGATCGCGCGGGCTCGGCGAGCGTGACTCGATCTGTGCCACCAGGTCCGGGATCAGCGCGGCGACCGGCACTCCGGCCGGTAGTCCGACGTCGAGCTGGGTGTTGCCGCCCAGTACCGAGACACGGACCAGTTCGGGTTCGATCGAGGGCCGGCGGCGGGCGGTTGCGCCGGAATTGTCGCCGGAACGGCCGAGCCCGTTCTGAGCGGTCGTCGACAGCGCGTCCACAGTGGACATCTCCGGGCCTCCCCCTCAGTGATACTGGTGGTTAAGATAGCGAACCGCGTTGCTTACCACTATCCGGGGGATCACAGTTGACGACGACCGAGGGGTTTGTCCGGCGGGCTCGAATAAGTCCGCCGCGCGCGCCCGGGGGTGAGCTGAACATTCAGCCACCGCCGGATGTCCCTCGTGTGGTGCCCGGCAACATCCTGATGAAGCTGCTGCCGGTGGTCATGATCATCGCGGTGGTCGGCATGATCGCGCTGATGTTCGCCAAGGGCGGGCCGGGGATCTTGTCCAACCCGCTGTTCATGATGTTCCCGCTGATGATGCTGATGTCGATGTTCGGCATGTTCGCCGCCGGTGGTCGCGGCGGCGGCAAGAAGGCCTCCGAGCTCAACGAGGAACGCAAGGACTACTTCCGCTATCTGGGGCAGATCCGCTCGCAGGTCCTCGACACGGTGAATGCCCAACGCGCATCGCTCAATTGGAGCCATCCCGAACCGGCGGCGCTGCTCGACGTGATCGGTACCCGACGGATGTGGGAACGCCGACCCGGCGACGCCGACTTCGTCCATGTCCGGGTCGGCGTTGGATCGCAGCGATTGGCGACGCGACTGATGCCACCGGAAACCGGTCCGCTCGAGGACATCGAACCGGTGTCGATGGTGGCGCTCCGACGTTTCGTCCGTACCTATTCGGTGGTGCATCGGCTGCCCACCGCGATCTCGCTGCGCGGGTTCCCGGCGGTCAACATCGAAGGTGCCCGGCAGGAGACCCGCGACCTGGTGCGCGCCATGCTGCTGGAACTGTGCGCCTTCCACGGACCCGACCACCTGCATGTCGCGATCATTGCCGGCGACCCGGCCGGTGAGGCCTGGGACTGGGCTAAATGGCTTCCGCAGGTGGGACATCCGACGCTGCGTGACGGCATCGGACCGATGCGGATGATCTATCCGAGCCTGCCGGACTTCGAGAACTCGATGGCCGCGGACCTGTTGGAACGCGGCCGGTTCAGTCGGTCGGCGCCACCGACGCCGGGACGTGCGCACCTCGTCGTCATCATCGACGACGGCCTGGTCACCGGCGATGAGCGACTCATCAACGACGCCGGCATGGAAGGCGTGACCGTCTTGGACCTGACGGCCCCGCCGGACGGTCTGGCCGCACGTCGCGGGCTGCAACTGGTGGTGCGCAACCGTCGGGTCGCCGCCCGAAGCGCTTTCGGTGTCGAGGAATTCGCCGACATGGACTCGCTGACCATCGCCGAGGCGGAGGCCACCGCACGTCGGATGGCCCGCTACCGGTTGGCCACCGCCGCCGCGCTGGCCAACCTGGAATCCGAGGCCACCTCGGCCGATCCGGGACTGCCCGCTCTGCTCGACATCGACGACGCGACCCGCTTCGATCCGGCCACCGCGTGGCGCGGCCGCACCAGCCGCGACCGGTTGCGGGTGCCGATCGGCTACACGCCCAGCGGTGCTCCGGTGGAACTGGACATCAAGGAGAGCGCGCAGGGCGGTATGGGCCCGCACGGTCTGTGTATCGGCGCCACCGGTTCGGGTAAGTCGGAGTTCCTGCGGACCCTGGTGCTGGCCATGCTGGCCACCCACTCGCCGGCCGAGCTGAACCTGATTCTCGTCGACTTCAAGGGTGGCGCAACATTTCTCGGCCTCGAGTCGGCCCCGCACGTGGCGGCGGTGATCACCAACCTCGAGCAAGAACTCGCCATGGTCGACCGGATGAAGGACGCGCTCTCGGGTGAGATGACCCGACGCCAGGAGTTGCTGCGGTCGGCGGGCAACTTCGCGAACGTGTCCGACTACGAGCGAGCCCGGGCATCCGGAGTCCGGCTCGAACCGCTTCCGGCCCTGTTCATCGTCGTCGACGAGTTCTCCGAATTGTTGGCCCAGAAGCCGGATTTCGCGGAACTGTTCGTCGCGATCGGTCGGCTGGGACGTTCCTTGCACATCCATCTGCTGCTCGCCTCGCAGCGCCTCGAAGAGGGCAAGCTGCGTGGTCTGGACAGCCACCTCTCCTACCGCATCGGTCTGAAGACGTTCTCGGCCAACGAATCCCGATCGGTCCTCGGCGTTCCCGATGCCTATCACCTGCCCAGCGTGCCCGGCTCGGCCTACCTCAAATGCGACAGTGCGGAACCGTTGCGGTTCAACACCTCCTACGTGTCGGGGCCCTACTATCCGCCGATCGGTTACGACTCGATCATCGACGACACCGTTGACGCTCCGACGGGCCAGATGAAGGTCTTCACCGCGCTTCCGGTCCCGCTCGACGACGGCGTCGGTGGACGTTCGGTGTCGGTCCTCGACCAGGCCGCGGCGCTGCTGGATGAGGAACCACCCGCACCGGCCGACGACGTGCCGGAGCCGGGCGGATCGGTGCCGACGCTGCTGGAGACCCTGGTGGCCCGGATGGCCGGCCACGGTCCGGCCGCGCACGAGGTCTGGTTGCCGCCGCTGGACACCTCACCGACCGTCGACATGCTCATCGGACGTCGGGACTGGACGACGCCCGGCACCCCGGGCAACCTGCAGATCGCGATCGGCGTCGTCGACCGACCCTACGATCAGCGTCGTGACCTGCACATCCTCGACGTCTCCGGGGCGGCAGGCAACATCGCGGTCGTCGGCGCCCCACAGTCGGGCAAGTCGACTGCGCTGCGCACCATCATCTTGTCGGCGGCGGCCACGCACACTCCCGAACAGGTCCAGTTCTACTGTCTGGACTTCGGTGGCGGCAGCCTGGCCGGCATCAGTGGCCTGCCGCACGTCGGGTCGGTGGCCTCCCGCGGTGATATGGATGCGGTCCGACGGACCGTCGCCGAGGTCGCGGCGATCGTGCGGCACCGTGAACTGCTGTTCGCCGAGCTGGGTGTGGAATCGATGCGCGATTTCCGGGCCCGGCGCGCGGAGTGGTTCGCCGGCGGAACACTCACTGGCGGTGACCCGTTCGCCTCGGATCGGCACGGCGACGTCTTCCTGGTGCTCGACGGCCTCGGGGTGCTGCGCAGCGAACTCGACTTCCTCGAGGACCAGATCGCGGCGATCGTCTCCCAGGGCCTGTCATTCGGCGTGCACCTGGTGGTCACGGCGTCGCGGTGGGCCGAGGTGCGCCCGGCCATGAAGGATCTGATCGGCAGTCGCGTCGAGCTCAAACTGGGCGACCCGATGGACTCCGACATGGGTCGACGCGTCGCGTCGATGGTGCCGTCGAACCGGCCCGGTCGTGGTGTCACGTCCGAGGAACTGCACATGCTGGTCGGTCTGCCGCGACTCGACGGGGTCGCCTCGGTGGAGACGCTGGCGGCCGGCGGAACGCATGCGGCCGACCAACTCTCGGCGGCCTATCGCGGGCGTGAGGCGATGCGGGTACGCAAGCTCGGCACCCGGATTCTGCAGACCGACGTCGACGAGCTGGTGGCGAAGGCCGGAATCACATTGCGCCGCAACCAGGTTGCCATCGGTGTGGGCGAGCAGGAGCTGGCCCCGGTGATCTTGGACTTCAACGCTCAGCCGCACTTCATGGCCTTCGCCGACATCGAACACGGCAAGACCAACCTGCTGCGCAACATGGTCACCGGACTCGTCTCGCACACCACGTCGAACGAGGTCAAGGTGGTGCTCGTCGACTACCGGCGCACCATGCTGGGCATCATCGAGGGCGATCACCTCGCCGGTTATGCCAGCTCCGCGCAGACCGCCGTGCCGATGATGATCGAGCTGGCACAGTTCTTCACCGCGCGGCTGCCACCCGAAGACGTGACGCCCGCCCAGTTGCGCGACCGCAGCTGGTGGAGCGGCCCCGACATCTATCTCATCGTCGACGACTACGACATGGTCGCCACCTCGGCCGGCAATCCCATCCAGCCGCTCATCGAATTGGCTTCGCACGCACGCGATATCGGCATGCACATCGTCCTGACCCGACGATCCGGCGGCATGGGCCGGGCGATGTTCGATCCGCTCATCGGGCGCCTGAAGGATCTGTCGTCGGACATGCTGCTGATGAGTGGTGACCGCGACGAGGGCTACATCACCGGCCGTAGCCGCCTGCAGAAGTTGGTGCCCGGCCGTGGTGAGCTCATTTCGCGGTCGCGTCCTCAGGAGATGATCCAGATCGGCTTCGTGCCGGTGGAAGAAGAGTGAGACCAACCGCGGGCCCGGTGACGGGTAGACCGCTCATCGTCGACCTCGGGTACGGCGACGTGCGCCTCGACGGCCGTCCGGTGGCGTCGCGAATTGACGTGGCGGCCTTGATGAATCGCGTCGACGCCACGACAGTTGTGCTGGACGGGACCCGCCGCTACGCAGATCAGGTGTGGCAGATGGTCTTCGGCGACTGGGGTGTCGGCGCGCGAGCGATGATCGTCGGGCATCCCAGCACCTGGGGGCGGGTGCGCACCGCCGCGCTGCGCCGGGCGGTGACCGCGCTCGGTGTGCCCGCCGATCTGATTCCACGCGCGGTACTCATCGCCCGCAGTCACGCCGACATCACCGTCGCTCGCTGCGCGGTGGTCGAGACCACCAGGCTGCCAACGGGATCGGTCGATCCGGCCCGGCCGCCGCGGGTGCGTTGGGACGTACAGATTCTTCGACGCGCCAGCGCGGGATGGGAGATCGAGCGATCGGCCGTCATCGATCCCGGTGCCGCCGACGCCGGCGCCCGGATCGAGGCACTCATCGACGACGACGTCGAGGAGGTGATCGTCGACGGAGCTGACCGCACCGAGAACGCCCGGGCGATCGGGGTGATCACCGATCATGTGCTGGCCGGCCGGGTCGTCGGGACCGATCGTCGGCTCATCGGCCGCTACGGGTGGCGCACCGGACGCCTCGATGTCTCGCTGATGCGTGCGGCGGCACCTTCGCTGATCGAACCCCTGGTGAGTGAGCCTGCCAAGCCGACCCGGATGTCGCGCATGTGGGTGTGGGCCGCGGCGGTACTTGCGGCGGTGGTGACCGTGGTCGTGGTGACTGTCACGGTGTTGCAGGCGGGCGACGACCCGACGTCGACCACCCGAACCGCGCAGCTGGGCCGCACCAGCGTGGTGGTTCCCGCCGCGTGGAAGGAGAGTGCCCTGGGGCCGACGCCGTCCGCGGGCTCGGTGAGTGGGTCCGCGCAGGCACCGAACCGGACCGTGTTCGCCGATCCGCAGAACGGGCGCCGGCTGCTCGTCGTGCAGTCCCCGGTGCGGGGCGATGCCACCCTGGCGACGGTCGCCACCAGCCTCGGCAACCGCATCGCCCAGCGCGGCGACGACGTGGTGACCGAGTTCTCGCCCTCGACGCGATTCGCCGGGCGTGACGTGGTCAGCTACCGCGAGACGCCCGGGTCGGGGAGTTCGATCCGCTGGTACGTGATCGTCGGCGACGGACTGCAGGTCAGCGTCGGTTGTCAGGCGGGGGACACGGGCGAAGGCGTCGACGCCGAGTGCGAACAGGCGGTCTCGAGCGCGCAGATCGGACCGCGCTGATCGGCGTTTTGATTCTGACCTGCACGGTCCCGTACTCTGGATCGCTGGTGCGTGGCACCCGGATCATCCCGGGTAACCAGAGTCCCGGGTCCCCACCGGTCGCCGGACAACTTCTGCCACAGCGCCTGACCGGCAGTCATTACAAACAGTGAGGACCAACTGTGCCTACCTACACCCCGAAGGCCGGTGACATCACGCATGCGTGGTACGTCATTGATGCCACCGACGTGGTGCTCGGCCGCCTCGCCGTGCAGAGCGCGAACCTGCTCCGCGGCAAGCACAAGCCGACCTACGCACCGCACATGGACGGCGGCGATTTCGTCGTCATCATCAACGCCGAAAAGGTTGCTCTGACCAGCAACAAGGCCGAGCGCAAGCTGAACTACCGGCACTCCGGACATCCGGGTGGCCTGAAGGTCCAGACCACTGCGGAACTGCTCCAGTCCCACCCCGAGCGCGTTGTGGAGAAGGCCATCAAGGGCATGCTCCCCAGCACCAAGCTCGGTCGTGCGATGGCCTCCAAGCTGAAGGTCTACGCCGGCCCGAATCATCCCCACGCGGCCCAGCGGCCCGAGACCTTCGAGATCAAGCAGGTGGCCCAGTGAGCAACGAGAACATCAACGACGCAGCCGTCGAGGCTGCCGTGGAAGACGCCGCAGAGGCTCAGGCCGCAGCCGGTGACGACACCGCAGCCGCCGAGACCGCTGTCGAGCAGGCCGTCGAGGCTGTCGAAGCCGTCGAGACCGGCAGCGACGACTACGACACCGAGACCGTCGTCGTCGAGGCAGCCGTTGTGCGTGAGCCGATCGTCATCGATCGTCCGATCCAGACCGTCGGCCGCCGCAAGGAAGCCGTCGTCCGCGTTCGCATGGTCCCCGGCTCGGGACAGTTCCAGCTCAATGGCCGCAGCCTTGAGGAGTACTTCCCCAACAAGGTGCACCAGCAGCTGATCAAGGCTCCGCTGGTCACCGTCGAGCGCACCGAGTCGTTCGACATCTACGCCAAGCTCGTCGGTGGCGGCCCCTCGGGCCAGGCCGGTGCGCTGCGTCTGGGCATCGCCCGCGCCCTCATCGAGGTCACCCCCGAGGATCGTCCGGCACTCAAGCGCGCCGGCTTCCTCACGCGTGACCCGCGTGCGGTCGAGCGCAAGAAGTACGGCCTCAAGAAGGCGCGCAAGGCGTCGCAGTACTCCAAGCGCTGACGCGTGGCACGTCTGTTCGGAACCGACGGCGTCCGGGGCCTGGCGAACGGCGAGCTCACTGCAGAGCTCGCCCTACGCCTGGCCTCGGCGTCCGCCGCGGTTCTGGGTACATCGTCGTCGTCAGTGCGTCCGCGCGCCGTCGTCGGCCGTGATCCACGAGCCTCGGGTGAATTTCTTGAGGCAGCGGTGTGTGCGGGTATCGCCGCCGCAGGCGTGGATGTCTTACGAGTCGGGGTTGTCCCGACCCCGGCGGTCGCCTTCCTGACCGCCGATTACGGTGCGGCCTTCGGAGTGATGATCTCCGCGTCGCACAATCCGATGCCCGACAACGGCATCAAGATCTTCGCCGCCGGCGGACACAAACTCGACGACGCCGTGGAAGACCGCATCGAGGCTGCCATGGCCACCGATCTGCCGCGTCCGGTGGGTGCTGCTGTCGGCCGCCTGCTCGACGCTCCCGATGCCGGTGACCGGTACCGGACACATCTGTCGTCGATCCTGACCCGACGACTCGACGGCCTGACCGTCGTCGTCGACTGCGCCAACGGTGCGGCCTCTGAATTGGCCGCCCTCGCCTACGCCGACGCCGGCGCCACCGTCATCCCGATCTTCAACGCACCCGACGGCCTGAACATCAATTCTGATTGCGGCTCAACGCATTTGGACAAGCTGCAGGTGGCCGTCCTCGAACATGGCGCCGACCTCGGTCTGGCCCATGACGGCGATGCCGACCGATGCCTGGCCGTGGACTCGACCGGTCAGATCGTCGACGGCGACGCGATCATGGCGGTGCTCGCCATCGGACTCAAGGCGCGTGGCGCACTGCACGACGACGTGCTGGTGGCCACTGTGATGAGCAACCTCGGGCTGCACCTGGCCATGACGGACGCGGGAATCACGTTGCACACCACCGCTGTTGGCGATCGCTACGTCCTGGAAGAACTTCGACGCGGCGGATACTCGCTCGGCGGTGAACAGTCCGGACACATCGTGATTCCGGAGGCCGGGACCACCGGCGACGGCATCCTCACCGGTTTGCTGCTAATGGAACAGATGGCCGCCACCGGATCTCGACTGGCCGACCTCGCGTCGGTGATGACCGTGCTGCCGCAGGAACTCATCAACGTTCGCGTCGGTGACAAACACGCTGTGGCACAAGCGCAATCGGTGCAGGAAGCGGTCGACGACGCCGAATCCGAACTCGGCGCCACCGGACGGGTTCTGTTGCGCCCGTCGGGAACCGAACAACTGGTGCGTGTGATGGTCGAGGCCGGCACCCCGGATCTGGCCCGCGACATCGCTTCCCGCATCGCCGACGTCGTCAAGGCGGCCGGCGCGTGACACCGCCCAAGGCGGTCCTGTTCGACTTCTCGGGCACGTTGTTCCGTTTCCAGGAACAGCCGGAGTGGTTTGCCGATCTGCACGACGAGAACGGTGACCCGCTGCATCTCGAGGCCCAGGCCGAGTTGATGCGTCGGATGACGCAGCCCGTCGGTTTGCGGGTCGAGGTCTCCGACGATGATCGGATCGCTTGGGAGAACCGCGATCTCGATCCCGCGCAGCATCGGCAGGCCTACCTGGCGATCCTGCGGGCATCGGGGTTGACCGCACCGGGCCACGCCGAATCACTCTATGGCCGACTGCTGCAACCGGATTCGTGGACACCTTTCCCGGATACCGTCGCCACCCTGTGTGGCCTGCGCGACGCCGGAATCCCGACGGCGGTGGTCAGCAACATCGCCTTCGACCTGCGCGACGTGCTCTCGATGAACGGTGTCACCGCCGACGCGGTGGTGCTTTCCTATGAGGTCGGTTCGATCAAACCGAACCCGTTGATCTTCG
This sequence comes from Actinomycetes bacterium, assembly GCA_023461275.1. GTDB lineage: Bacteria > Actinomycetota > Actinomycetes > Mycobacteriales > Mycobacteriaceae > Gordonia. The sequence continues at coordinate 46,936 of JAEYMI010000035.1, read as the reverse complement.
GTCGCGCGCTGGACCAGCTGGGTGTCGTCGGATCTGATGCGCTGATGATCGGCGACAGTGCGGTCGCCGATGGCGGTGCCGCGCAACTCGGGTGCGCGGTGGAAATCGTCGACGACGCACCCACCGAGCAGCGGCCCCGCGCCTTGCTCGACGCCCTTGCGCGGCACGGTATTTCGCTGTAAACGCTTGATGCTGATCGAGTAGCGCGTGCGGCCCTAGTTGATTTAGTTGGACATCCTAGTAATCTGTCCGGTGTGAACGAACCCGTCAACGACCCGCCGGTGATCTCCCGCATCGACGGAGCCATCGGTCGCCTCATCCTGAACCGACCCAAGGCCATCAATGCCCTTGATCACGAGATGGTCGGGATTTTCGGCGAGCGGCTGCACGCCTGGGCGCACGACGACACGGTCGCCGCAGTCCTGGTCTCCGGTGCGGGGGACCGTGGGCTGTGTGCTGGTGGCGACATCGTCGCGATCCACCGAGACGCAGCAGCAATCGCGCTTGGGGCGAGTCCTACCGATTCCTCCGCGCAGTCGAGTCTGTCGGCCGGATTCTGGCGCGACGAGTACCGACTCAACGCGCTGATCGCCGAGTACCCCAAGCCCTATGTGGTGCTGATGGACGGCATCGTGATGGGTGGCGGCGTCGGGATCTCCGCCCACGGCAACACGCGCGTCGTCACCGAACGCACCCGGCTGGCGATGCCCGAGACCGGCATCGGGTTCGTGCCCGACGTCGGCGGAACCCACCTGCTCGCCCGGATACCCGACGAACTGGGCACCTATCTCGCGCTCACCGCGGGCTCGGTGACCGGATCCGATGCGATCGCCGTCGGGTTGGCCGACCACTATGTGCCGTCGGATCGGTTGGACACACTGGCCGAGCGCATCGTGGCCGTCGGGGTAGACGCCGCGCTCACGGAGATGGCCGACGAGCCACCGGTCTCGGAGCTCTGGGCGCAGCGCGAGTGGATCGCGGCCGCCTTCGCCGGGGATTCGGTACCCGAGATCGTCGGTCGCTGCCGTGACCTGGCGACCCCCGAGTCGACTCGCGCTGCCGACGCCATCAGCCGCAAGAGCCCCACCGCGCTCGCGGTCACGTTGCGGTCATTACGGACTGCGGCCACCGAGGCGTCACTTCACGACGCGCTGGTCCGCGAGTATCGGGTGTCGTTACGGTGTCTGCAGAGTCCCGACCTGGCCGAGGGCATCCGCGCCCAGGTCATCGACAAGGACCGCAACCCGGCGTGGCAGCCGGCCGGTCTCGACGACGTGGGCGACTCCGACGTCGAGCCATACTTCGCCGCACTACCCGACGATCTGACGTTCACGACCAATGAGATCAACGAGACCAACGAGGAAGCCCTACATGCCTGAGTTCGAGACCATCCTGGTCACCACCGTCGGCCGCGTCGGCTTCATCACCCTGAATCGGCCGAAGGCACTCAACGCGCTGAACAGCCAGGTGATGAACGACGTCACCGCCGCGGCAACCGCCTTCGACGAGAACCCCGGCATCGGCGCGATCGTCATCACCGGCTCGGAGAAGGCCTTCGCTGCCGGTGCCGACATCAAGGAGATGTCGACCAAGAGCTTCTCCGACATGCTTGGTTCGGCCTTCTTCGCCGGTTGGGAGGCGTTGACGCGGGTGCGCAAGCCGGTCATCGCCTCGGTCGCCGGCTACGCCCTGGGCGGTGGCTGCGAACTGGCCATGATGTGCGACGTCCTGATCGCCGCCGACAACGCGGTCTTCGGACAACCGGAGATCAAGCTCGGGGTGATCCCCGGCATCGGTGGATCGCAACGCCTGACCCGCGCCATCGGCAAGGCCAAGGCCATGGACATGATCCTGACCGGCCGCCCGATGAACGTCGACGAGGCCGAACGCATGGGCCTGGTCTCGCGGGTGGTACCGCTCGCCGAGTTGGAGAAGGCGACCCTGGACTTGGCCACGGAGATCGCGACGAAATCACTTCCGACGTCGATCCTGGCGAAGGAGGCCGTTAACACCGCCTTCGAGACCACCCTGGCCGACGGTATCCGGGCCGAACGCGCGCTGTTCTACGGCACGTTCGCCACCGACGATCAGACCGAAGGGATGGCCGCCTTCATCGAGAAGCGGGACCCGAGCTTCGGCCACCGCTGACCTGCCCGGTCGACGGCACCCGCGATACCGTAGGAACCAATCCCGACATCGGTGGAACCGAGTGGGTATCCATCGCGTCTGACAGGTTGGGGAGTTCTCACTCGCCCCGATGGGGAGCATGGGCAGATGCGACGCGGAAGTCGAGGTGACTGATGTCCGAACACACGTGGGGTGCCGCGCTGCCGGGAGCCGGTCGGTCTCCGACAGCGATCGACACCGAGCAGGTCGGTCGCGTCGTCGACTTCTATGACCAGGCCGGTGAGGTGGTCGGTGCGGTGTCCGAGCAATTGCGGTCGCACCGATTCGGCAGTTGGGTGGTCGGCGAGGAGTACCGCGAGCTGGGCGAGCGGTTCTCGACGATGAGCGAGCGGATTGCCGACCGGCTGGCCGAACAGGCCGTCGCGGCCGCACGACTCGCCGAAGAACTGGGGCGAGCGGTCGAGATCGTCGGTGCCGCCGACGTCGATGCGGCCGGCGAGGTCCGCGCGTCGGTGCCGGGTCTGTCGTGACCCGCCCGAACGATTCGCTAACCGCTCTGCGGGAGCAGGCCGTCGCCGGGGTGGAGCACCTCGTCGAGATCATCGGGCTGGGGGTGACGCTCGGCGCGAGCGTGCCCGCCGAGCATGCGGTGCGCCAGCCCTTCACGCGGGTCGGCGGCTGCGATATCTCCGGGTTCCTGGCCGACAGTCACCGATTGGCGACGGCGTATCAGCTGGTGTCCGAGCAGCTACACCGACTCCCGGAACAGTCAGTCCGACTCGACCAGGGATGGCGGAGCGCAGCGGGATCGGTGATGATCGCGGCGGTGGTGGAACATCAGCGTCGCGCCGAAGCGGATTTGCAGGTTCTGCGAACGCTGTCGGAGGCGACCAGCGCGGCCGCAGCCGGCATCGACCGGTTGCTGCGCACCTGGTACCTGGCGGTGGCGCGGCTCTCGCAGCCACTCATCGGCGGTGTTCCGATCGCCGAGGTGCCCGCGGCGATCCTTCGAGGCGCACTGCCGGTGGGCATCGTCGTCGACGACATCGTCTCGCGGTGCGAGATGTACCTGACCTCGGCGAAGGCCACGGTGGACGGCGTCGACGACATCCTGTCCACACTCAACCGCGCCACCGACGAACTCGATGCCGAGCCTTATTTCGCCGGACCCAACGTCATGCCGACCGCAGACCCGGCGCCCGCCCCGGACAGCTCCCGCGCCCATCCCGACCACCAGGCCTCGGCACCCGCCTCACCGCAATCGAGCGTCCAGGTCGAGGACCTGCCGCTGCGGCTCACGCCACTTACTGATCCCGGCACCGCGCCCGAACCGTCGCCGGAGCCAGCGGAGCCTGCGGGTTCGTCACTGCCACAACATGATCAGCCGCAACATGATTCGCCACAACATGATCAGCCGCATCCCGATCTGGCCCAGCAGCACAAGCAGGTGCCCGACGTCGCGCGGACCGAACGGACCCAGTTGACCGAGGCCCCGTCGACCGATGCTTCTCGCATTCCGGCCCCGCCGACACGTCCCGGCAAAGACCCCGGAGCCGACCTGGCGTTGGCGGGTGACCAATGAACCTGGCCGATCAGATCGAGGCGATCAGCAGGGATGCCACCCGCGAGGTCGTCGGGGCGTCGCGGATGTATTCGGCCGCCCAACGCCGGCTGGCCGCCGAATTCGCCGAGCACACCGAGGCCACGCAGTCGGCGCAACTGCGTCTGCGTCGGCAACTCGAGATCGACGCCGATATCGCCGACGTCGCAACACCACGCATCATGTTGCCGGCCGACGTGGCCGAGGCCAGTCCGCATCGCGGCGTGATCGACGAATAAGCTGACGGACGTGCCCGGGAAGAAACGCCTGACCCCTGTGTCGGGAAAGAAGGCCATGACCCAACTGGCCCGTCGCGGTCCGTACAAGGTGCTGTCCGGCGATCTCGGGATCGTGGGGATCACCGGCTCGTTGTTCGTCCCCGCAGAGGGAGAACGACTGCCCGCCATCGCCTTCGGACACGCCTGGATGACCACCAGCGCGCGCTACCGCGATCTGCTGATGCATCTGGCGTCGTGGGGGATCGTGGTGGTCGCACCGGACAGTCAGACCGGAATGCTCGCTTCCGACACCGCACTGGCCGCCGACCTGCGTTCCACGCTGACCGTCGTGTCGCGGTTCCCTTTGGGCTTCGGGCAGATCACCGTGGACCCGGAGAAGATCGGCGTCGCCGGTCACGGCTTCGGGGCATCGGCGGCGGTCATCGCGGCCGGTACCGACGATCTCGGCGGACAACCGCCGCTGAACATCCGCGGTGTGGCAGGAGTGTTCCCGGCACCGACCACCGCGACACTGCTGCCGACCGCCGCGACGGTCACCGCGCCGGGCACGTTCCTCGCCAATGCCGGCGATCTGGACAAGTTCGACGCGAATGCGCTGCCCCTGTCCCAGGCCTATGGGGGTGACGTGACACTGCGCACCATCGCCAAGGGCGGCACCCGTGACCTCCTCGAGCGCCGGTCGATCAAGAACCTGCTCGGTATCAACGGCGCCGACAAGAAGGTGCACGCCGCGACCAGGGCCCTGATCACCGGGTTTGTGCTGGCCACGGTGGCCGACGACCCCACCTACGCGGTGTTCACCAACCCCGAAGAGTTGCTCGGCAAGCTCGGGAATATCGATCTCGACGACGCGCCCGAGCGAGAGCTCGATCACGTCTCGATGTTGGTCGGTGCCAAACCGCGACGTCGGCGGGCCCGCACCGACTGACCTCGGCGAAGCTGCCCCGACGCCCAGGTACCCTGGTCAACTATGTGTGGAATCGTCGGATACGTGGGCAACCGCGACGCGCTGGACATCGTGGTCGAGGCGCTGCGGCGGATGGAGTACCGGGGATACGACTCGGCGGGCGTGGCGATTCTCGACGGCCACGGACACACCGCGGTGGAGAAAAAGGCCGGCCGCCTGGAGAACCTGGACAAGCAGATCGCGACCGTCGGTCGGGACAAGCTGGTCGGCACCACCGGCATGGGCCACACGCGGTGGGCCACCCACGGTCAGCCCACCGACCGCAACGCGCACCCGCACACCAGCGTCGACGGCAAGATCGCCGTGGTGCACAACGGGATCATCGAGAACTATGCGCCGCTGCGCGCCGAACTCGAGAATGCCGGCATCGAGTTCACCTCGGAGACCGACACCGAAACCGCCGTGCATTTGCTGGAGAGCTTCTACGCGTCCGGTGACACCGCCGGCGACTTTGTCGCCAGCGCGTATGCCACGCTCCAACGCCTCGAGGGCGCGTTTACGCTGGTCTTCACCCATTCCGATCACCCCGCCGTCATCGTCGCCGCGCGGCGGTCCACACCGCTGGTCGTCGGAGTCGGCGACGGCGAGATGTTCGTCGGCTCCGACGTCACGGCCTTCATCGAGCACACCCGCGACGCGGTGGAACTCGGCCAGGACCAGGTGGTGGTCATCACCGCCGACAGCTACACGATCACCGACTTTGACGCGACACCCAGCACCGGCAAGCCGTTCCACATCGACTGGGACCTCGCCGCCGCCGAGAAGGGCGGCTACGACTACTTCATGCTTAAGGAGATCGCCGAGCAGCCGCGTGCGCTCGCCGACACCCTGCTCGGGCACCTGGAGGACGGCCGGATCGTCCTCGACGAGCAACGCCTCACCGACGACGACCTGCGTGATGTCGACAAGGTTTTCGTGGTCGCCTGCGGTACCGCCTATCACGCGGGCCTGCTCGCCAAATACGCCATCGAGCACTGGACCCGGCTGCCCGTCGAGGTTGAGCTCGCCAGCGAATTCCGGTACCGCGACCCGGTTTTGGATCGTTCGACGCTCGTCGTCGCGATCTCACAGTCCGGCGAGACCGCCGACACCCTCGAAGCGGTCCGCCACGCCAAGGACCAAAAAGCCCGCGTCCTGGCCATCTGCAACACCAACGGCGCGCAGATCCCGCGCGAATCCGACGCCGTGCTCTACACCCACGCCGGCCCGGAGATCGGTGTCGCGTCGACGAAGTGTTTCCTGGCGCAGATCGCCGCCGCCTACCTGGTGGGTCTGGCGCTCGCGCAGGCCCGCGGCACCAAGTACGCCGACGAGGTGTCGCGCGAATTCGCCGCGATGGAACTGATGGTCGACGCGGTGAGCGAGGTGCTCGGGACGGTCGAACCGGTGCGTGAGCTGGCCCGATCGTTGGCCGACAAGAAGACTGTGCTGTTCATCGGCCGCCACGTCGGGTACCCGGTGGCTCTCGAGGGCGCGCTGAAACTCAAGGAACTCGCCTACATGCACGCCGAGGGCTTCGCGGCCGGCGAGCTCAAGCACGGCCCGATCGCCCTGATCGAAGACGGTCTGCCGGTGATCATCGTGATGCCGTCGGCCGATGGGCGTGCGTTGCTGCACTCCAAGATGGTCAGCAACATCCGCGAGATCCAGGCGCGCGGTGCGCAGACCATCGTCATCGCCGAGGCCGACGACGACTCGGCCCGTTCGGTGGCCGATCATTTCATCCCCATTCCGAAGGTGCCGACGCTGCTGCAGCCGCTGGTGTCGACGGTGCCGCTGCAGGTGTTCGCGGCCACGGTCGCCCAGACCCGCGGCTACGACGTCGACAAGCCGCGTAACCTCGCCAAGTCGGTCACCGTCGAATAGGTCTGGCAGACAACAGGTCCCGATGCCGATCCGCTACCTCACCGCCGACGCCGTCCGCGACGCGGAAGCCGCGACGGGACAGTTGCTGGTCAACGGGACGTTGATGCGCCGCGCTTCCGGCGGCGTGGCCACGGTGGTGATTCGCGAATTGTCCGCCACCGGAGGGGTGTACGGCCGCTCGGTGGGTGTGGTCGTCGGGGCCGGTGACAACGGTGGCGACGCCCTGTATGCAGCTGCCGCGTTGTGCCGTCGCGGCGTGGCGTGCGAGGCGGTGCTGCTCGTGCCGGACAAGGCGCATGCCGGAGGTCTGGCTGCGTTTCGTCGGGACGGCGGAACCGTCGTCGGAAAGCTTTCCGACACAGTCGATGTGGTGATCGACGGGGTCGTCGGGATCGGCGGTAGGGGACCGCTACGACCATCGGCGGCCGCGGTGTTCGACGCTATACCCCCGACGACTGCCATCGTTGCGGTCGACTTGCCGTCCGGTGTCGACGCCGACACCGGCGAGGTGCACCACCCGGCCGTGCGCGCCGACATCACCGTCACCTTCGGGGTGCCGCGCAATGCGCACCTGCTGGCCGCGCCGCAGTGTGGCCGGGTGGAGGTGATCGACATCGGGTTGGGCGATCACGAGACGCCGACCACTCCGCGCCTGTACTCCCTCACCGACGCCGAGATCGCTTCTGCGTGGCCGATTCCCGGTCCGCACGACGACAAGTACACCCAGGGTGTCGTCGGCATCATCGCAGGTTCACATCGTTATCCAGGGGCCGGGATCCTCTGTGCCGGAGCCGCGGTCGCCGCAACGTCGGGCATGACCCGCTATGTCGGGTCGGCCCACGCCGAAGTGGTGGATCACTTTCCGGAAGTGGTTGCGGTGCCGCAACTCTCCGACGCCGGACGAGTACAGGCCTGGGTGATCGGGCCCGGCGCCGGCACCGACGCCGCAGCGGTCGATCTGGTCGGGGAGATCCTCGCCACCGAGCTATCGGTCCTCGTCGACGCCGATGGTCTCACTGTGCTCGCGGACCATCCGGAGCTCGTTCGGGGTCGTGAAGCGCCGACGCTGCTCACGCCACATGCCGGTGAATTCGCCCGTCTCGCAGGGCAACCCGTTGGCGCCGACCGTCTGGGTGCGGTCACCGAACTCGCGCGCGAGTGGGGAGTGGCCGTGCTCCTGAAGGGGCGCATCACCCTGGTCGCGCAGTCCGACGGCACGGTGTTCGGCAACGATGCCGGATCGTCGTGGGCGGCGACCGCCGGCGCGGGAGATGTGCTGTCAGGGATCGCGGGATCGCTTCTGGCGGCAGGTCTTCCGCCGGTCTGGGCCGGTGCGGCAGCGGCGCGGGTGCACGCACGGGCAGCCGAGCTGGCCAGCGACGGTGCCCCGATCGGTGCGTCGAATCTGCTGGCGGCCGTGCGCCCGGCGATCCGAGACCTGTTGTCCTGAAACATATTCACGCCTTGCGCTCAGATCAATCGGTACAGGAACGGCGCGATGTGGATGGTCACGTTCAATCCGGTGATGATCCAGGCGGCGATGATCGCAGCGTGGGAGTTGATCTTCGCGCCGGCCGCTCCGATGGTGGCGATCAGCGCGAACACCGCGAGGACAGTTGACGTGATGAAGAGAATCGCGGCGAGGGCCAGCAACGCCACACCGAGATAGGCGACGTTGCTCTCGGTGTCGGCACCGAAGATGACGCCGCCGATGCCGTACATGACGGCGAACGGAGTCGCTACGAGCGTCGCTATCGAACCCAGGTTGAGAAGCCATATGGTCGACGGGCGGTGCCACAGACGGCGTGCGGTAGGAAGATTCGGATAGGGCAGCGGATTCGGGTACGGCATTGCGGTCATGGATCGAGTTCACCAGCCGCTCGATCTGAGCGGATCAGTGTGACTACTCAGATGCCGGGAGTGATTGCGCGGTCAGCTGTCGGCTTGGCGTCGACGATAGGCCGCCACCGCATTGCGATTTCCGCACGCGGTGCAGCAGTAGCGACGAGACCGGTTGCGCGACAGGTCGACGACGAGGCAGTCGCAGTCGTCGTCGGCGCATGTCGCAAGTCGGCTGAGTTCGTCGGCGCGGATGACGTCGATCATCGCCATCGCAGTTTCCACCAGGATGCGTTCGTCGAGTGGACGGCCGGAATCGACGGCGTGGATATGCCAGTCGGACTCGCCGTGTCGGACCAGCTGGGGGAGTGCCTGGCATCGGCGCAGGATGTTGTTGACCCGTTCGACGGCGTCGTCGCGGTCGGCGAGCATGAGGGAAGCAAGGTCGGCCCGCAGGTCGCGGACCCGGCGGAGTTCGTCGGCGTCGCCTGCGCGATGGCCGGTGTAGCCGAAGCGGGTCCAGAAGGCGTCGAGGTCGGCGATGGTGTTCAGCGGCGGATGACGGTCGTCGTCGGAGTTGACCAGTGCGGCGGCCGCCTGCAGGGCGCAGTCGACGTCATCACTGAAAATCATGTTGACACCTTACATCGATGCTCTCTAACGTCATCTGTCATGGCATCGATGACTTATGACACGCCACGGCGTCAGATGCCCGCGGCGTCGTCGGGCGTGGTGTTCGCGCTGGTCTCGGCGATCAGCTTCGGATTGTCGGGGCCGCTGGCACGTCCGCTGATGGACGCGGGTTGGTCGCCGGGGGCGGTGGTGATCATTCGTATCGCCGTCGGCGCGCTGGTGCTGATGCCGCTCGCGGTGCGTGAGATGTCGCGTCGATCGTTGAGTTGGCGTGCGGTGATCACCCGTCCGACGACGATCGTGGTCTACGGCGCGATGGGTGTCGCCGCCGCACAGTTCTGCTATTTCTCGGCCGTGCAGACCATCGCGGTGGGACCGGCGCTGCTCATCGAGTACGGCGGGGTGATCGTGGTGGTGCTGTGGATGTGGGCGGTGCACGGGCAGCGGCCCAACGCCTGGATCTACGCGGGTATCGCACTGAGCGTGATCGGTCTCGTGCTGGTGCTCGAACTGGCGTCGTCGGCGTCGGTGAATGCCGTCGGAGTGTTGTGGGCGATGGGCGCAATGCTCGGTCTGGCAACCTATTTCGTGGTTTCGGCCCGGCACGACGATGGCCTGCCGCCCTCGGTTCTTGCGGCCGGCGGGATGGTCGTGGCCGCAGTGATGCTGTCCGTGCTGGCCGCACTGCGGCTGGTGCCGTTCCGGATCGGTGCCGCGACAGCATCTTTCGCCAGTTTCGACGCCCCGGCGTGGGCGACGCTGCTGGCGCTGGCACTGATCACCGGCGGGTTGGCCTACCTCAGCGGAATCGCCGCCGCCCGACGACTCGGCGCGCGACTGGCATCGCTGGTGGCCTTGCTCGAGGTTCTTGCCGCGATCGTCTGGGCCGCAGCGCTACTCGGCCAGATTCCGAGCTGGACGCAGATCGTCGGGGGCGTGCTGGTGGTCGCGGGGGTGCTGTGTGCGCGGCGGAGCGAGCCCGGCGAGTTCACAGCATCGACTGAAGAACTGTCATGAACCCGACCCACATCGGCGGAACTGCCCACAGTGACCACAACGCCGCATTTCTCACTGCAGGCAACGTGCCGTGGAATCCATCCTGGCGCGCCGCTTGACGCGCTTTGCGGAGGCATGCATGTGCTGCCACGAACGATGCGACCATCAGGACGAAGGTCACGCAGTAGAGCGTCGCGTAGGGGGCCGGTCGGGCGGCCAGCGCGTCGTACATACTGCGCCCGAACGCGACGGTCGTGATGCCCTCGAACACCAGGGTCAACGCCACAAGGGTCCGGGCTGCGGTCAGCGCGTGCAGGTACCCGGTGGGTACCGGCCGGGTGGCGTTCGTCATGGCGGTGTCGTTCAGGGCCGGGGCTGTTGTCATGGCTCGAGTTCACCAGCCGGAACGGCTCGCCGGATGCGTGTGACTACTCAGATGCGGTCAGGTGGAATTCGGCGTCGTCGCGGTGATCTGGGACAATGGCGGCGATGACCGAATCAGCACTCACCGCCACCATCGACCTGGATGCGATCGCCCACAACGTCGGCGTTCTGCGCGAGGCGTCGGGTGCCGACGTGCTGGCGGTGGTCAAAGCCGACGCCTATGGTCACGGCGTCGTTCCGGTGGCGCAGACGGCGCTGGCGGCCGGGGCCGCCGAACTCGGCGTCGCCCACATCACCGAAGCGCTGGCGCTGCGCGCGGCCGGCATCGACGCCCCGATCACCTCGTGGCTTCACACGATGCACTCCGACTTCGGTGCCGCCATCGATGCCGACATCACCATCGCGGTGTCTTCCCCGCGACAACTGGCCGCTGTGGTCGACGCCGCGACGGGCGCGGGGCGCACCGCCACGGTGACCGCCAAGGTCGATACCGGACTCAACCGCAGCGGGGTGGCCGTCGACGAATGGTCCGAGTTCGCCACCGATCTCGCAAAGGCGGTGGCCGCGGAGTCGGTGCATCTGCGAGCGGCCATGTGTCACCTGGTGCGCGGTGACGAGCCGGACCATCCACTCAACTCCGAACAGGCGGCCCGGCTCGACGCCGCAGTGGACGATCTACGACGGCTCGACGCCGGTCCCGAGGTGATGCACATCGCGAATTCACCTGCGGCACTGACCCGTCCGGATCTTGCACGAGACCTGGTCCGGCCCGGAATCGCTCTCTATGGCCGTACGCCCATCCCGGCGCGCGGCGACTTCGGTCTGATCCCCGCGATGACGCTTTCCGCCGAGGTGTCGTTGATCAAGAAAGTGGCTGCCGGACAAGGAGTCTCCTACAGCCACACCTGGATCGCGCCGCGTGACACCATAGTTGGGGTGATCACCGCGGGCTACGCCGACGGTGTCCCGCGTTTGCTGTCGGGGAAGCTGGCCGTCACCGCGAACGGGCGTCGCTTGCCCGCGGTCGGCCGAATCTGCATGGACCAGACGGTGATCGACCTCGGACCCGACGGCGCTGGCATCGCCGAGGGGGACCGGGTGGAGCTCTTCGGCACCGGCCGCGATGGCGGTTCAACGGCAGCCGATTGGGCCGACGCCATCGGCACCATCGACTACGAGATCGTGTCGGGAATCGGCGGTCGCACGGTACGCGAGTACATCGGTGGCGGCCGTGGATAGCGCCGACAAGCAGCGCCTTGGCTGGCTGGGCGGGCTCACCGGAGTGGCGGCGCTCGGGGCCGTCGCGGCGGGCGGTGCCGCGCGCAACATCGCGAGGTCGCGGGCGCTGAAGATCGACGATCCTTATGCGGATGTCGATTTCACCGAGATCTACACCGACGAAGCGGAGACCGTGCTCGCCGACGACGGGGTCGCGCTCGCCGTGCGCAGCGTCTACCTCGGTGATGACGACCCCGGCGACGGCGTCGGACGGCGCTGGTCGAAGCCGACCGAGCCCGAGGTCACCGTCGTGTTCGTGCACGGCTTCAGTCTGCGGATGGCCAGCTGGCACTTCCAGCGCTATCAACTCGCGCGGCGCTGGGCGGGCCGACGCATCCGCTTGGTGTTCTTCGACCATCGTGGCCACGGGAACAGCGAGTCCGCGCCCGCCGAAACCTGCACCATCGCGCAAATCGCCGACGACACCGCCACCGTCATCGCGGCCACCGCTCCGCGCGGACCCGTTGTGCTGGTGGGACATTCGATGGGCGGCATGGCGTTGCTCGGCATGGCGCGGCGCCACCCGCAGATGTTCGGCCCCAACGGTCAGATCGCCGGGGCGGCCCTGGTGGCGACTGCCGCACGCGGACTGACCGAAGCCGGACTCGGGGAAGGACTCAGCAGCCCCATCGTCGACCTGTTCCGGCTGTCGGTGCGCCGCATCCCCGGGCTGGTCAAGGCGGGCCGCGGCATCACTCGCGCGGCATTCGAGCCGGTACTGCTCGCGGCGAGTTTCGGCCCGGACTTCTACAGCCCCAACGTCGGCCGCGCGGTGGAGAAGATGATCCAGAACACCCCGCTGCCCACCGTCGTCAACTTCCTGCATGCCCTGGAAATGCACGACGAGTCCACCGCTTTGGGCATTCTCGCCGAAGTTCCGACAGTCGTCATCTGCGGTGATGCCGACCGGATGACACCCTTGCCGAACTCGGTCCGGATGTACTCCGAACTCGGCGACGACAGCGAACTGATCGTGGTCGAACGTGCCGGGCACATGGTGCAGATGGAGCGTCCGATGACGGTCACCGACGCGATCGACGAGCTCGTCTCACGCTCGAGGATCAATCGTGGGCATCCGCGCGGATGGCGGAAGCTGATGTCGCGCAGGAGCGTTGTGCAGTGACCGGCCGCCAGCACGAGAAAACCCAGAACGAGAAAACCCTGCCCACCGTCGAAGACACCGAAACGTTGGGACGAGAACTGGCCGGTACGCTGTCGGCTGGTGATCTGGTGATTCTCGACGGCCCGCTTGGGGCCGGAAAGACCGCTCTCACAAGGGGAATCGCCGACGGCCTCGGGGTCGTGGGGCGGGTGTCGTCGCCGACGTTCATCATCGCTCGGGAGCATCGACCCGGTGCTCCGGGGCGGCCGGGCATGGTGCACGTCGACGCCTATCGGCTCGGCGGACTCGACGAACTCGATGCCCTGGACCTCGATACCGACCTGGAGGACGCGGTGGTCGTCGTTGAGTGGGGTGAAGGGGTGGCCGAGCGGCTGGCCGATCGCCACCTACTCGTGCGCTTGCGGCGCGACGAGGACTCCGATGTCCGACGCGCAGCGTGGCAGTGGGTTGACGACAAGGCGGGTGCGTAGATGTACGTTCTGGCCATCGATACCGCGACCGACACCGTGGTCACCGGAGTCGCGGAGTTATCCGGCGAGGCAACCGGGTTGGCGAGGATCTGCGCACAGCGTTCGGTGTCCGATCATCGCCGGCACGCCGAGGTGTTGACCACGCTGATCGCCGAGAGTCTCGAGGAGTCGGGCGTGGCCCGGGCCGATCTTGCAGCGGTCGTCGTCGGGTGTGGGCCCGGTCCGTTCACCGGTCTGCGCGTCGGGATGGCCACCGGCGCAGCGTTCGCCGACGCCCTGGCCATCCCCGCCTATCCGGTGTGCTCGCTGGATGCCGTTGCCGCACAACAGTATGCCGATGATCCGTTGTTGTCGTCGGTGCTCGTGGTGACCGATGCCCGTCGTCGGGAAATCTACTGGGCGCGCTACGTCGATCGCGTCCGGGTGTCCGGTCCCGATGTCACCGCACCGGCGGATGTCGTCGAGGCAGTGGCCACTGAGCAGATCGACGTGGTCGTCGGATCTCTCACTCACACAGCACTGTTCGACCGGCCGGTCGGGTCTGGGACCGTCCCGACGGTGGCAGGTCTCGTCGAGGCTGCGCGACCCGAGCTGGTGTCCGGTGCGGCGCCGGCACCGCTGACCCCGCTGTACCTGCGCCGACCTGATGCCGTCGAACGTGCTCCCGCCGTCAATGCTGCTGCCGGGAGGCCGTCATGACGTCGACGGGTCTGGTGATCGATGCGTTGACCTACGCCGACATCCCACGATGCGCAGCGCTGGAACGTGAGATGTTCGCTGAGGATTCACCCTGGCCGGCAACAGCTTTCCGCGCCGAACTCAATGCGCCGTACAACCGCTACTTCGCCGCCCGTGACGTGATCGGTGGTCCGCTGGTGGGCTATGCCGGTATCTCTACGCTGGGTACCGAGGGTGCCTACGACTGCGAGATCCATACGATCGCGGTTGCCCCCACACGCCGGGGCCGCGGGTTCGGGCGGGCGTTGCTGTCGGTGATGCTCGCCGTCGCCGATGCGGTGGATGCCCCGGTATTCCTCGAAGTGCGCGTGGACAATTCGGATGCCATCGCGCTGTACGAGCGCAATGGCTTCGTCACCAGCGGGGTGCGTCGCGGCTACTACCAACCGTCCGGCGCCGACGCGTACACGATGGTGCGGCCGGCCATCTCGGGTCGGCCCGGTATCGACGATGCCGGACCGAGTGCCACGTCGGAGAGCGCGTCATGATCGTCATGGGTATCGAGAGTTCCTGCGATGAAACAGGTGTCGGCATCGTCGACTGGGACGGTGCGTCGGCGACCCTGCTCGCCGACGAGGTCGCTTCCAGCGTCGACGAGCACGCCCGCTTCGGTGGGGTGGTGCCCGAGATTGCTTCGCGTGCGCATCTCGAGGCGATCGTGCCGACGATGCAGCGGGCCCGCGAGGCCGCCGGAATCGACCGTCCGGACGCCATCGCGGTGACCATCGGCCCCGGCCTGGCCGGTGCACTTCTGGTGGGAGTGTCTGCGGCCAAGGCGTATTCGCTGGCGTGGGATGTTCCGCTCTACGCGATGAATCATCTCGGTGGGCACGTCGCCGTCGACACCCTGGAGCACGGCCCGATGCCGGAATGCGTTGCGCTGCTCGTCTCCGGCGGCCACACGCATCTCTTGCATGTCACCGACCTCGCCGAGCCGATCGTCGAACTCGGGACCACCGTCGACGACGCCGCCGGTGAGGCCTTCGACAAGGTCGCGCGGCTACTCGACCTGGGCTTCCCCGGCGGTCCGTACCTGGATAAGGCTGCGGCACAGGGAGATCCGAACGCGATCGCGTTCCCGCGTGGCATGACCCGGCAGCAGGACGCCCGCTACGACTTCTCCTTCAGCGGCGTCAAAACCGCCGTCGCACGCTACGTCGAGAAGTGCCGACGCGACGGCGTACCCGTACCGATTCCCGACGTCGCGGCGTCGTTCCAGGAGGCGGTCGCCGACGTACTGACCATGAAAGCGCTGCGGGCGTGCGACGACCTGGGCGTCGACACCCTGGTACTCGGCGGTGGAGCGACGGCCAACTCGCGCATTCGTTCGCTGGCGCGCGAGCGCGCTGCTGCTGCCGGGGTCACGTTGCGAGTACCCAAGCCGCGGCTGTGCACCGACAATGGGGTGATGATCGCGACGCTCGGCGCGCATGTGATCGGTGGGGGAGCGCAGCCCTCGCCGTTGACGGTGGCCTCGGATCCCGGACTGTCGGTGGTTCGTTCCCAGCTCTAGCGCTCTGGTACTCAAGCGCTCAGGCGTAAGGTGAACCCATGTCGCTGACCGAGAGCCAGGTGTCGGCAACCCGGGCTGAACTCGCCGAGAATCTGGCCCGATCCGGCTGGACCCCAACGCAACTCGCGCAAGCCCTCGGCGTCGCTGAAGAGCGGATCATCCACGCGCTGGCAGTCGACGGCTCCCGGCCCGCCGACGTCTGGTTGGTCCGCGATGCGCTCGACGTGATCATTGTCGACAGCGGGGACAAGCCCGCACGCTACAGCGCGCTCACCGAATCAGATCGTGCTGCCGCTCGGGGCTGGTTCGGCGTCAGTACCCCTGCCGAGGTTCGCGAGCGACTGACGCACCGGCCCGGTTAGGAATCGACGTTTCCGTCGGCGACCCGCAGCAACTGCGTGCACCCCGTCGACAACTCCGCGAGCACCCGACGTTGCGTCGGGCGGGCCTGGTCAAAACGCTCGACGCCCGCCGGAGTGAGCGCGGCGAACACCGAACGGCGGTCGGTGGCACACATCGAGCGTTCCACCAGGCCGTCCTTTTCCAGGCGGGCCACCGCCCGCGACATCGCGCTCTGGCTCAGGTGCACCTTGGGGGACAGGTCACTCATGCGCTGGCTGTGATTGTCTGCGGCCCAGAGCAATTCGAGAATCTCGAACTCGCTGCCGGAGATCTGGTGGTGGGCCTGTAGCTCGCGGTCGACCGCGCAGGAAATCTGGTGATACCGAACGGAGAGGTCCTGCCACGCGGCCGCGAGCGCGTCATGCTCCGCTGCGTCGCCGTCGTGAACCTCCGTGGTCATGCCCGCATCATACATCGCACCTGCATTAGATGCGCACACATAAAATGTGACATTGATTAATGCAGACACAATGAATGCAGACGCATATAGTCCGAGGTATGACCGAAACAACGCATCGCCGGCCTCCAGCGCCATCACCCACTCTTTCGCCGTCGCCTACACACCCACACCTGGGCCCCACCCCACACATCACCTCGGCATCCGGCTGGACGTCGAAGACCTGGATTCTGCTGGTCGTGCTCGCCGGAGCGCTGTTCCTCGACGGACTCGACATCTCGATGGTCGGCGTCGCGCTGCCGTCGATAGGCGCTGACCTGCACATGGATTCCGCACAGTTGCAATGGATCGTCAGCGGCTACGTGCTCGGCTACGGCGGTCTGCTGCTCCTTGGCGGGCGTACCAGTGACCTGCTCGGCCGTCGGCGGGTGTTCCTCGGAGCACTCGCGGTGTTCGGCGTCGCGTCGGTGATCAGCGCTCTGGTCGACATCACCGCGCTGATCGTCGCGCTGCGCTTCATCAAGGGTGTCGCCGCGGCATTCACCGTCCCGGCGGGCCTGTCGATCATCACCACGACCTTCGTCGAAGGGCCGGCCCGAAACCGCGCGCTGTCGATCTACACCGTGTGCGGTGCCAGCGGATTCTCCCTCGGTCTGGTGTTCGGTGGACTTCTGACCGAACTGTCGTGGCGCGCCACGCTGATCTTCCCCGGGCCGGTCGCGATCGCCTTGCTCGTCGCGGGCTTCCTGGTCATCCCGAAGGCGGATACCGGTGGATTCCGGTGGGCGCAGTTCGACGTCGCCGGCGCCCTCACCAGTACCGCAGCGCTGTTGCTGCTCGTCTTCGGAGTCGTGCAGGCACCCGAGGTGGGCTGGGGATCGCCGTCGACGATCATCACCCTTGTCGCCGCTGCGGTGTTGGCCGTTGCGTTCGTCATCATCGAACGCCGACACGCCCATCCGTTGGTTCGCCTGGGCATCCTGCGGTCTTATCTGCTGGTGCACGCCAACATCTCCGCGGCATTGATGTTCGGCGGCTACGTCGCCTTCCAGTTCGTGGTGACGCTGTATCTGCAGAACTCGCTGGGCTGGTCACCGCTGGCGATGGCTCTTGGCTTCCTGCCGGCCGGACTCATCGTCGCCGGCAGCGCATTGCGGATGGATCGTGTGCTCGATCGGGTGCCGACGCCGGCGCTGATGCTTCTCGGGTTCGCGGCCTTCCTCGGCGGTTACCTCTGGTTCGCGCGGGCGCAGCCCGGCATGGGCTACGCCGACTTCCTGCTGCCCACCATCGTCCTGCTGGGCATCGGGTTCGCGGTCACCTTCCCGTCGGTCAACGCACAGGGCACCGCCGGAGTCGACGACGACGAACAAGGTCTGGCGTCGGGGCTGGTCAACACCAGTGTCCAGGTCGGCGGTGCGCTGATGATGGCGGTGGTGACCGCTATTCTGGCCGGCGCGGGCGGAAGTTCGGCGCCGGGCGAGCTGCTCGGCGGCATGACCACGGCGATCTGGCTGGTCAGTGGACTGTCCCTGGTCGGTCTTCTCGGCGCGTTGGGTACCTTGTGGTGGATGCGCCGGGTTCGGCAATCGGCCGTGATCGCGTCGGAGTGATTTTTGCAGACCCGACCCTTGAGTGCTGGCACTCTCATGTATAGAGTGCTAGTTGGCACTGAAAAAACCTCGTTCACCCGCGACGACGGGGTTTCCCAGGGCCGCCGAACGTTGATTCGTTTACTTCAGAACGAAAGTTGAGGACTCACATCGTGTCCAGCGTGAACATCAAGCCGCTCGAGGACAAGATCCTGGTTCAGGCCGTGGAAGCGGAGACGACCACCGCGTCGGGCCTCGTCATCCCGGACACCGCCAAGGAGAAGCCGCAAGAGGGCACCGTCATCGCCGTCGGCGAAGGCCGTGTCACCGAGCAGGGCAACCGCGTCCCCGTGGACGTCAAAGAGGGCGACACCGTCATCTACAGCAAGTACGGCGGCACCGAAATCAAGTACGCCGGTGAGGAGTACCTGATCCTGTCGGCACGCGACGTGCTGGCAGTCGTCGGCAAGTAAGTACCCGCGTCCACTTCGCGAGTCTTCTCCGCCCCGGCAGCCTGCACGCAGGACGCCGGGGCGGAGCCGTCTGCAGCGGCGGTCATCCTCTGATCGTCAAACCTCCATTCTCTTGAAAGTGACTCATGCCCAAACAGATTGAATTCGACGACAAGGCCCGCCGGGCGTTGGAGCGCGGCATCAACCAGCTCGCCGACGCGGTCAAGGTGACCCTGGGTCCGCGTGGACGGCACGTGGTGCTCGCCAAGGCATTCGGTGGCCCCAGCGTCACCAACGACGGTGTCACCATCGCCCGCGACATCGACCTCTCCGACCCCTTCGAGAACCTCGGCGCCCAACTGGTGAAGTCGGTGGCCACCAAGACCAACGACGTCGCCGGTGACGGCACCACCACCGCGACCGTGCTCGCCCAGGCGATGGTCTCGCTCGGCCTGCGCAACGTCGCGGCCGGCGCCAACCCGATCGCCCTGGGAATCGGCATCGGCAAGGCCGCCGACGCGATCAGCGAAGAACTGCTGCGCGTGGCCACCCCCGTCGACGGTGAGAAGGCGATCAGTCAGGTCGCCACGGTCTCCTCGCGTGACCCCGAGGTCGGCGAGATGGTCGGCAAGGCCATGACCCGCGTCGGCGCCGATGGCGTCGTCACCGTTGAGGAGGGCTCCGGCCTGCACACCGACCTCGAGATCACCGAGGGCGTGCAGTTCGACAAGGGCTTCCTCTCGCCATACTTCGTCACCGATCTCGACAGCGGCGAAGCAGTTCTCGAGGACGCCCTCGTGCTGCTCTACCGCGACAAGATCAGCTCGCTGCCGGACTTCCTGCCGCTGCTGGAGAAGATCGTGCAGGCCGGCAAGTCGGTGCTCATCATCGCCGAGGACGTCGAAGGTGAACCGCTCTCGACGCTGGTGGTCAACTCGATCCGCAAGACCATCAAGGCCGTCGCGGTCAAAGCACCGTTCTTCGGCGACCGCCGCAAGGCATTCCTGGAGGATCTCGCGATCGTCACCGGCGGCACCGTGATCAGCTCCGACATCGGGCTGAGCCTGGACACCGCCGACCTCGACCTGCTCGGCAGCGCACGACGCGTGGTGGTCACCAAGGATGCGACGACCATCATCGAAGGCGCCGGCACCAGCGACGACATCGCCAAGCGTGTCGAGCAGCTGCGTCGGGAGATCGAGAACAGCGACTCCGACTGGGACCGCGAGAAGCTCGCCGAGCGACTGGCCAAGCTGGCCGGTGGTGTCGCGGTGATCCGCGTCGGCGCGGCCACCGAAACGGCCCTCAAGGAACGCAAGCACCGCGTCGAAGACGCCGTTGCGGCAGCCAAGGCGGCCGTGGAAGAGGGCATCATCCCCGGTGGTGGCTCGGCGATCGTGCAGGCCGCCAAGGTCCTCGACTCGCTCGCCGCTGATCTGCCCGACGATCAGGCACTCGGCGTGAAGCTCGTCCGCAGTGCTGTTTCGGCCCCGCTGTACTGGATCGCCACCAACGCCGGTGTCGACGGTGCGGTCGTGGTCAACACCGTTGCCGAGAGCAAGCCCGGCCACGGCTACAACGCCGCGACGCTGTCCTATGGCGATCTGCTCGCCGACGGCATCATCGACCCGGTGAAGGTCACCCGATCGGCTGTGGTGAACGCCGCGTCCGTGGCGCGCATGGTCCTGACGACGGAAACGGCCGTGACCGACAAGCCCGAAGAGGCCGCTGCCGGCGGTCACGGGCACGGTCACGCGCACTGACAGGTCTCGTGCTGTAATCACGTCTCGCGCTGTAAACGACGAACTCCCCATCTCCGATCAGGAGGTGGGGAGTTCGTCGTAGGTAAGTCTGTGTGGGTCGCTCAGCTGGCAATGCGACGGCCGACGCCGCGCTTCATCAGCATGCTGCGCTCGGACTCCGAGAGGCCGCCCCAGATGCCGTACGGTTCGGCGACGGCCAGTGCGTGTTCGCGGCACTGGGCGATCACCGGGCACTGGTGGCACATTTCCTTGGCGCGACGCTCGCGCTGGGAGCGAGCCCGTCCGCGTTCGCCGTCGGGATGGAAGAACATCGACGAATCGACGCCGCGGCACAGTCCTTTCATCTGCCAATCCCAGATGTCAGCGTTCGGGCCGGGGAGATGATTGGGCTGAGGCATGTGTGCGCTCTCCTTGTCCAGGACTGTCGTGGTCTGTTCGATTGCGACCGGCGAGGAAGATGCGGAACGCGGGTACGCGGTGGACGATCCGCGGTTCAGCAACTCGAACCAAACACTAAGCGGCTGCAAGAAACCACGTCAATACCGTCGAAAAACTCCGAAAATATGACGAAAATTCCGCCTGTGTTAACGAAATGTTGTGCGGCGCTGGGGCTCTAGCATATGTCGAAACGGTGTCGATCCGGGGTCTGTGAGGGCGCACTGAGACGGCGTCTGAACTGCGCCGATGGCAGACTTTGTGTCGTCATCGACGGGAAATCGTGCGCGCGGACCGAAAATATCCACATTGGGTCGCGTAACACGCAGGACACATATCGATTATCTCCACGTGATTTTATTGCCCGATTTCGTCATGTGACGTCGCGTTAAATTCATGCAAACTGGTGAAGATCTCGGTGACCTGAGACACGTTTATGGAGGTCGAACGGATGACAGGCCCGGGTGGCGGTGTGCACGAGCGCTGGATGCGCGCCGTCGAACTCGGCGGTGAGGGGTATGCCGCGCGTGCGATCACCCTCCTCGACGAGGTGCGCCGCGAGACGTCGTCGACCGGAGACGTCGCGACCGCGTCGCTGTGCCGGAGCACGCACGGGTCGCTGTTGCGGCAGTCGGGGCAGCACACCGCCGCGCTGGTCCGCGACGGAGCGGCGGTGGCGGTGCTCGCACCGGTGATGACCGACGACGCACAACGTGCCCGCGCGATCGCGGCGGAGCGATCATGTGCACGCGCCGCGGCGGTCGATGCCCTCGTCGGACTGGCCGCCGACAACCTCGGGCGCGGCCAGTTCGGTGCGACGCGCCGGCTGCTGGTCGGAGCCGAGCCATGGCTGCCCACCGACGGGCTGACAACCGCCGACTGGATCACCGACGCTCGAATCCGCCTGCGATGGGAATGGGTCAGCGCCGAATACCACCTTTACAGTGGCCGCCCCGAGGATGCTCGCTCCCATTCCGCCGCTGCGACGGCACTAGTGGATGAAGCGCCGGAGACCACGGCCCGACATCGCATCAAGACCGACCTCATCGCGGCCGCGACGTCGGCGGCATCGGGGGAGCGCGAGATAGCCGCCGACCTCGCGACCCGATGTCGGGTCCGGGCGGCCGAGCATCGCCTGTTGCCCTTGGAATGGGCGGCACTGTCCTTGTTATCCGGGGTTGCCCCCGGACCCGAGGTCACTCGCGATCTCGCGTCGAGCCGGGCTGAACTGATTGCGCGGGGTATGCCGTTCGACTGACTCCAATGTCGATGGACGGCTGGTCGCATCACCGGTGGCGACGCGCCGTACCGGCGGGTACGAGCGGCCTTCTTCCTCTCGCTAAGGTGATCTGTGGTTTGCGCGACACATCACTCGTCGCCCACCCTCGACGGACGACCCTCGTCGTGCCGCCGATCCGGTGGACCGACGGGCTGTGAGCACGGCGAATGACGTCGCTCACACAGGCCGCTACATATTGGACATGCTTGTAACACAGAGGTCGTAACTGACGATGAAACTGACGGGTGTTGAGTTGGACGACGCCGTCCGTGCCGCTGGGCAGGGCGATCGCGCCGCTCTCACGTCAGTTCTCGAAAGTGTGCAGGACCCGGTCCTGCGGTACTGCCGAGGGCGTATTGGAGTCGGGGAACGACATCTGTTCTCCGCCGACGATGTGGCGCAGGAGGCGTTGATGGCGGTGATGACAGCGTTGCCGCGATACCGAGATCAGGGCAAACCTTTCATGGCCTTTGTCTACGGCATCGCGTCACACAAGGTCGCCGATGCGATGAGGGTGGCCGGACGTGTGAAGTCCGATCCGGTGGAGACACTGCCGGAGACCGCGTCGTTCCTCGGCGGGCCGGAACAGGCCGCTCTGGACTCCGACGCCGGACGGCAGATGCGAGCACTGCTGGGCATCCTGCCCGAGAAGCAGCGCGAGGTGCTCGTGCTGCGACTGGTGGTGGGCCTCAGCGCCGAAGAAACCGCCGATGCGGTCGGCAGCACACCGGGAGCGGTGCGGGTCGCCCAGCATCGGGCACTGGCAAAACTGAAAGACGAATTGGGCAAGCACACGACAGGAGATTTCGATGAGCGACGAGCGTGACTGGCGACGCCGCCGGTCGCCGCACGGCGATCGCCCGTCGGATCCCGAACAGCCGACCGAACGCATGTCCGAGCAGACCGCCTCGATCTCGGGTTCCAGCCTGCCCTTCGACATGTCCGACGTGCACATCGACGACCAGTTCCTCGACGCACTGTCGGCCGGTCAGGCCGTCCCCACCCGCGACGACACCGAGTACGAGCTCGCCGAGCTGATGTCGGGGTGGCGTCGAGAGGTGCTGGCCACGCCGGCGCCGCCGCTGCCATCGGTCGATGAGGTGCAGAACGCCATCGCCGCTGCCGACAAGGCGTCGCGTCCGCGGGGCATCACCCGGCATCTGCGGGTGGCCTCCGGTGTGGCCGCCGTCGTGGTGGTCGCGATCGCCGGACTCACCGTGCTCTCGGAGGGCTCGCAGCCCGGAGATCCGTTGTGGGGTGTGAAGTCCGTGGTGTTCGCGTCCGCGGCCAGCGAGACGCAGGCCTCGGTCAACGTACAGTCCAATCTGGAAAAGGCCGAAGCCGCAATCGCCGCGGGCAACACGTCGCAGGCGCAGACCCTTGTCGCACAGGCCGAGAAAGACCTCGGGCCGGTGCGCAATGACGACACCCGTAATCGGATGAACGACTGGATCACCCGGCTACGAGCCGACGTCACCTCGTCGACCACGAAGAAGCCGGCAACCACGTCCAAGACGTCGCCGAGCACCGTGACCACCACCGACGAGCCCGAAACCGGCCAGCAGACCGATCCGTCCCGGGATCGCGATCGCCTCCGGGAACGGGACCGCGAAAGCCAGACGAAGCCATCGATTCCGGAGACGAGTGTGCCGGTGTCGCCGCCATCAGAGGTCGGCGAACAGCCTCCGGTCACCACCACTCCGACGCCGACCTCGGCGAACCAGAACGAACCGGCATATCCGGTGGCTCCGCAATCGAGTTGGACGACCACCACACCGGTCTGGCCCAACTGAGGCCGGACGCTCTCGCCGGTTTCCGGTGAGGGGGAGGGTCTAGCTCAGCGCTCGCCTTCGGCGTGATTGAGGGCGTCGGCGTAGCCGCGGCAGTAATCCCAGGTCACGTAGGAATCGGGGCGCGGGTCGACGGCGGGCTCGTGCGGACGCACCGTGCCGTCGATCAGAAGCTGTAACAGGTTGGCGCGCAACATGTCCCAGTCGTGATAGTGGTCTTCGTGGCAGTCGTCGCAGACCACCACGAGGCCGCGGATACCTCGATGGGACAGCAGGCTTTCATAGACCGCGAGATCCGCCAGGTCCTCTTCGACGGCGAGACGCTCGTTCTCGTCGAGGGGGATTCCGGGTTCCACTGAGTCCAGAGCCGATGCCGGATCGCTGGGATCGTCGGCAAACGGATCTGGTGGGAGTCCGGGTGGGAGGTGGTCGCGCACACCACCACGGTAGCTGATGACGACGCTGTTGCGCCGCTGCCGCAAGCGGCCTGTGCATCGTGTTGGTCGGTGCTCCACAGCGATACGGCCCAGGGTGAGCGCCACCACTGTCCACCAGCCGATACCATGGACCGATGACGCACGTTCGCACCGGTGGAGACGATCCCGACAAGGTCGCAATGCTCGGCCTCACCTTCGACGACGTCCTGTTGCTACCTGCTGCCTCCGACGTGATCCCCAGCGACGCCGACACGTCGTCGCGGGTCACTCGCGAGATCAGCCTGCGTGTCCCGCTGATCAGTTCGGCGATGGACACCGTGACCGAATCCCGGATGGCCATCGCCATGGCCCGGGCCGGTGGCATGGGCGTCCTGCATCGCAACCTCTCGATCGAAGACCAGGCCGGGCAGGTGGAGACGGTCAAACGGTCCGAGGCCGGGATGGTCACCGACCCGGTCACCTGCTCGCCGACCAACACCCTCGCCGAGGTCGACGCGATGTGCGCGCGCTACCGGATCTCCGGTCTGCCCGTCGTCGACGACCGTGGCGAGCTGGTCGGCATCATCACCAACCGCGACATGCGGTTCGAGGTCGATCAGGACCGCCCGGTGTCTGAGGTGATGACCAAGGCGCCGCTGATCACCGCGCAGGAGGGTGTGTCCGCGGAGGCCGCGCTGGGCCTGTTGCGCCGTAACAAGGTCGAGAAGCTGCCGATCGTCGACGGCAACGGCAAGCTGACCGGCTTGATCACCGTCAAGGACTTCGTCAAGACCGAGCAGCACCCGTACGCCACCAAGGACTCCGACGGCCGGCTGCTGGTCGGTGCCGCGGTGGGCACCGGTGACCCGCAGTGGGATCGGGCGATGGCGCTGGCCGACGCCGGTGTGGACGTGATCATCGTCGACACCGCGCATGCTCACAATCGGCTCGTGTTGGACATGGTTGCCAAGGTCAAGGCCGAGGTCGGCGATCGCGTGCAGATCGTCGGCGGCAACGTCGCGACCCGTGAGGCCGCGCAGGCGCTCATCGAGGCCGGTGTGGACGCGGTCAAGGTGGGCGTCGGCCCCGGTTCCATCTGCACCACGCGCGTCGTCGCCGGTGTGGGTGCACCGCAGATCACCGCAATCCTGGAAGCGGTTGCCGTCTGCAAGAAGGCCGATGTTCCGGTCATCGCCGACGGTGGCATGCAGTACTCCGGTGATATCGCCAAGGCGCTGGCGGCCGGTGCGTCGACGGCCATGCTCGGGTCGTTGCTCGCCGGCACCGCCGAGGCGCCGGGTGAGCTGATCCTGGTGAACGGCAAGCAGTTCAAGAGCTACCGCGGCATGGGCTCGCTGGGTGCCATGCAGGGTCGCGGCCAGGCGAAGTCCTACTCCAAGGATCGCTATTTCCAGGACGACGTCCTCAAAGAGGAGAAGCTGGTCCCGGAGGGCATCGAAGGTCGGGTCCCGTTCCGTGGACCGCTCAATCAGGTGATCCACCAGCTCGTCGGTGGCCTGCGCGCATCGATGGGTTACACCGGTGCCACGACCATCCCTGAGCTGCAGAACGCCCGGTTCGTGCAGATCACCGCGGCCGGGCTCAAGGAGTCCCACCCGCATGACATCACGCTCACCGCTGAGGCGCCCAACTACTATTCTCGCTGACCCTCACTTTCGAGAAAGGCGCAACGGTGCGTGATCTGGTGGAATTCGGCATGGGCCGGACAGCCCGACGAACCTTTGAGCTCGACGACATCAGCATTGTGCCGTCGCGGCGGACGCGTTCGTCCAAGGACGTTTCGACCGCATGGCAGATCGATGCCTACCGGTTCGCTTCGCCGATTCTGAGCCATCCGACCGACGCCCTGGTATCGCCGGCCAGTGCGATCGAACTCGGCAAGCTCGGCGCCCTCGGTGTGCTCAACGGTGAGGGGCTGTGGGCCCGTCATCGCGACGTCGAGACCAAGATCGGCGAGCTGATCGACATCGCCGAGAACGATCCCGATCCGGCTGCTGCGATCCGGCATCTGCAGCATCTGCATTCGGCACCGCTGGACACTGATCTGCTGGCCGCCGCGGTCAAGCAGATCCGCGATGCCGGCGTGACCACCGCGGTGCGAGTCAGCCCGCAGCATGCACCGGAGTTGACGCCGGTGCTGCTCAGCGCCGGTGTGGAGTTGCTCGTGGTGCACGGCACGATCATCTCGGCCGAGCATGTGATCGCCGATTCACCCGACGGCACACCGCGAGAACCGTTGAACCTCAAGACTTTTATCGCCGAGCTCGACATCCCGGTGATCGCCGGCGGCGTACACGACCACCGCACGGCACTGCACCTGATGCGGACCGGCGCCGCCGGTGTCATCGTCGGATACGGGTCGGCGGCCGGGGCCACCACCACCGGTGAGGTGCTCGGCATCGGGGTGCCGATGGCCACCGCGATCGCCGACGCCGCAGCCGCGCGTCGTGACTATCTCGATGAGACCGGCGGGCGTTATGTGCACGTCATCGCCGACGGCGACATCCACACCTCCGGCGATCTGGCCAAGGCCATCGCCTGCGGTGCCGACGCTGCGACGCTGGGCACCCCGCTGGCGGCATCGGCGTCGTCACCGGGCCGTGGGTGGTACTGGCCGTCGGCGGCCGCCCACCCCGATACCCCGCGCGGCGCACTGCTGCAGGTGGCCACCGACGATGAGCCACCAACGCTGGAGCGCATCCTCAACGGTCCGTCCGACGACCCCTACGGCGAGCTCAATATCGTTGGCGCGCTGCGTCGTTCGATGGCCAAAGCCGGCTACTCCGACCTCAAGGAGTTCCAGAAGGTCGGCTTGAGCGTGCACCGGTAGGACGTTCTCACGGTTCTCGCCTTCGCTGGTCGACTAGCGGCGTGCGAGCGCAGCGAGCCCGCCGCGTATCGAGGCCACCGCACAAAAACGCCGGTTCTCGTCAGAAACACTGCGCGCGCGTAGTGTTCTAGCGAAACTCGGTGTTTCTGTTTGGCCGGATTGCCAACGTGGTCGGCCCCTGCGTCATCGTCGGGCTGGTCGCGTTCACCGAGTGGTCGACGCGGCGGGTGACGAACCGAGACGCCGTACGTTCGGGTAGGTGAGACCCCGGTCACGTCATGTGACAACAGGCGTTAGTATGGTCCGCATGGCAGCCCTCCATACATCTGACGGTTCCGCGCGCCCGACGCCCGACACCGATTTCGACGTCCTCATCATCGGGTCCGGATTCGGCGGTAGCGTCAGTGCGTTGCGGCTGGTCGAGAAGGGTTACCGGGTCGGCGTCATCGAGGCCGGACGTCGGTTCTCCGACGACGAGTTCGCCAAGACCAGTTGGCGGCTCAACAAGTGGCTGTGGGCGCCCAAGTTCGGTCTGTTCGGCGTCCAGCGCATCCACGCGCTCAAAGACGTGATGATCCTGGCCGGCGCGGGCGTCGGCGGTGGCTCGCTCAACTACGCCAATACGCTCTACAAACCGTCGACCCCGTTCTTCACCGACCCGCAGTGGAATCACATCACCGACTGGGAAGACGAGCTGTCGCCATATTACGACCAGGCCCGACGCATGCTCGGCGTGGTCGCCAACCCGACCTTCACCGAATCCGACCGGGTCATCAAAGAGGTCGCCGACGAGATGGGCGTCGGCGACACCTTCACCGCCACCCCGGTCGGGGTGTTTTTCGGTGCCAAGACCGGACTCGCCGGCGCGCCGGGGGAGACCGTGCCGGATCCCTACTTCGGTGGTGCCGGACCTGACCGCACCGCGTGCACCGAATGCGGCGCCTGCATGACCGGTTGCCGCGTCGGCGCCAAGAACACGCTGCTAAAGAACTACCTCGGGCTCGCCGAGCGCAACGGCGCGCAGATCATCGACCGCACCACCGTCGACCACCTCGAGCAGCGACCCGACGGGACGTGGGAGGTGCGGACCCACGGGTCTGCGTCGTGGGGGCCGCTGGGCAGGCGTCGTACGACGTTCACCGCGCAGCAGGTGATCGTCGCCGCGGGCACCTTCAACACCCAGCGACTCATGCATCACGCCAAAACTGGTTCACTGCCCAAGATCTCCGACGCAATGGGCCGGCTGACCCGCACCAACTCCGAATCGATCCTGGGTGCGATGGCAGCGAAATACGATCCCGCACACGACTATTCGCAGGGTGTGGCGATCACGTCGTCGTTCCATCCCGAACACAACACCCATGTGGAACCGGTGCGATACGGCAAGGGATCCAACGCGATCGCCTACCTGCAAACCGCTCTCACCGACGGCGGGTCGCGGGGTAACCGGTTCGGGCAGTTGCTCAAGCAGGTCATCGCCAATCCGTTCATCCTGTTTCGACTTCTGTTCGTACGCAAGTGGAGTCAACGCACGGTCATCGCTCTGGTGATGCAGAACAACAACAATTCGCTGACCACGTTCATCCGACGACGCGGACCGCTGCGCTACATCACCAGCAAGCAGGGCCACGGTGAGCCCAATCCGACGTGGATTCCCAAGGGCAACGAGGCAACCCGACGGATCGCCGACAAACTTCCGGGCGGTATTGCCGGCGGAACCTGGGGCGACATCGTCAACATGCCGCTGACCGCCCATTACCTCGGTGGCTGTGCCATCTCCGACGACCCGGCCACCGGCGTCATCGACCCCTATCACCGCGTCTGGAACTACCCGACGCTGCACATCACCGACGGCGCATCGATCTCGGCCAACCTCGGCGTGAACCCGTCGCTGTCGATCTGCGCCCAGGCCGAACGCGCGATCGCGTTGTGGCCCAACAAGGGTGAGAACGACCTGCGGCCCGAGCAGGGCGTTGGCTACGTGCGCATCGAGCCGACGTCGCCCCGACGGCCGGTGGTCCCAGAATCAGCACCCGGCGCGTTGCGACTGCCGATAACGCCGGTGATCCGTACGGAGACCGTCGACGCTTCCTGAGGCGCGTCGCACGAATTCGCGCCGGTCAGTCCAACCCGCGAGCGGTGAGGGTGTCGGCGAAGCCTTCAGCGGTCCGCAGGGCGGCGATCACCACCGGCGCGACCAGAATGCGCGGTCCCGGTCGCAGCCCACGTGCCTTGCGGGCCTCGTCGACCTGACCGACGATCTCCACCATCAGCGGAATGCACCGGATGGTCAACGCCAGGGCGATGGCGATGTGGTCGACCGGAACACCGAACCGCCGCAACGGATTCAGCGCGGCGACGATGGTGTCGAGCATGGCGGTGATGGTGGTGGTCAAGGTGACCACGGCCGCCAACGCCACCGACAGCGCGAGCACGCCGCACACCACCAGCGCCCGTTGCCAATCGGTGAAGATCCACTGAAATACGAAGATGAACACCAGAATCCAGAGCATCGGCCGAAGCTGCCGGGCGGCGGTCACCGGGCCGATGCCCGCGAGGGCGAACACCGCCGCCACCGGCAATGTCGCCCACCCCAGTGCCTGCACGGACCGAACCGTCACCGAGATCACGATGATCGCGATGCCGAGCGCCACGAGCTTGACCCCGGCCGGAAGTCGGTGCAGCAGCGAGCTTCCCGGTTGGTACACACCCAGTACGGTCATGCCATCAACCGCCGATAGAACGCCAATGCCGGACCGGGCGCGTCGTCGGCGACCACACGTCCCGCGTCGAGCACGATGACCCGGTCGACGTCGTCGATGAGATCGAGGTCGTGGGTGACCACGATCAGCTGCTCATCGAGCGTGGCGAACACCTCGCGCAGCATCGCGCTGTTGCGTAGGTCGAGCAGGGTGGTCGGTTCGTCGGCGACGACGATGCTCGGTGCGGTGACGAAGATCGACGCCAGCGCCAGCAGTTGTTTCTGCCCGCCCGAAAGTCGTTGCGCGGGATGGTCGGCGTGATCGGCCAGCCCGAACCGGGCCAACGCGGCCAGTGCTGCGGCCGCACGGTCCTCGCGCGACAGATCTGTTCGCCGCAAAGACAATTCGATGTCCTCGCGAACCGTCGGCATGATGATCTGCCGGTCGGGGTCACTGAAGATGAACCCGACCTCGCGTCGAATCCGACGTTTGTGCCGGGCCGTCTCGACACCGTTGACCAGCACCTGACCGCGGTCGGGGATGACCAGTGCGTTGATCATTCGCGCCAACGTCGACTTACCACTTCCGTTGGCACCGACGATCCCGATCCGATTCTCCGCCAACGTCAGTGAGACGTCGGTCAGAACGGGACGGCCGTCGTAAGCGTGTGCGACGGACTGGAATTCGATCACGAGCGAAGTGCGGTCAGGCCGCCGTGCGCAGCGGTGTGATCAGACCGGGCCAGCCCCGATGCACCTGTGCCGCAACCAGTGCGGCGATGATCGCCTTGACGGTGTCACCCAGGATGAACCAGCCGTTCGCCGAAATCGCCGCCCACAGAGTGAGATCGGTGCGCAGCAACAGGCCGATGGTGCCGCAGACGTAGACCACCAGCAGTCCGCCGATGAGGTTGATACCGATTCCGGGCAGCACCCGATAGCGCGGCATCATCAACGCGGTCAGCACGCCGATCACGATGACCCCGGGCAGGAACCCGATGAAGAATCCGGCCGTCGGCGACGCCAACGCGGTGAGCCCGGTGCGTCCGCCGGACAAGATCGGCAGACCAGCTATCGCCAACGCCATGAAGATGACGACCGCGAGAGTGCCCTTCTTGGGCCCGAGGATCGCACCGGCCAGCATCACGCCGAGAGTCTGGAAGGTGATCGGGACGCCGCTCGCTCCGACGTTGATGGTGCCGGGCAAACCCAGCGCCGCGATCAGCGCCGCGAACACCGCGGCCTGCGTGAGGTCGCCGATGCCGAGCGACCAGCGGCCGGTTGACGCGTTCGATGTAGGTGGTGAAGTGCTCATATCCTCCAAGACACTAGACTCCAGAAGGTGACAGACTCCGCTACCCCGGCAACTTCGGCCGCACCCTCCTCGGCTTCCGACTTCGTCGACGGCCCACGCCCGGTTCTCGTCGTCGACTTCGGTGCCCAGTACGCGCAGCTGATCGCGCGTCGGGTGCGTGAGGCGCGCATCTACTCCGAGGTGATCGCCCACGATGCGGGTATC
This sequence comes from Actinomycetes bacterium, assembly GCA_023461275.1. GTDB lineage: Bacteria > Actinomycetota > Actinomycetes > Mycobacteriales > Mycobacteriaceae > Gordonia. The sequence continues at coordinate 15,566 of JAEYMI010000035.1, read as the reverse complement.
GAGGAGTTCAAGGCCAAGAACCCGGTCGCGGTGATCCTGTCCGGCGGACCGTCGTCGGTCTACGCCGACGGGGCGCCATCAGTCGATCCGGCGATCCTCGACCTCGACATCCCGGTGTTCGGAATCTGCTACGGATTCCAAGCGATGGCCAAGGAACTCGGCGGCACCGTCGCCAACACCGGCGGTCGTGAGTTCGGTCGAACGACGTTGACGGTCAACGGCGATGGAGTTCTGCACCAGGGTCTGACCGAGACGCAGCCGGTGTGGATGAGCCACAACGACGCCGTGCAGGTCGCGCCGGAGGGATTCTCGGTCACCGGGTCGACGCCGGGCGCACCTGTTGCCGCCTTCGAGAACCTCGAGCGCCGGATGGCCGGCGTGCAGTATCACCCCGAGGTGCTGCACACGCCGCACGGACAGCAGGTCCTCACCCGCTTCCTCTACGAGATCGCCGGACTCGACGCCACGTGGACGCCGGCCAACATCGCCGACGCACTCATCGACGCCGTGTCCGATCAGATCGGCGACGGCCGCGCCATCTGCGGCCTGTCCGGCGGTGTGGACTCCGCCGTCGCCGCAGCGCTGGTGCAGCGTGCCATCGGAGATCGGCTGACCTGTGTCTTCGTCGACCACGGACTGCTGCGGGCCGGTGAGCGCGAGCAGGTGCAGCACGACTTCGTCGCGGCCACCGGCGCCAAACTCGTCACCGTCGACGCCGCGGACACCTTCCTCGGCGAACTCGCCGGCGTCAGCGACCCGGAGACCAAGCGCAAGATCATTGGCCGCGAGTTCATCCGGTCATTCGAGGGTGCGGTCTCCGGCGTGCTCGGTGCCAGTGCCGCCGACGGTGCGGCCATCGACTTCCTGGTGCAGGGCACGCTCTACCCCGACGTCGTCGAATCCGGCGGTGGCAGCGGGACCGCGAACATCAAGAGCCACCACAACGTCGGCGGCCTGCCCGAGGATCTGGAGTTCACCCTCGTCGAACCGCTGCGGTTGCTGTTCAAAGACGAGGTCCGTGCGGTCGGGCGTGAGCTAGGTCTGCCGGAGGAAATCGTTGCGCGCCAACCCTTCCCTGGCCCCGGGCTGGCGATCCGGATCGTCGGCGAGGTCACCGCGGACCGTTTGAGCATGCTGCGCAAGGCCGATCTGATCGCCCGCGAGGAACTCACCGCGGCCGGTCTGGACGGACAGATCTGGCAGTGCCCGGTGGTGCTGCTGGCCGACGTCCGCAGCGTCGGCGTGCAGGGCGACGGCCGCACCTACGGCCATCCGATCGTGCTGCGCCCGGTGTCCAGCGAGGATGCGATGACCGCGGACTGGACGCGCGTGCCGTACGAGGTGCTGGAGATCATCTCGACCCGCATCACCAACGAGGTGCCCGACGTCAACCGTGTCGTCCTGGACGTCACGAGCAAGCCGCCGGGCACCATCGAATGGGAGTGATCTCGGGTCGCTGAGCTGGGTGTTTCAGCTTGGCTGGGGTCAGCGCGACCGGGCGCCGGTGACGATCAGCGCCAGCCCGACGACGAGCCCCACGGCGATGGCCACCCAACCGAGAGCAGCGAGGTCGGGGAGGTCTGGTCCGCCGACCAGGCCCCACCCCGCCACCGCGAGCGCGGCGAGCCCGAGCAGTGCGAGTCCGGGTGAGCGTCGGCCCTGGTCCGCGGTGGTCCCATTGTTGTCCTCACTCATCGGATGACCTCCACTCGTCCGACCTTGGTATGCGCGTCGATGGTCAGCACCGGTCCCGACGTGCCGTCGGTGCCACCGGACAGACCCTCCGGACAGGCGACCTCTCCGACGTTGGTCTGACAATTGGCCCGCACGTTCATGGTCTCCGGAATCAGGATCTTGATCTCGCCCATGCCGTTGTCGACGGTGACCGTCGTGTCTTTCTCGAGGGCGATGTTGCGCAGGTCGAGTTCCATCGTCCCGGCGCCGAGTGAGTAGTGCGGTCGCAGGTCCGCTGCGGTGGGCGGTGCGTACGTCCGGTCGCCCGCCCCGCCGGACGGCAGCGAACCGATCCCGTTGATCAGCGTGGTGACGATGACGACGGCGCCCAGCACGATGGCGATCGGTACCAGCCCGCTGTGATGCTCGCCGCCGGCCCGTCGGCGCTGCAATCCGGCGACCAACAGCCCACCGGCCACGACGGCCAATGCCATGGACAGGATGCGGCCGGGGGTGAACCAGTCCAGGCCCGCGTAGTGAGCGGCGGATCCGGCGGCCGCGGCGATCACCGCGAGACCGACGACGATCAGCGTGAGCGGTGATCGGCGGTCACGCTCGGCAGGTGCGTCCGGCGTCGTGGGTTCGGGCAGATCCCAGGCGAAGCGTGCCGCACCCAACGGATCCCAGGCCGGTGGTACCGGCTCGTCGGGGATCGGTGGCAGCGGAGTCGTGGCCTGGTCGGTCACCGTCGGCTCGGCCCCGATGGGTGCGGTCGCGGTGGGTGCGGTTGCCGGGGGTGCGGTCGCCGCGGGCGCCGCCGTCATACCTGCGCCGGCCTGCTGGTGATAGGCAGCACGCGGTACCCATCGCTGGAAGTCGACGGCAGCCGCACCGTCCGCGCTGGTGAGGGCAGGTGCGTCGGGGGTCCGGCGGTACAGCAGCCACCATCCCAGCAGCATCAGTGCGGCTCCGACGATGCCGCCGGAACTCCACGTCTCGTTGGGGCCGAAGGACGTGACCACGATGATGGCCAACACGATGACGAGCACGACCTTGCCCGGCTTGCCGTGACCGTGGCGTCGGCTGCCGGTCCACTCGTCGGAGCCGTGCTGGCCAGGAAAGGCGATCCAGCCGGCGATGTAGAGCAGCAAGCCACTGCCACCGAACAGTGTCGACACCACGAAGGCGACTTTCACCAGCGTCGGATCGACGCGATAGCGGGCGGCGACACCGGCACAGACACCGCCGACGGTGCGCCCGGCATCCGGCCGCACCGGACGTGTCGCCCAGAGACGTTCGAGTTCTGCTGTGTTCATGGTTCCCATCGTCGAACGAACCGAACCCTCAGCACATCAGGTTGCCACCCTGAACTATCCCCGAAACGTAGGTGGGTCGGGAGCTCAGGGACTCAGGTGTTGCCCCGATGTGCGGGCCCGTGAGGCGTGCCAGTATCGAAGTGTGAGTTACTCCCTGCCCCGGCCAGGTGGCCGACCGGTGTCGTCGGCCGACGCCGGCGCGCCCGATCGGCTGGTCCGTCGCGACGGTGGCCGCGTGATCGCCGGTGTCGCCGGCGGCATCGCCGATCACCTCGGCGTCGACGCGTTCCGGGTGCGGGTGGTCTTCATGGTGCTCGCCGCGCTGGCCGGTGCGGGGGTGATGGCCTACGCCCTGCTCTGGTTCTTCTGCCCGCCCGGCAGCGACGTCGAGCAGCCCACCTCGGGCGAACGCCGTCAGGCCTACGGTCTGGCTTTGGTCGGTGTGGTCGCGATGGCCGTCGTCGGGCTGGCGGCGTCGGGCACTCCGGTCGCGTACCTGGTGCCGCTGGTCTTCATCGTGGTCGGCGCGAGTCTGGTGTGGCGCGAATTCGATACGTCCCGGTCCTCGCGCCGCTCGCCGGTGCTCACGTGGACGAGATTCATCAGCGGCGCGGTGCTCATCATCGGCGGCCTGGTGGTCGTCGTGCTGGCCGGAAATCGGTCGTTCGGCGGTTTGTCCACGACATTGCTCGCCGTGCTGGCCACCCTGATCGGCGTGGTGTTGCTGACCGTGCCGCTGTGGATGCGGATGTGGCGCACCATCAACGAGGAACGTGCCGCGCGCATCCGCAACGCCGAACGCGAGGAGATCGCCTCGCACCTGCACGACTCGGTGCTGCAAACCCTCGCGTTGATTCAGAAGCAGGCCGGGCGGCCCGAAGAGGTTGCGAGGCTGGCACGAAGCCAGGAACGCGAGCTGCGCGGTTGGTTGTTCGGCGACCCGGCGCAGCGCTCGGGATCATTGAGCGCGGCATTGCAGGCCGTCGGGGCCGAGGTCGAGGACGCCTACGGCATCGAAGCCGACGTGATCACCGTCGGTGATCTGCGGCCCGACGACGATCGTGATCCCGAGATCCGACGACGCTGGCCGGCACTGATCGGTGCCACCAGAGAAGCTCTTGTCAACGCAGCCAAACATTCCGGCGAACGTCGGATCGATGTGTACTGTGAGGTCGGCGATGAGCGGGTGGAAGTGTTCGTACGTGACCGCGGCGCCGGATTCGACATCGACTCCGTCGACGACGACCGGCAGGGCATCGCCAAATCCATTCGGGCGCGGATGGATCGGTCCGGCGGTCAGGTCACCATCGACTCCGCGCCCGGGCGCGGCACCAACATCGGGCTGTCCATGCCACGGGGATACGACGACGGGGGATACGACGATGGGGAATCCGACAAGGCCGGCGCCGTCGACTCCGACGCCGCCGAGCGTGAGACCTGAGACCCCGATACTTACGAATGAGGAGATGACCATCGACACCGCCGAGCACGCCGGGACAGGAGCCTATTCGGTCTTCCTGGTAGATGACCACGCGGTGTTCCGCTCCGGTGTGCGCGCCGAATTGGCAAGTGAGACAGGACTATCGGTGGTGGGCGAGGCCGGTTCGGTCGCCGAGGCCGTCGCAGGCATCGTGCACCGTCGACCCGACGTCGTGCTGCTCGACGTCCACATGCCCGCCGGTGGTGGTGTCGCCGTGCTCCGGGGTGTGACCGACGCGCTCGGCGACGATGCGCCGGTCTTCTTGGCGCTCAGCGTTTCCGACGCCGCCGAGGACGTCATCGCCACGATCCGAGCCGGTGCGCGAGGATATGTCACCAAGACGATCAGCGGCAGCGAACTCGCCGACGCGGTGCGTCGGGTCGCCGAAGGGGACGCGGTGTTCAGTCCGCGACTGGCCGGTTTCGTGTTGGATTCCTTCACCGGACGCTCGAGTGCCCCTGAGCCGCCGCTGGATCCGGAACTGGACTCGCTGACCCGCCGCGAACTCGAGGTGTTGCGGTTGCTGGCCCGCGGCTATACGTATCGGGAGATCGCCGAGGAGTTGTTCATCTCGATCAAAACCGTCGAGACCCATGCGTCGAATGTGCTGCGCAAGACCCAGCAGTCCAATCGCAACGCGCTGACCCGATGGGCGGCTACTCGCCACATCGGGTGAGTTGCGTCAGCGCATCAGGGCGATGAGCAGGACCACCACCGCGGCGAGCACGACGAAGAATCCGAACACCGACAGCGCCAAGGCCGTTGTCGACGTGGAGGATCGCGTCGACGCCGGTCGTGATGCATAGGATGGCGGCGAATATGCTTGCCGGACTGCGGGATCGACACTGCGTGGCATCACGTTGGGCCCGCTGTTTGCGGCTGGACCGTTGGTCGCGCCTTCACGGCCCGGCCCGGGTTCCCAGCCGGTCGGCATCGCGCGGGTGGCCTGGCGGGGCGGCAGCGTCGCTCGCGACGAAGCGGGCGCGAACGTACCCGACGGCGATCCCGATCCGCCGCGACTCGATCCCTGCGCCCAGATCGGTACGCCGCCACCGGGTTTGCTGATCGGTGAGGTCAGCACCTGGCGTTGGGTGGCGTGCGATCCGGCGGCGACCGCGGCGAGTTCGTCGCGTGCCTCTTGCATCGTCGGACGCTTGGCTGGGTGCGGTTCGAGCAGGTGCAGCAGCACCGATCGCAGCTCGCCGGCGTTCTTCATCGGATTGATCTGCGCGCGAGCGACCTTGTGCAGCAGCACAAGTGAGTTCTCGTCGACGCCGAACGGTGGTTGACCCTCGACGATCGTGTAGACCGTGGCACCGAGCGAGTAGACATCGGAGGCTTCGGTCGGGTCGGCGCCGCGGGCCACTTCGGGTGCGAAATAGGCTGGGGTGCCGGTGATCACGCCGGTCTGGGTGAGCGTGACGTCGTCCTTGGCCCGTGAGATACCGAAGTCGGTGATCTTGACCAGTCCGGCGTTGCGGCCGGTGGCGATCAGGATGTTGCCGGGTTTGATGTCGCGGTGGATGATTCCCGCCGCGTGTGCCTCGGCCATCGCGTCGGCCACCTGGGCGCCGATCTGGGCTGCCTGCGGCACCGGCAGAGTCTGTGTGGTGTGCAGGATCTGGGCCACGCTGCGTGATGGCAGGTACTCCATCACCAGCCATGGCTCGCCGCGATCCAGGGCGACGTCGTGCATCGCGATCGCGTTGCGGTGCGACAGTTTCGCGGCGATCCGGCCTTCTCGCATGGCGCGCTGGCGGATATTGTCGGCGGTCTCGTCGTTGAGGCCCTCGGTGGAGACCACCTGCTTGACGGCCACCTCACGGTCGAGGAGTTGGTCGCGGGCCAGCCACACCGTGCCCATGCCACCGCCGCCGATCCGCGACTTGAGCCGATAGCGCCCGGCGACCAGGTACGACGGACCTGGCACTCGATAGCTCTCGGGGCTCGATGACATAACGGCATCTTAGACCGGATGCCACTGCCGATGGCGCGTCATGCCATGTGATCAGCGAGGCGTGTGCGCTTGACAAGTCAGTCGCACACATGTTCGACTCTTGGCATGCGATGGTCCGACCAGGATGTCGAGGCCGACGACGGTGCCCTGCCGGGTCTGGGACGAGCGGGCCTGGTCCGTTCGGTGCAGACGCCGGAGTTCGAAGGGATCACCTTCCACGAGGTCTTGGCCAAGAGTGCTCTCAATCAGGTCCCGGAGGCGTCCGGGCTGCCGTTCCGGTTCACTGTCAACACTTTTCGCGGGTGTACCCACGCCTGCCGCTACTGCTTCGCGCGGCCGACGCATGAGTACCTCGATCTCGACGCCGGACGGGATTTCGACACCCAGGTGGTGGTGAAGCTCAACGTCGCGGCGGTGCTGCGTAAAGAACTTCGACGACGATCCTGGTCGCGCGACACGGTCGCGCTGGGCACCAATACTGATCCGTACCAGCGTGCCGAAGGGCGGTATCGGTTGATGCCCGGGGTGATTCGTGCGCTCACCGAGTCGGGCACGCCGTTCTCCATCCTCACCAAGGGCACCCTGCTGCGCCGCGACCTACCGCTGCTGCGTCAGGCGGCCGGACAGGTCGACGTCGGGATCTCGGTGTCGCTGGCCATCGGCAATGCTGAGTTGCAGAAGGAGATCGAGCCCGGCACCCCGTCGCCGAAGGCGCGGTTGGAGCTGATTCGCGACATCGCCGACGCCGGGTTCGCCCCGCATGTAATGGTGGCGCCGGTGATTCCGTACCTCACCGATTCGACTGCCCACCTCGACGAGTTGCTGGCCGGCCTCGCCGAGGCAGGCGCGTCGGGGGTGACCGCGTTCCCGATGCATCTGCGCGGCGCGACCAAACCGTGGTTCATGGAATGGGTCGCCGAACGCCATCCCGCGCTGGTCCGTCGCTACCGCGGGCTCTATGGACGGGGCGCGTATGTGAACGCGGAGTACTCGTCGTGGTTGCGGGAACGGCTGAGTCCGTTGGTGAAGCAACACGGGCTGGCCGGCTCGGCGGGGGCGCGGAGTCGGGTCGAGGCTGTGGGATCGTCGGCGTCGGCTGTGCCGGTGGTCGCGCCGCCGGAACTGCAGCAGGCGCTGACGTTGTTCTGACGCCGGGCGGGTCCCTCGGCTCTGGTTCTTCCGTAGCTTTGGGTTCTTCCGCGTCGAGTTCGGCGTTCCGGCACCAGCCGGTGGCGGACGTTCGAGTTCGACGCGGAAGAACCGGAACTTGGGCGGCGCTGACCTGGCGCGTTGACGATTGTCAGTGGGCGCACCTAGTATCAAGGCATCGAATAAATGTTCGAACAGCATGCATCTTCCCGGCGGCTGATTTGCGGAAATCCGCTGGTCAGGAGGATGAATGGGCACCCCGTCGAAAGCTCTCTCGAACGTTGCCTCAGCCAACGAAAGCACTGCTTCAGTCAACGAGACGGTCAGTGAGCTGGACCGTCTTCGACGCCAGATCGCGGTGATGTCGGGGCGGCCGGATCGGCCGTCGATCGAGGTGTCGGAACAGACCGTCGACGTTCTCCCGGTGCCCGACGCGCTGGCTGATCTGCTGCCGCACCGCGGCATCGCCAAGGGGTCGGTGCTCAGCGTCGGGCGTGCCTGCTCGGTGTTGGTGTCGATGATCGCGTCGGTGAGTGCGTCGGGCGGTCAGGTCGGCATCGTGGGGATGGCCAACCTCAATCTCGGTGCGGTCGTCGAGTGGGGTGGTGATCTGTCGCGGATCGCGACGGTGCCGCAGCCGGGGGTCGACCCCATCGAGGTCGCCTCGGTGCTGCTCGACGGCATGGATCTGGTGGTGCTTGGTTTGAAGAGTGCCGGCATGCGGGGCCTGAAGAGCGCCGGCATGAAGAGCGCAACCGTGCCGCCGTCGCGGGCGCGGGTGGTGATGGGTCGGGTGCGCAAACAGTCGTCGGCGCTGATCGTCGTCGGCGACGGCTGGCCGGGTGCGCACCTGCGGATCGACACCGAGGTGATGGCCTACCGGCACGCGCCGGGTGTCGACGCCATCGACCTGTCGGCGGCGCGCAGCGGTTACGGCCGGATCGGCGGGCTGCGGCTCAAGGTGCGTGCCACTGATCGCAGTCGACGAGTGAGGTCCGGTGAGATCGACGTCGTGACAACCGGTTTCGGTCCGCATCAGACGGTTGCCCTCGCTCCTGCGCACACCCGAGGCGCCGTGCCCCGTGACACTGCCACCGGCACCGACACGTGGGCGGTGGCCAACTGATGCGGGTGCTCGCACTCTGGTGTCCCGACTGGCCCGCCATCGCTGCGGCCGCCGACGCCGACCTCCCACCACACCATCCGATCGCCGTGCTGCGCGCCAATCGGGTGGTGGCCTGCTCGGTCGCGGCTCGGGCGGCCGGGGTGCGACGCGGTATGCGCAAACGTCAGGCGCAGGCGAGTTGCCCGGAGATGACGGTCGTCGCCGACGACACCCACCGCGACGGCCGGTTGTTCGAGCCGGTGGTGAATGCGGTTGCCGCGTTGGTACCCAACACCGAGGTGTTGCGGCCAGGCTTGCTGGTGGTGTCGATGTCGCGGGCCGCCAAGTATTTCGGCGGTGAGGACGCGGTCGGGGAGAAGCTGATCGACGCCGTCTCCTCGTGCGGGGTGGAGTCGCAGGTCGGGGTGGCCGACGAATTGTTCACCGCGGTGCTCGCCGCCCGGGGAGGGTACGTCGTCGAACCGGGTGGCGATGCCGCGTATCTGGCGGATCGGCGGATCGTCGAACTCGCCGTCGAACCGAGCCTGAGCGAGCCCGGTCGGGACGAGCTGGTGGATCTGTTGCGCCGCTTGGGAATCACCACGATCGGGGCGTTCGCGCGGATGTCGGTGACCGATGTCGCCACCCGGTTCGACGCCGATGCTGTTGTCGCCCAACGTTTGGCGCGGGCGCTTCCTGGGCGACCGCCATCAGGCCGTGGGGTGCCGCCCGATCTGGTCGTCGAACATGCCTGTGACCCGCCGGTCGACCGCATCGACGCAGCGGCGTTTCTCGGCCGACGTCTCGCCGACGAACTGCACCGCAGACTCTCGTGCAGTTCGGTGGCCTGTACGCGACTTGCGGTGGAGGCGGTCACCGAACGCGGACAACGTCATTCGCGGATCTGGCGATGCGCTCGACCACTGACGCCCGACGACACCGCCGACCGCATCCGCTGGCAGCTGGAGGGCTGGTTGACCGGTGGCCGCGCCGACTCCGCCGCACGCCCGGATTCGCCGATCGCCATGCTCCGGTTGGAGCCGGTCGAGGTGATCGATTCCGGTGCGCTGCAATACGGTTTGACCGGTGGGGGACTGCCGGAGACCGGCCTCGCCGACGACGACGAAACCACCGAACGGGCCCGCCGCAGCATGGTGCGGGTGCAGGGTCTGCTGGGCGGCGACGCCGTTCAGGTACCGATCCGCAGTGGGGGCCGCAGCCCCGAGGAACAGATCACCATGGTCGCCCTCGGCGACGAAGCGCAACCCCAACGCCCCCCGGACTCGCCGTGGCCGGACCGTCTGCCGCATCCCACCCCGTCGGTGCTGCTCGACACCCCGGTCACGGTGCTGGACATGACCGGTCAGCCGGTGACGGTGACCGGCCGTGGTGCGTTCTCCGCCGAGCCGACGACGATTCGCTGGGCACACGGCAGACGGCAGGAGAGTCGCGAGTTGAGTTGGTGGGCCGGCCCGTGGCTGACCGGTGCGGAACCGGCAAAGCCGTCCACCGAGGTGACCGCCATGGCGCAGATCCTGCTGGAGGACTCCCGGGCGCTGCTGGTCAATTTCACGCAAGGCGGTTGGGTGATTCGAGGCGCCTATGAATAAGGATGCTGAATAGGGTCAGCTGAATAGCTTTCGGCCAGAAGGTTTTCCGTGTGGCATCAGGAATTGCGGCCCCGTGCCATCACGGCCCAGTGTTCTTCGGTCCCATCAGGCAAACGTGCGATCAACTCGTCGACGAGATTGACCGCCGTGCACACATGATTGGGCACCACCCGCACCCGTGTCCCCGGTTCCGGTGGGGTCTGGCCATCCGGGGTTTCGGCTGGGAACTCGACGACGGCATGATGCTCCGACAGCGAGATGATCTGTGCCCCGGGATGGTCGGGGAGCAGGCCGTATCCGTCGAGCCACGGTGGTCGGTCGGCGCCGAGGATCTTGCTGCCGGCGTCGAGTGCGATCTTGGTTCCGCTGCGGTGCACCACGGTCGAGTCCGCCCAGAGCGCCACCGCATCGACGCCGCATGAGCCGATCGCGACTTGCTGGGCGTCGTTGAACGGGTAGACGCCCGGGCGGATCTCGGTGAGGACACCGGCGGTGAGGTGACCGACCGTCGGCGTCGAACCGCCGCTGCGTACCCGTGGGTCGATACCGTTGGCACGCAGCCTCTCTGATGCGATGTCGAGTGCTTGTGCCTCCTGCTCGGCGGCACGAAGCCGGGCCTCGCCGACGCCGTACCCGTGCCCGGGGAAAGTGAACACGCCCGCCACGTCGAGTCCCGCGTCGGCGGCAGCCGCGGCAACAATGCCGGCATCCTCTGGGGCACAACCGGTTCGGTGATGCCTCGAATCGACCTCGATCACCACGTCGATCCCGTCGGCCCCATTCAGCATTGCCACGAGTTGCCGTGCGGCAGCAATGGAGTCGACGCCGACCCGCACCGACACGCGCTGTGCCAGTGCGGCAAGCCGGGCGGCTTTCGATTCGGTGACCCAGAGCGGATAGGCGATGAACAGATCCGAACACGTGGTGCGCGCGGCCGCGTCGGCGAAGGCCTCTGCCTCACCGATGGTGGCGACGGTCAAGCCAACGGCGCCGTGATCCATTTGGAGCCGGGCGATTTCGGCGCACTTGTGGGTCTTGGCGTGCGGTCGCACCGCTACTCCCGCCGACGCCGCTCGCGCAGCGAGGTCGGCGATATTGGCCTCGCAGCGTGCGACGTCGACGGTGAGGAACGGTGTATCGGTCACGAGGTGACCGTATCGCCTCCCCGATTCGACTGCGCCGCCTTGCCCAGCGCCGCCTTGGATTCCCCGAACATCAGGTATTCCTGATGCATGATGCGGGTGGTGATCCTCGGCGCGAAGCGGTGCCCGAACTCGGCGAGATCGCCGAGGACGGAGCTGATCCGGTGTGGCCGGGAGATGATGCCGCGCAACACCCTGGAGGCGGCCTTGTCGACGTTCCAGGTGCCGGGCTGGTCGTTGTAGTACTCGGTCGGTGCGATCATCCGAGTGCGGACCAGTGGCAGTCGCACGTTGGTGAATGTGACGTGATCGGACAGGGTTTCGGCGCTCGTCGCGTCACTGAACGCCTCCAGCGCCGACTTCGACGCGGCGTATGCGGCGAATCGGGGCCCGCGGGACTGCACGGCGATCGAGGTGACGTTGACGATGTGGCCGGATTGGCGGGCGACCATGTGTGGCAACAGTTCGAGGATCAGGCTGACCGCACCGAAGTAGTTGACCGCCATCACCCGCTGGTAGTCGTGCGAGCGCTCCACGGAGTTGATGGTGGCGCGGCGGATGGAACGGCCGGCGTTGTTGACCAGGACGTCGACGTGATCGTGGTCGCCGAGCACATTCTTCACCAACGATCTCACCGATTCCTCGTCGGTGATGTCGCACTGGTAGGCGTACGCCCGGCCGGGCGGTACGCCACGTCTGGTGGTGCTCGAATTGAGTTCTGCCACAGCGCTATCGAGGTCGTCGGAGTTGCGTGCGACGATGAATACGTTCGCTCCGCGGGTGACGCACATGCGGGCGGTGGCCTTGCCGATGCCGCTCGATCCGCCGGTGATGAGGATGTTCTTGCCGACCAGCGGTCCGCGCGGATCGTCGCGGCGGTTACGAGACGGGTCCAGGTGCTCGGCCCAATAGGTCCACAGGCGCGGCCCGTACTCGGTGAGATCCGGTAGCACCACGCCCTTGTCACGCAGCGCGTCGACGGTCCGGTCCGCGTCGAACTGTACCGGCAGCGACAAGGTGTCCAGCAATGCTGCCGGGATGCCCTGCTGCTCGGCGATCAGGTTGCGCCCGACGCGCAGCGGGCCGGCTCCGGACGCACTGACCGCACGTTCGACGATCTGGTGCGGAATCACGTTGAAGCCCTTGGGGGCTCCGAATCCGGGGGCGATCGCGTTGTACATATCGGTGATGGTGCGGCGGACCGGGTCGCTGAGGTGGAAGACCAGTCCGGAGCGATCCGGTTGCTCGTTGACGAGGGCGACGATGGCGTCGACGACGTAGTCGACCGGGACCATGTTGATCAGCCCGAGGTTCGGCATCGGCAGGCGCAGCGCCGACGGCAGCGCGCCGAGGATCCGCAGTTGGCCGAAGAAGTAGTAGGGGCCGTCGATCTTGTCCATCTCGCCGGTGCGGGAGTCGCCGACGACGACCGACGGCCGGTAGACGCGCCACCGCAGGCCATCACGCTCGCGGACGAGTTTTTCGGCCTCGAACTTGGTGCGGTGATAGGGAGAGGGGAATCCCTGGCCGAGGTCGAAGTCGTCCTCGGTGAACGCCCCGTTGTAGTCACCGGCCACCGCGATCGACGAGATGTGATGGAAGAGAGCATCTTTGGCGATGGCCAGGTCGATGGCGCGTTCGGTGCCCTCGACGTTGGCGGCCTGCTGGGAGTCGGCGTCGGCGGTCATGTCGTAGATGGCGCCGAGGTGGATCACGTGGTCGATATCGCCGAGGGCGCCGTCGGCCAGGCCGAGTCCGGGTGCGGTGAGGTCGCCGGTCACCAGGTGAACCCGGTCGGAGCCGGAAACCTCGGTCAGATTGTCGCGGAGGCGGGGCAGTGAGCGCTCGCGGACGAGCGCGTAGATCTCGGCGTCTGCCTGCGTCTCGAGGAGACGCGCGATGACGCGTCGGCCGATGAATCCGCTACCGCCGGTGATGAAGTACTTGGCCATGTCACAGTCCGATCTTTCGTCCTTACTGCACGGTAAGAAGTGTTGCAGACAGCCTGACATTTACATTGGCCGATGGCAAGGAGGACGTTGATTTTCAGATATGCTCCACACTATGAAGGAGCTACATAATGTGGCAGGTATCGATGTTTTGACGTCGGTCTGGCGTCTCGCGGATCTTCTCCAGAAACGAACCGACGCCGAACTCGCCGCTCATGGCCTCACCCGTGCGCGGGTGGAAGTGCTGACGCTGGTCGTGATGGCCGACGCGGATCGTGGCCGGAAGCTGAACACCCAGGAGTCGACCACCCAGGCTGAGCTCGCGCGTCGGATCGGTGTGACGCCACGCAACATCACCGGCCTGATGGATGGTCTCGAGCGCGACGGTTTGCTTGTCCGGCAACCGCATCCGCGGGATCGTCGGGCCGTTGTGGTGGTCCCGACCGACGCCGGACGGGCGTTCGTCGAGGCCAGGGTCGACGAAGCCGCGCAGCTGGCCACACAGTTGTTCGGTGAGCTTCCCGACGACGTACGGGCGACGGTGATCGGCGTCCTGGACGCCGCGACCGAACGGCTGACGGCATGAGTGTTCTGACACGGTCTCTGGCTCGGGAGGCTCGACTCATCGGTGCCGCATTCAGGCGGGGCGCCCGCGGGTCGGGTGAGCAGTGGGGTAGTGGAAAAGTGTTGCGGCCGTTGCTGATGGCGGTCTGTTGCATCGCGACGCTGGAGCTTGTCGTTCTGCATGTCCTGCTGCTGGCCATCGTCGAGTCGGTGACCTGGGTGTGGCTGTTGGCGGCGCTGGAGCTGTACGCGGTGCTGTGGTTGATCGGCCTGCTGCGCGGGTTCCGGTCGTGGCCGCACGTCATCGACGACGATCAGGTCACGCTGCGGGTGAGCGCGTTCGACGAGGTCGTCGTCGCGCGCGATGCCATCCTCGGCGCACGGGTGAAGCCGGAGCGGCCAAGCGGCCGGCGGTTGCGGCCCGATGCCGACGGTCATGCGCATTTCGTGATGGGCGAGGCCGACGTCGAGCTCGACATCGCCGACGGCGGACTGGCCGGCCGAGGAGATGCGGGGACATCGGTCACCACGCTGGCCATCGCAGTCGACGATCCGCGTGGGTTCGTGGCTGCTGTTGGACCTGGTGCCTCAGACGTCGTCGGCGGCGACGTACACCCACGCGGTGATGCCTGACGTCAGAATCACTTCGGTGCGGACGTAGTCGTCTACCTCGTAGTCGTCGGCCGCGACGAGGTCGGCATCGGTGATTGTGAGGTAAGCGCCGGACACGGATTCGTCGGGAGCGCCCTTGCGGAGAATGGGGTGCCGATCCGGGCCGCTGGTGGTGATCACGTCGGGGTCGGTGATCGTGAGGGTAAGTGCCCGGATCTGATGTAACACATGTGCTACATTGGACGGCTGTGGAGCGAGTAGGGCTGCGTGAGTTGCGACAAGATGCCTCCGAACTGATCCGACGCGTTGAGTCAGGGGAAGAGATCACGATCACGGTTGCTGGACGTCCGAGTGCTCGGTTGGTGCAGGCCGCGCCGAACAGATGGCGAGAGTGGGCGGAGATCAAAGGGCTGTTCGACGGTCCCGCCGACACCATGTGGGACCGTGACCGTGATGCAGTTGACCATGCCATTCGCGACCCTTGGTCAAACGCGTGAAAGGAATCCTCGATACCAGCGTGGTGCTGGCGCAGGATGTGGATTCGCTGCCAGGGCAGTTGGCACTGAGTTCGATCACGATGGCGGAACTCCATCTCGGAGTGCTCGTTGCGACCGACATGTCAGTTCGAGCCGAGCGTTTGCGGAGACTGCTGTTTATTCAGGGCGCGTTCGATTCGCTACCGGTTGATGGTGCGGTTGCGTCAGCGTATGGCCGGGTGGCGGCGGCGGTCGTCTCTGCCGGACGGAAGCCCAGAGCGAAGTCGATGGATCTTCTCATTGCTGCGACGGCGCTTGCGCACGACGCGCGTGTCTATACCCGGAATGCCTCTGACTTTGTGGGTATCGAGGATCTCGTGGAGGTTGTTGGGGTCTAGGCCCAATGTGTTATCTACCAGGACATCGGTGACAGTTCTGCATCAGGACATCGGTGACAGTGTGGGTGATCGTGGTGGTGACACTTCGGCACTGAAGCTGTGGCGGTGGCTGTCAACGAACCCATCGATCCTGT
>JAEYMI010000034.1 GCA_023461275.1 Actinomycetes bacterium | reverse complement strand
GCGGGTCACAGCGGGGATCGGGCCCCCCCCGCGCGGGGGGCGCACATCTGCCGTGCCCGGGCGGCAGACTCGGCCACGGCGTTGGTGAGGGTCGCTTCGGCCGCCAGTCGCAGCCGCGCTGCGTTGGCCGTGGCCGATACGGCGTCGGGCCGAGTGTCCGGATAGCGGAACACACTGCTCAGTGCCCGGGCGGGCACACGGTGATCGTCGGAGTCGCCGCGTAGCGAAACGCGGTGGCGCAGAACACCGATTCCCCCGATATCGACGTGTATGCCCGCATCCCATCGAGCGCGCAGGGCATCCTGAGGCTTCTCACGGCTGCGGCCGAGTTGCGCGTGCTCGTACACGACGACGGTCGAATCGGTCGCGGCATCGACGTGGGTGGTGGTGTGATGGTGCGCGCCGCCGGCGACGATCATCGGCTCCGGGTCCACCAGGAGTCGGGCGCCGTCGCCGACCTGCAGGTGCCACCTCGACGTCGACTCGAGTTCCGCCAGCGACGGTAACGCGATCGTCGCGGCGACCGTACGGACCTGCAGCACGGCGCCGGCCTCGACCTCGATGCGAATGTCGATCTCGTCGCCGCCGAAGGGCGTCTGCGCGGTGCCGACCAGATGTACTTCGGATGGTCCGGTCTGGCGCACAGCCAGACCACCGACGGCGTCGAACTGTGGGGAACGCCCGACGCGAGCCCGGATCACCACCTCGGTGCGCATCGATTCGCGGGTCCGGGTCAGCCGCTGACGACGACGTCGGCGAGCCGACTCCGCACCCAGCTGAGCACATCGGTGGCTGCCGGGTCGTCGGTCAGGGAGATCATCGCGGTCGGGCGACCGTCGCGGACCTTCTCGGCGTCGCGTCGCATGACGTCGAGGTCGGCATGCACGCGTTCGGCGAGATCTGTCTTGTTGATGACCAGCAGATCCGAGAAGGTCACTCCGGGACCACCTTTGCGCGGCACCTTGTCGCCGCCGGCGACGTCGATGACGAAGATCTGCACATCGATGAGCCCGGTGGAGAACGTGGCGGTCAGATTGTCGCCACCGGATTCGACGAGAATCAGATCCAACGGCGGGTTGGCGGCCACGAGGTCGTCGATCGCGTCGAGGTTGGCAGTGATGTCGTCGCGGATCGCGGTGTGGGGGCAGCCACCGGTCTGCACTGCGGTGATCCGTTCGTCCGGCAGCACCGCGTTGCGGCGGAGGAAGTCCGCATCCTCGGTGGTGTAGATGTCGTTGGTCAAGACCGCCACCGACAACTCGTCGCGCAGTTGCCGGCACAGGGCGGCGACCAGCGCGGTCTTGCCCGACCCGACCGGTCCGCCGACGCCGATGCGCAGCGGCTCACCGGGTTCGCGGACGCGGCGGGGGCGATCCAGGTCGTGGGAATGGGGTTGTCCGTCGATCAGATGCGGTGGCATCAGAACTCCTTACTCGATCGGTTGTCGCGTCGTGGTTGACCACGATCGGTCACGACATGAACAGTGGCATCGATTGGCGCTCATGACGTTCGGCGAGAACGTCGAGGAATGGGTCGGACAGGTCGGCGAGTCCGACCGCCGCGGTGGCGGCGATCTGTTCGCATTCGGGACCGAGTTCGGCGATGACGAGTGCGACGTCGGCGGGGTCGAGTGCCAACAGTCGCTGCCCGGCGGTGGCCGATCCGCTCATCGTCGTGTAGACGAGCACGAGCGCGGTATGAAAACCCGACAACGACGAGGCGGCGCCGATCGCACCGCTGATCACCGGCAGGTGGGTCGCCGGTCGGTGCGCTGACCAGTCGGCGGCGGGCCACATCCGCCGCGCCAGGCGCAGCATGCCACGACCCTGTGCCAGGGACGCCTTGCGGGCCGCCGCCGACGGTGTCCGGATGTCGGTTTCGTGTTGTGCGGCAACCACATCGAGAGTGCGGTCGGCGACCGCGGCCGCGATGGAGGCGGCCATCAGGCCCGACGTGGTGATCCGACGACGCAGGAATGCGCGCAGGCTGTCCACCCCGGTCACGATCCCGTCGGTGATGGCCTGTTCGACGCCGCCGGAATGCACGTGGCCGCCGACGGGTAGCCGTGAATCGGCCAGCGTCAGCATCATCGCCAGCGGCGATGTTGCGCCGACGACGGGCCGGAACTCAGACATCATCGCGCCATCAGAACAGGAAATACCGTTGTGCCATCGGCAGTTCGGTGACCGGAGCGCTATCCCACACCTCGCCATCGACGCGCACGGTGAAGGTGTCGGGTTCGATGACGATGTCCGGCGTTGCGGAGTTGTTCGGCATGTCCGCCTTGCCGACCGAGCGAGTGTTCTTGACTGCGACCAATCGACGATCAAGGCCGAGCCGATCGACGATGCCGTCCTCGATGGCGCCGGGCGCCACGAAGCTGATCGAGGTGGCCGCAGCGGTTTTGGGTGCCGCACCGAACATCGGGCGGGGCAACACCGGCTGCGGCGTCGGGATCGATGCGTTGGCATCGCCCATCTGCGCCCAGGCGATGGCCCCACCCTTGATGACCACCTCGGGACTCACCCCGAAGAACGCCGGATCCCACAGCACCAGATCGGCGAGCTTGCCGACCTCGATCGACCCGATTTCGTCGTCGAATCCGTGTGCCACCGCCGGACAGATCGTGTACTTGGCCACGTATCGCTGTGCCCGGTTGTTGTCGGCACGACCATCGCCGGCCAGTGCACCGCGTTTGCGTTTCATGACGTGCGCGGTCTGCCACGTGCGCAGCACGACCTCACCGATACGCCCCATGGCCTGGGCGTCGGAACCGATCATGGAGATCGCGCCGAGGTCGTGCAGCAAGTCTTCGGCGGCGATCGTCGACGGCCGAATCCGGCTCTCCGCGAACGCCAGATCCTCCGGGACCGTCGGGTTGAGGTGATGGCACACCATGAGCATGTCGAGATGCTCGTCAAGTGTGTTCACCGTGTGCGGGCGGGTCGGGTTGGTGGAACTCGGCAGCACGTTCGGGTATGAGGCGACCGTCATGATGTCGGGAGCGTGCCCACCACCGGCACCTTCGGTGTGATAGGCGTGGATGCTGCGGCCGTCGATCGCGCCGACGGTCTGCTCCACGAAACCCGCTTCGTTGAGCGTGTCGGAGTGCAACGCGGCCTGGACACCGGTCTCGTCGCACACCCGCAGACATGCGTCGATCGCCGCGGGGGTACTCCCCCAGTCCTCGTGGAGCTTGAAACCAGAAGCGCCGGCGAGGATTTGCTCGTGCATCGCCGGTGCGCTGACGGTGTTTCCCTTACCCAGCAGCGCGATGTTCATCGGCCAACCGTCGGTTGCCTGCAGGATCGACGTCAGATGCCAGGCGCCCGGGGTGACGGTGGTCGCTTTGCTGCCCTCGGCCGGTCCGGTGCCGCCACCGATGAGGGTGGTGATGCCGTTACCGAGCGCCTCGTCCATGATCTGCGGGCAGATGAAGTGGACGTGGCAGTCGATGCCGCCCGCGGTGAGGATCTTGCCGTTGCCCGCCAGGATCTCCGTCGACGGCCCGATGACCAGATCGGGATGGACCCCGTCCATGGTGTCGGGGTTGCCCGCCTTGCCCAGGGCGATAATGCGTCCGTCGCGAATTCCCACGTCGGCCTTGATGATTCCCCAGTGGTCGAGCACTACGACGCCGGTGATGACGGTGTCGGGTGCGCCATCTGCACGGGTCGTGCGGGACTGCCCCATCGATTCGCGGATCACCTTGCCACCACCGAAAACCGCTTCTTCGCCCGCCAATCCGGGTCCACCGCAACGGTCTTCGGTGACCTCGATCAGTAGATCGGTGTCGGCCAGGCGAATTCGGTCGCCGGTGGTGGGTCCGTAGAGTTGCGCGTAACGATCTCTGCCGAGTATGGCCACTAGTCAATCCTCCCCGGTGCGTCGAGCGAGATGCCGTACACCTCGCGGGTGCCGCCCAGCGGCACCAATGTCACGGTCATCTCGATACCCGGCTCGAAGCGCACCGCAGTGCCCGCCGGAATGTCGAGCCGACGCCCGCGTGCGGCGTCGCGATCGAAGACGAGGGCTGCGTTGGCCTGGGGGAAGTGCACATGCGATCCGACTTGGACCGGTCGGTCTCCGCTGTTGACCGCCGACAGCGTGACGGCGTCCGCGCCTGCATTGAGTTCGATCGTTCCCTCTTCGGCGATCACCTGACCAGGGATGATCGCCGATTCCGACTCCGACATGATGTGCTCCTCAGCCGATCGGATTGTGCACGGTCACGAGCTTCGTGCCGTCGGGAAAAGTCGCCTCGACCTGCACGTCGTGCAGCATTTCCGGGATGCCGTCCATGACGTCGTCCCGGGCGAGGACCTCGCGACCCGATGACATCAGCTCAGCCACCGAACGGCCGTCGCGTGCACCCTCGAGCACATGGTCGGTGATCACCGCGACGGCTTCGGGATGGTTGAGCTTCAGACCACGCGCCTGACGTCGTCGTGCCAGCTCGGCTGCATACGAGATCATCAGCCGTTCCTGCTCGTGTGGCGACAGTCGCACCGGTTCACTCCTCAGCAGAGACGTTCGTTGTCGGGTGAGATGTAGAGCAATCCTGCCACGCACCCCGCCACTCGGCGCGGCGAAGACGTGGCCGGAAAAACCGCGGGCCGTTCTACAACGACCCGCCGCCCGCCCGCAGCGCCACCAGCGCGTCGAGAGTGCACAGCGAAGCGATATCGGTGACCTCGGCGTCGGTGAATGCCCCTGCCGCGGCACCACGTTGAATCACCAGCGCCAGTGACATCGCGGTGGCCGGTTCGTCGACCACGTCACCGGCTTGGCGTTCAAAGTAGGACTGCAGGCGTGCCGCCGCGGTGGGCATGGCTGCCCGGAAGAATCCGATGACCGCCAGCCATCGGGTCACCAGGTGCCCGGGGTGCATGTCCCAACCCTGGTAGTACCCGCGCTCGAGGGATCGGATGACCAGCGAATGATGGCGCCGCAGTGCGGCGGCGACACTGTCGGGCGAACCCGACGGCATCACCTGGGTGGATCCGTCGCTGATCCACACGCCGGTCTGCGCGGCGGCGGCCTGCATCACCGATTTGGCGTGATCTGCCGCCGGATGCGCGAGCGATTGTTGCGCCGAGACGATGCCGCATGCCGCGCTGTAATCGTAAGTGCCGTAATGCAATCCGATGACACGGGGAGCTCCGGCATGGATCGCGCGGGCCACCGTCGCAGTACCGTCGGCGCCGACGATCGCCTGCGGAATCTCCACCTGTAGCTCGTAGCGCAGCGATCCGTCGGGCAGCCCGTGCACACGCTCGAACTCCGCGCACATCACGTTCACCGCTGCGACCTGACGGACATCACGCAACTTGGGCACCGTGAAGACGAACCCGTCGGGCACACCGCCGGCCGCGTCGAGAACGAGCTCGAGTGTGCGGATGCCGCGTGATCGCTCGCGAGCACCAAGCCCCTTGGCCCTGATCCCCGCGATGCGCGGAGCATACGGACGGTCGCGCGTCCAGGCCGCCAGCGTTTGGCCGGCACGGCGGGCGTCAGCGTCCTCGGCGGCATCCCCGCGCCAGCCGTAGCCGTCTTCGAGATCGATTCGAAAATCCTCGATGGGGTTGGTGCGCAACCGATTCAGTGCGACATCGACCACATCGGCGGTGGCGAGTTCGGCGATCACAGCAGATGCATCATCGGCGATCGCCAGCGCTCGCTCGCCCCACTGACGCGGGGTGTCGACGTCGACGTCGGCGGCACTGACGTAGACGGTATGCGCGGGTTGAGACCCGGCGCGATCGCCCGGGTAGCCGACTTCGATCTCGTCGTCGACGGGTCCGAGGATACGTTCGATCTCCGCCCGCGCGGCCTCGGCAAGGGCGTGTGACTCGTCGGCCATCAGGCGGTCCCGGTCGGAATCTCGACGTTCTGCAACCGCACCTGAGACGTCGCCAGCAGGCGATCGTCGGCGTCGACCATCGTGATCCGCCAGAGCTGTTGGCGGCGGCCACGGTGAATCGGCGTGGCCGAGGCGGTCACGGTTCCCGACGACACCGACCGTAGGAAATCGGTGTTGTTGTTCACCCCCACGGCGGTCCCCCCGATTCCGCTCTCGTGCAGCCAGAGGAACGCACTGACGCTGGCCACGCTCTCGGCGATCGCGCAGTACACGCCACCGTGCACGATCCCGAAGGGCTGATGATGCTTGGGGCCGATCTCCAATGTGGCGGTGACCCCATCGGCCGACACGGTCGCCACAATCAGCCCCAACTCGCTGTCGAGACCTGGCGAGCTCACGCCTGGCGCTATACCGAGTGGTGCATCCGATCCTGCTGAGCCGCCCCCTGCCGGGACTTCGCTGTCTGCCATGACAAGAACCCTAGGACACGGCCGGGCAGAACGACCTGATCGCGGGAACCAATAGGCCCCACGCCTCGTTGGAGGCGTGGGGCCTATTACGGCGTCGACCGGGGGTCTCTGCAGCCCTCAGGACTCTCGCTCGGTTCGACGTGACTTAATGTAGGCTAGCCTTACCAACGTTGTCAAGTACGTGCTCCACCACGTTTGGCGGCGTGTTCAACCGGAATGAGCGCATAGATGGGCGAGCGGGAGAAGCGGAAGTAAAATGCGAAGAATGAATGGTCTGGGTGATCTGGAACGCGCTGTCATGGACACGTTGTGGGCGAGTCCGAACGCACAGACAGTGCGCCAGGTCCACGCGAACCTGTCGAGAAGCCGCTCACTGGCCTACACCACGGTGATGACCGTCCTGCAGCGCCTGGCCAAGAAGAACCTGGTCACACAGATCCGGGACGATCGGGCACACAAGTACACCCCCACCCACCCACGCGAAGACCTGGTGGCGAGCCTGATGGTGGACGCCCTCAGCGAGGCGGATGCCCCCGGATCCCGCCACGCGGCGCTGGTCTCGTTCGTCGGACGTGTCGGCGCCGACGAGGCCGCGGCACTTCGTCTGGCCCTCGATGAACTCGAAGCCGCACGCGGACCCGACGAGGCACGCTAGATTCTCGTCAGTTGCACTCAGCCCAGCAAGGATTTCGACGATGACCGCGCTGTTCTTCGGCACCCTCACAGCGGTGCTGGTCGGACCCGTGCCGGAGGTGTTGTCGCGAGCCAAATGGCCGCTCACCGCCCCGCGCGCGGCGATGACGCTGTGGCAGGCGATTGCCCTGGCCGCGGTCCTGTCAGCGTTCAGCTGCGGACTGGCCATCGCTGCGAACCTGCTCGCACCGGGCGCCGACGGCACGCCGACGACGAACCCGCTGCGTGAGATCGACCAACTCGGCATCCCGCTGTGGCTTCTGTACATGGGCGTCTTCGCCCTGACCCTGCTGATCGGTGCGCGACTGTTCTACACCGTCATCCGGGTCGGATTGCGCACCCGGGCACGACGCGCCACCCACCGCCAGCTGATCGACATCCTGGACCGCTGCGACCGGCGTGACGCGTCGAATCCGATCTTCGCGCGTGACGTCCGGATGATCGACGTCCAGCAGCCCCTCGCCTACTGTCTGCCGGGCCTACGCCAGCGGGTGGTGATCAGCGAGGGAGTCGTCTCCCGACTCTCCCGTGACGAGCTGGTCGCGGTGCTCGCCCACGAGCGAGCTCACCTGCGCGCCCGCCACGACCTCGTTCTCGAGGCGTTCATCGCGCTGCACGAGGCCTTCCCGCGCTTCGTGCGCAGTAGCTCCGCGCTGGGCGCGGTGGAACTGCTCGTCGAATCGCTTGCCGACGATCAGGCGGTTCGCGCAACCACCCCGACCACGCTCGGACGCGCCCTCGTCGCGTGCGCCGACGCCGTCGCGCCCCGCGGTGCGATGGCCGTCGGAGGCCCGACGACACTGGCACGCATCCATCGACTGCGCCATGACGGTCCGGCGCGCCGCGTCGCGGCCTGCGCCTATCTCGGCGCCGCAGCGGTCCTGGTGGTTCCGACGACTGCGGTCGTCATCCCCTGGCTCACCGAGTTGAGCCGACTGCTGTCGGCCGGCTGATCGTCCGAGTCCGCACTGCCGGTCCACCCCGACCAACCGTCACACCTCGTCACCTCGTCACGCTGTGACCAAAGGCCATAGGCTGGTTCCCATGAACAACGTTGACTCGTCGAGTTCTACCTCACCCGCTTCGCCGCTAGCCCAGATCGGTGTCACCGGTCTGGCCGTGATGGGCTCCAACATCGCCCGCAACTTCGCCAAGCACGGCTACACCGTCGCGCTGCACAACCGCAGCATCGCGAAGACCGATGCCCTCCTCGCCAAACACAGCGATGACGGCAACTTCATCCGCACCGAGACGATGGAGGAGTTCGTCGCGGCTCTCGAGAAGCCGCGCCGGGTCCTCATCATGGTCAAGGCCGGCGATCCCACCGACGCGGTGATCGAGGAACTCGCGTCGGTGATGGAACAGGGCGACATCATCATCGACGGCGGGAACTCGCTCTACACCGACACCATCCGGCGAGAGAAGTCGTTGGCCGATCGTGGTCTGCACTTCGTCGGCGCCGGCATCTCCGGCGGTGAAGAAGGCGCGTTGAACGGTCCGTCGATCATGCCCGGCGGCCCCAAGGAGTCCTACACCTCGCTCGGGCCGTTGCTTGAGGAGATCTCCGCGCACGTCGACGGCGAACCGTGCTGCACCCACATCGGACCC
This sequence comes from Actinomycetes bacterium, assembly GCA_023461275.1. Taxonomy (GTDB): domain Bacteria; phylum Actinomycetota; class Actinomycetes; order Mycobacteriales; family Mycobacteriaceae; genus Gordonia. The sequence goes on along the minus strand of JAEYMI010000034.1, from coordinate 71,487 downwards.
GATGGCAGCGGCCACTTCGTGAAGATGGTGCACAACGGCATCGAATATGCCGACATGCAGCTCATCGGCGAGGCCTACGATCTGATGCGCAAGGCACTGCAGATGCCGGTCGCCGACATCGCCGAGGTGTTCCGCGGCTGGAACACCGGCGATCTGGAGAGCTACCTGATCGAGATCACCGCCGAGGTGCTCTCCCAGGTCGACGCCGAGACCGGCAAACCCCTCATCGACGTCATCGTCGACGCCGCGGGTCAGAAGGGTACCGGCCGCTGGACGGTCAAATCCGCACTCGATCTCGGCATCCCGACCACCGGCATCGCCGAGGCGGTCTTCGCCCGGGCATTGTCGAGTTCCACCGATCAGCGAGTTGCCGCACAGAAGCTCCCGTCGGGCACCCTCGGCGCCGCTCCGACCGACACCGAGACCTTCGTCGACGACGTCCGGGCCGCGCTGTACGCGTCGAAGGTGGTCGCCTACGCCCAGGGATTCGATCAGATCGCCGCCGGCAGCGCCGAATACGGGTGGGACGTCGACCCGGGCTCGCTCGCCACGATCTGGCGCGGCGGCTGCATCATCCGGGCCCAATTCCTCAACCGGATCCGGGAAGCGTACGCCGAGAACCCCGACCTGCCGAGCCTGCTGCTGGCGCCCTACTTCAGTCAGGCGGTCGAAGCCGGTATCGACAGTTGGCGTCGGGTGATTGCCACCGCCACCACACTCGGCATCCCGGTACCGGCCTTCGCGTCGTCGCTGTCCTACTACGATGGGCTGCGCAGCGAGCGGCTGCCCGCCGCGCTCACCCAGGGTCTGCGCGATTTCTTCGGCGCGCACACCTATCAACGCGTCGACAAGCCGGGCACCTTCCACACCCTGTGGAGCGAGGACCGCTCGGAAGTCGAACAGTAATCGGGAGTTCCTGTCACACAGTGCGTTTCATCGAAGGCCACCGGCCCGTCCACGACCTGACCTACGACGACCTGTTCATCGTGCCCAACCGGTCCGACGTCGAATCGCGGTTCGACGTCGACCTCTCCACCCGCGATGGCAGCGGCACCACGATCCCGATCGTGGTTGCCAACATGACCGCGGTGGCGGGCAAACGGATGGCCGAGACGGTGGCCCGCAGGGGTGGTCTCGTCGTACTCCCCCAGGATCTGCCCATTCCCGCGGTCGCCGACTCGATCGCCTTCGTCAAGTCGCGGCACCTCGTGGCCGATACCCCGGTGACGCTGTCTCCTGAAGACTCGGTTTCCGATGCCCTGGCGTTGATTCCCAAGCGCGCGCACGGCGTGGCCGTCGTCGCCGACGATGATCAACGTCCCATCGGTGTGGTCACCGAGAAGCGCTGCCGGGACGTCGACCGCTTCGCCCGGGTTCGGGAAGTGATGGATCCCGAGACCGCGGTGTTCGAGGGGGATACCGCACCTCGCGAGGTCTTCGACGCGCTCGGTGATCATCACGTCGATCTCGGCATCCTCGTCGACTCCGACGGTCGGCTGGCGGGCGTGCTGACCATGATCGGCGCTCTGCGGCACAGCATTTATCAGCCGAACGTCGACGCCGACAACGCGTTACGCATCGCGTGTGCGGTCGGGATCAACGGCGACGTGGTCGGCAAGGCCAAAGCGCTGGTCGCCGCGGGTGCCGATCTGCTGGTCATCGACACCGCCCACGGTCATCAGCACAAGATGCTGACCGCGCTGGAGGCCGTGGCGGCATCGGACCCGGGTGTGCCGATCGCGGCGGGCAATGTGGTGAGCGCGGCGGGCACCACCGATCTGGCGAATGCGGGCGCGTCGATCATCAAGGTCGGGGTGGGTCCCGGCGCGATGTGCACCACCCGGATGATGACCGGAGTGGGCCGCCCGCAGTTTTCCGCGGTCGCCGAATGTGCCGCAGCGGCCCGCGAACTCGGCGCGCACGTGTGGGCCGACGGCGGTGTTCGGCACCCGCGCGACGTCGCGCTGGCGATTGCTGCGGGGGCCTCGAACGTCATGATCGGATCATGGTTCGCCGGCACCTACGAGTCACCCGGCGATCTCCAACACGACGCCCACGGTGCATACAAGGTCAGTTTCGGAATGGCGTCCAAACGAGCGGTGGCCGCACGCTCGGGTACCGACAATGCCTTCGACCGCGCGCGTAAGGGTCTGTTCGAGGAAGGTATTTCCAGCTCGCGTATCCGCCTCGATCCGCAGCGGCCCGGCGTCGAGGATCTGATCGACCACATCTGCTCCGGGGTACGCAGCACCGCCACCTACACCGGCGCGCGAACGCTGGCCGAACTCCACGACAACGTGGTGCTGGGTATTCAGTCGGCGGCCGGGTTCGCCGAAGGGCGACCGCTCCCGAGCGGGTGGTGAGGCGTGGAGGTCCTGCTGTATGTGGCGAGTCTGGTGGGCTTCGTCGCCCTGACCTTGGGGACGGCGCTGTTCGTCGCCGCGGAGTTCTCGCTGACCGCACTCGAACGTTCGGCGATCACCGATGACGTCGCCCGGCGTGGCGACCGCCGTTCGAAACTGGTCCAACGCGCCCATTCGACGTTGTCGTTCCAGTTGTCCGGCGCCCAGCTCGGCATCACGATCACGACGCTGATCACCGGTTACATCGCCGAACCGGTGCTCGCCCGCATCCTGGCGCCACCACTGACGGCCATCGGGATCAGCGATTCGGTGACCTCGGTGGTTTCGCTGATTCTGGCCCTGGTCATCGCGACCTCGCTGTCGATGGTGCTTGGTGAACTGATTCCGAAGAACCTGGCCATCTCGATGCCGCTGACCGTCGCCCGCGCCACCGCCGGTCCGATGACGGTGTTTTCCGCGGTGTTCCGATGGGCGATCAACGGCCTCAACGGCAGTGCCAACTGGTTGGTACGCCGCCTCGGCATCGAACCGTCGGAAGAACTCCGCTCGGCACGCTCGCCTCAGGAACTCGGATCGTTGGTACGCAACTCGGCACGGCACGGCGCCATCGACGAGGACACCGCAACCCTGGTCGGTCGCTCGCTTCGGTTCGGCGATCTCAGCGCCGAGGATCTGATGACGCCGCGGGTGACCGTGGAGTGCCTGGAAGCCGACGCCACCATCCGTGATCTGGTGATGGCCTCGTCACGTACCGGGCATTCCCGCTTCCCGGTGGTGCGCGACGGTGACCTCGACGACCTGATCGGCGTGGTCCACATCAAGCAGGCGTTCACCGTTGCACCGGAGAAACAGCTCGCCGTCAACGTCGGGGCCATCGCGCGGCCCGTTCCGACGGTGCCCACCAGCCTCGACGGCGACGCCCTGATGGAGCGCATCCGGGCCGACGGCATGGAACTGTGCGTGGTCATCGACGAATACGGCGGCACAGCCGGCATCGTGACCACCGAGGATCTGATCGAGGAGATCCTCGGCGACGTCACCGACGAGCACGATGACGAACGTGCCGACGTGCAGGTGGACGGCGATGGTTTCTTGTGTTCGGGCCTGCTGCGTCTCGACGAGTTGTTCGACGCGACCGGTTATCGCGCCCCCGACGGACCTTACGACACGCTGGGCGGGCTGGTCATGGCCGAACTCGGCCGGATTCCGGCGGTCGACGACACCGTCGAATTGCCCATCCGTCTCGACCGCGATGACGACGAGGATGACGAGGCGCCGCTACTGCGGCCCGACGACACGCTCTGGAGTGCCACGGTCACGCACATGGATGGCCGCCGCGTCGACGTTGTCGCGATCCGACCCGCCACGGTCCCGATCGGCGACCGCGGCCTTGGTGTCGGCCCGGCGGGCACAGATGATCGAGCGTCGGAGGTATCCCGGTGAACGACGTCTGGGCGGTCCTGCTCACCTTTGTCCTCCTGGCCGGCAACGCATTTTTCGTCGGCGCCGAATTCTCCCTCATCTCGGCACGCCGCGATCGATTGGAAGCACTCGCCGAGAGCGGAAAAACCCGCGCCCGCACCGTCATCCGGGCTGCCGAGCGGCTCTCACTGATGCTGGCGGGCGCACAATTGGGCATCACGATCTGTTCGATCCTGCTCGGCCGGGTCGGCGAGCCCGCGGTTGCCCATCTCATCGAAGCCCCCCTCGGCCTCCTGCACGTCCCCGAGGCGCTGCTGCACCCGATCTCGTTCGCGATCGCGCTGTCGCTGGTGGTGGTGCTGCACATCCTGCTGGGTGAGATGGTGCCCAAGAACATCGCGCTGGCCGGTCCGGAGACCTCGGCGATGCTGCTGGTCCCGGCCCATCTGGCCTTCATCCGGTTGGTCCGGCCGTTGATCGCGTTCTACAACTGGCTGGCCAACATCTCGCTACGCGCGATGCGGGTGGAGCCAAAAGACGAGTTGGCCAGTGCGGTCTCCCCCGGCGAACTCGCCCAGATGATCAGCGAATCCAAGCAGGAGGGACTGATCGACGAGGAGGAACACGACCGCCTCACCCGCGCGCTGCGCTCCACCGCTCGGGTGGTGAGCGAGGTGATGATCTCCCTCGAGGACATGCGCAGCGTCAGCATGGCCGTCGATCCGGTCACCGGCGGTGTCGGCCCCACGCTCGGTTCGGTGGAGAAGGCGGTCAGCGAGACCGGCTTCTCCCGGTTCCCGGTCCGCGGACCCGACGGCACCTTCACCGGATATCTGCACCTCAAGGACGTGCTCGACGACATTCTCGACGAACAGGTGGGGCCCGACAGCATCATCGGCGTCGACAAGATCCGTCCGCTTCCCGTGATCGCGTCCACCACTCCGCTCGACGAGGCGACCGCAGCGCTGCGTCGCACCAGTTCCCACCTGGGTGCGGTTGTCGACGACAGCGGCCGGACCGTGGGAATCGTGGCGCTGGCCGACCTGGTCGAGGAGTTCGTGGGCACCGTGCGCGACGAGACGCATCGAGTGTGATCGGAATGCGGTCGAACCGGACCGAGGTCGTCCTGGAACCAGAGATCTGGCGTCCACGAGCCCAGGCCCACCGCGCCGCGGTCGACGATCTGATCGGGCCGTATCTACAGGCACGCCGTCACGGTGCCCGACATCCGGTCATCGACTTCCTGTTCACCTACTACTCGTCGCGGCCCGCACACCTTCGACGGTGGCATCCCGGACATGGCGTCGGGCTGCGCGATGCGCGCGAGTATCGGTCGCTGCCCGGGTACACCGTCGACGACGCGATCGTCGCCGCCGACCCCACCCATCTCGCCGACATGCGTTCAGCCCTGCGGCGCGCCCACGCGATACTGACCGCCACCGCCGGCCGGCCGGTTCACCTGGGCTGCTTCGGATTGCACGAATGGGCGATGGTCTATCGCACCGACCGACCCCGGCACGACCTCCCGTTACGTCTCGGACAAGCCGGCACCGACACGGTCGTCGAGTCGATGCCGTTGCGCTGCACCCATTTCGACGCGTTCCGGTTCTTCACCGAGGCCGCCCGGCCACGCAATGCGACTGCATTGAGTCGCGACGATCAGATCGCCACCGAGCAACCGGGGTGCCTGCACGCGTCGATGGACCTGTATCGAGCGTGCCTGCGAGCAGCACCGCATCTGCCGTCGGATCTGTTGCTCGAGGCGTTCCGGCTCGCACTCGATGCCCGCGAACTCGACATGCGGGCCAGTCCCTACGACCTCACCGGCCTCGGGTACTCGGCGGTGCCGGTCGAAACGGCGTCCGGGCGCGCCGAGTACACCCGCGAACAGTCAGTCATCGCCGAACGCGGGACCCTACTGCGCGCCCGCGTCCTGGACGGTTATCGGTCGCTGCTGAGCCTGCAGGACAGCGACGACATCGACGTCACGGCCGATCACGGCGTCGTAGGTCGCTGACGCGGGCGGGCCGCTCACCGCCACACCAGGTTCGAACTGCTCGCCTACCGGCGAGTAGCATGGATGCGTTCACCATCTCCTGGAGGAAGGCTGCCATGTCGGACCCGATCACCGAACGCGTCAATGTCGAGGGCCTGCAGGTCGCCACCGTGCTCTACGACTTCATCAACAACGAGGCGCTCCCCGGTACGGGTGTGGATTCCGACGCCTTCTGGGCCGGCGCCGCAGCGGTGATCAAAGATCTCGCACCGAAGAACAAGCAACTCCTCGGTGTCCGCGACGACCTCCAGGCACAGATCGACGCGTGGCACAAGGAAAATCCGTCGGCGCCCGACGAACTCGACTTCGACGCCTACAAGAAGTTCCTGACCGACATCGGCTACCTCGTCGAGGTGCCCGAAGACTTCCAGATCGGCACCAGCAACGTCGACCGCGAGATCAGTGAGACCGCCGGTCCGCAGCTGGTGGTCCCGATCCTCAACGCCCGCTTCGCACTCAACGCCGCCAACGCTCGCTGGGGTTCGCTCTATGACGCGCTCTATGGCACCGACGTCATCAGCGATGACGGTGGGGCCGAAAAGGGCAAGGGCTACAACAAGGTTCGCGGCGACAAGGTCATCGCGTACGCGAAGAACTTCCTCGACCAGGCGGTGCCACTGGAGCAGTGCAGCTACACCGACGTCACCGCGTTCGCCGTCGTCGACGGAGCCCTGCAGGTGTCCTTGGCCGACGGCAGCACCTCGACGCTGGCCGATCCGTCGGCCTTCGTCGGTTCCCGCGGCGAGGCGACCGCACCGACGTCGGTCCTGTTGCGCCACAACGGTCTTTACCTCGATATCGAGATCGACCCGTCCTCGCCGATCGGGTCCACCGATCCGGCGGGCATCAAGGATGTCGTCATGGAATCCGCGATCACCACGATCATGGACTTCGAGGACTCGGTTGCCGCCGTCGACGCCGACGACAAGGTGCTCGGCTACCGCAACTGGCTCGGACTCAACAAGGGAGACCTCTCCGAAGAGGTCGCCAAGGGCGGCAAGACCTTCACCCGCGTGCTCAACGGCAACCGCGAGTACACCGCACCCGACGGCACCGCCTTCGATCTGCACGGCCGCTCACTGCTGTTCGTGCGCAACGTTGGACACCTGATGACCAACCCCGCCATCCTCGACGCCGACGGCAACGAGATCCCGGAGGGCATCCAGGATGCCTTGTTCACCTCGCTGATCGGTATGCACGGTTTGTCCTCTGACGGCCTGCAGAACTCGCGGGCCGGTTCGATCTACATCGTGAAGCCGAAGATGCACGGTCCCGACGAGGTCGCGTTCACTGTTGAGATCTTCGGTCGGGTCGAGAAGGTTCTGGGCCTGCCGGAGAACACGCTCAAGGTCGGCATCATGGATGAGGAGCGCCGCACGTCGGTCAACCTCAAGGCGTGTATCAAGGCCGCCAGCGATCGCGTCGTGTTCATCAACACCGGCTTCCTAGATCGCACCTGCGACGAGATCCACACCTCCATGCAGGCCGGCCCGATGATCCGCAAGGGCGAGATGAAGAAGGCCAAGTGGATGCTCACCTACGAGGACTCCAACGTCGACATCGGCCTGCACGCCGGACTGCAGCACAAGGCGCAGATCGGTAAGGGCATGTGGGCCATGACCGATCTGATGGCCGACATGGTCGAGCAGAAGATCGCCCAGCCCAAGGCCGGCGCCAGCACCGCATGGGTGCCCTCGCCCACCGGCGCGACCCTGCATGCGATGCACTACCACCTCGTCGACGTCTTCGAACGCCAGGACGAGATCGCCAAGCGTGATCCGGCGTCGGTCGACGACATCCTCACCATCCCGCTGGCCCCGAAGGCCGACTGGAGCGATGCGGAGAAGTCCGAGGAACTCGACAACAACTGCCAGTCGATCCTGGGCTATGTGGTCCGTTGGATCGACCATGGCGTCGGTTGCTCGAAGGTCCCCGACATCCACGACGTGGCACTGATGGAAGACCGTGCCACGCTGCGCATTTCAAGTCAGCTCCTGGCGAACTGGCTGCACCACGGCATTGTCTCAGAATCCGACATCGTTGCTTCACTAGAGCGGATGGCACCGGTGGTCGACCGTCAAAACGAATCGGACCCGGAATACCGCCCGATGGCGCCCGACTTCACCGCTAGTATCGCTTTCCAGGCAGCCAAAGAGCTGATCTTGGAGGGGGCGAAGCAGCCGAGCGGCTACACCGAGCCGATCTTGCACCGCAAACGTCGCGAGTTCAAGGCTGCCAACAGCTGACCGACACCGGCGGCCGCGCGCAGCGGCCGCCGGTTCTCGACGACGAAAGGCACGGGCCCTTGGCACACCATCGCAGCACCGGCCAAAGTCAGGGAATCAAGTCTCGCGGTATCAGCCGCGGCGTAGTTTCCGCGTTTCTCTCCGTCGTGCTCATCGCGGGTCTGGTTGTCGTCTGGAACCAGCTCGGCAATCGGATCGAGGATGAGGGTGACCGCGCGGCGGCGACCTGCGTCGAAGGCTCGACGGATGTACCCGTGATGGCCGATCCGGCTCTCGTGCCGGGACTGACGACCATCGCCGCCAACTACGCCGCGACGTCACCGGTGATCCGAGATCACTGTGTCACCATCAAGGTGCGCGCGGGTGACGCGAAGGTCGCTCTCGACGGCCTCGCCGGTTCGTGGGACACCGCGTCGATGGGGCCGTTCCCGGCGGCCTGGGTTCCCCAGTCGTCGATCTGGTCGTCGGAGCTGATCGCAGCCAAGCCCGCCGCCGTCGACGGCCGCCCCGAATCGCTGGTCACCTCACCGGTGGTGATGGCGATGAACCCGGACCTCGCCCGCGCCTTCGGCGACACCTTGACGTGGGGTCAGCTCCCCACCCTGCAGACCCGCGGCAACAGCCTCGCCGTCGTCGACCGGGAATCCTGGGGATCGCTGCGCATGGCCATGCCGCTCGGGACCGGCTCGGATGCCACCGCCCTGAGCTCTCAGGCGATCGCCGCCGCCGTCACCCGGACCACCGGCGCACTCAGTGAGGCCGACGCAGCATCGCAGCGGGTTGCCTCGAGTATCGGTGCCGTACTTCGAACCGCGCCGCCCACCGCCGACGGTTCTCCGGTCGCCGGTGTCACCGCGATCGGCAACTCCCCCGACCCGGCGAGCGCAACGATCCGTGCTGTGCCGATCACCGAACAGACGCTCTTCGCCGCCACCAAGGATGACGCCAGCGCGCGGGTGACCGAAGTTGTGCCCGGCGGCGCCACCCCGATCGCGGACTTCCCGATCGTCAAGACCGCCGGAGATCAGGTCAGCACCGTCCAGACCGACGCGGTCGCCGACTTCTTCGCCTTCGCCAATCATCCCGAGCAGCTCACCGCGCTCACCTCGCTTGGCTTCCGCGGCGCTGCCACGATGCCCAAACCCACTGCGACGGTGAGCTTTCCGGTCATCGAAAACCCGATGCCGATTCCTGAGCAGGGCGCGGTGATCGCGATCAACCGTCTCGTCTACGGACCGGGATTGCAACCCGCCCCGGCCTCTGCCACAACGCAGGCACCTGACACCCGGCCGTCGGCCAACTGACCAAGTCACGCCGATCGACAGCGCAGCGAGAATCCGTAAACTCGCTGGTCAAGTAGGTACCAAGCGCAACGAGGAACCGTATCGAGACCCGCCGCAACACAATTCGGCGATATGGTGGTCCCGATACGGCTCCTCCGCTAGCGCTCGGAGAACCTACTCGACCGGCGGACCAACAGACGTCACGAGATCGGCTCAGCTACTGAACGCCTCGATGGGCGGGCAGCTGCACACCAGGTTGCGGTCGCCGAAGGCACCGTCGATGCGTCGAACGGCAGGCCACACCTTGGTTCGACCGCCCGCCGACGGCAAGCCGTTCGGATAGACCGCGAGTTCGCGCGAGTACGGATGGTCCCAGTCGCTGACCAGACTCTCGGCGGTGTGCGGCGAATTGTGCAGAGGGTTGTCATCGGCAGGCCACTCACCAGCGGCAACTCGGTCGATCTCGCCCCGGATGGCGATCATGGCGTCGCAGAAGGCGTCGAGCTCGTCGAGGTTCTCACTCTCAGTCGGTTCGACCATCAGGGTGCCGGCCACCGGGAAACTCATTGTCGGAGCGTGGAATCCGTAGTCGGCCAGACGCTTGGCCACATCGTCGACGCTGACTCCGCTCGTCTTGGTCAGTCCACGCAGGTCGAGGATGCACTCGTGTGCGACCCAGCCGATCGAATCATCGCCGGCAACATCACTGGCTCCGGTGTAGAGGACCGGATAGAACTCGTTGAGACGGCGCGCGATGTAGTTCGCCGAGGCGATCGCGGTCAGCGTCGCCCGCCGCAATCCCGCCGCGCCCATCATCGCGATGTAGGCGTAGGTGATCGGCAGGATGGACGCAGATCCGTACGGTGCCGCGGAGATCGTCATGTCGCCGGGCAGTTCGTCGGCCAGTGGGTGCCCGGGGAGGTAGGGCGCGAGATGCTCTCGGACCGCGACCGGGCCCACACCGGGGCCACCGCCGCCGTGCGGGATGCAGAACGTCTTGTGCAGATTGAGATGGCTGACGTCGCCGCCGAAGTGACCCGGCCGGGCCACCCCGACCAGCGCGTTGAGGTTGGCGCCATCGACGTAGACCTGTCCGCCGGCGTCATGAACCGCCGCGCAGATGTCCTCGATGTCGTGTTCGAAGACACCATGCGTGGACGGATAGGTGATCATGATGGCCGCCAACCGATCTCGATGCTCGGCGATCTTGGCGCGCAGGTCGTCGACATCGACGTCGCCGTTGGCGCGGCAGCCGACCACCACCACTCGCATGCCGGCCATCACCGCCGACGCGGCGTTGGTTCCGTGGGCGCTCGACGGGATGAGGCAGATGTCGCGGTCGGTGTCGCCGCGGTCGTCATGGTAGCGGCGGATGGCCAACAGACCTGCGTACTCACCCTGGGAACCGGCATTGGGTTGCAGGCTCACCCGGTCGTAACCGGTGATCGTCACCAGCCAGTTCTCCAGTGTGGCAATGAGTTCGCGGATGCCGACGGTGTCGGACGCCGGCGCGAACGGATGCAGTTGCGCGAAACCCGGCCACGTGATGGCCTCCATCTCCGCGGTCGCGTTGAGCTTCATGGTGCACGAGCCGAGAGGAATCATGCTGCGGTCGAGTGCAATGTCTTTGTCCGACAATGCCCGCAGGTAGCGGAGCATTGCGGTCTCGGTGCGGTGGCGATGGAATGCCGGGTGCGTCAGGTACTCGCTGGTGCGGTTATCGATCGACTGAGCGAACGAACCCCGAGCAGCGCCTGCGGCGCCGAATGCCCGCAGTACTGCGTCGATCTCGTCGTCGGTGGTCGTTTCGTCACACGCGACCGCCACCACGTCGTCGTCGACCTGCCAGAGATTGATGTTGTCACGCTTGGCATCTGCGAGCACCGATGCCGCCCGACCCGGTATCCGGACACGGACGGTGTCGAAGAAGGTCGCGTGTTCGACGCCGATTCCGGCTGCCGTGAGGGTGTCGGCCAGACGTGCGGCGTGGGCATGTACCCGGGTTGCGATCGCCCGCAGACCCGCCGGACCGTGATACGAGGCGTACATCGCGGCGACCACGGCGAGCAGCACCTGGGCAGTACAGATGTTGCTGGTGGCCTTCTCGCGACGGATGTGCTGTTCCCGGGTTTGCAGGGAGAGCCGGTAGGCGAGGTTGCCGTCGGCGTCCTTGGACACCCCGACCAGCCGTCCAGGCAGCTGCCGGGCGTGTTTCGTATGCACCGCAAGGTATCCCGCGTGCGGTCCGCCGAATCCCATCGGAACGCCGAACCGTTGGGTGGTACCGAAACTCACGTCGGCTCCCTGCTCACCGGGCGGGGTGATCAGCGTCAGAGCGAGCAGGTCGGCGCCCACCGCAGCCAGTGCGCCACGTTCATGGGTGGCCGTGATGATGGGTTCGGCGTCGATGATCACGCCAGACGCCCCAGGAACCTGCAGGATGACGCCGAAGAAATCCTCTTCTGGCAGACCACAATTGGGCAGGTCCGGACGTAAGTGCGCTTCGACGACCTCGATACCCAGCGGCCGGGCGCGGGTGTCGATGAGTGCGCGCGTCTGCGGGAACAGATCGGTGTCGACCACCAGTCGTGCGGACTTCGACTTGGCGGCGCGGCGCAGCAGGGTCATCGCCTCAGCGGCCGCGGTGGCCTCATCGAGCATCGACGCGTTGGCCACCTCCATCGCGGTCAGGTCGCACACCATGGTCTGAAAGTTGAGTAGCGCCTCAAGCCGGCCCTGGCTGATCTCCGGCTGATACGGCGTGTACGCGGTGTACCAGGCGGGGTTTTCGAGCACGTTGCGCACGATCACCGGCGGGGTGTGAGTGCCGTAGTACCCGAGACCGATCATCGAACGGGCCACGGTATTGCGATCGGCCAGTTCGGCGAGCTGAGCGAGAACCTCCGGCTCGGTGACCGGAGCGGGCAACGCGGCGAGGATGCCGTCGGCCGGGTCGGCGATCACTGAGGGGACGACGTACCGCGCGAGCTCGTCGAGATCGGCGACACCGAGAAGATCGAGCATCCGGCGGGTCTCATCGACATCGGGACCGATGTGGCGGGTCACGAAGTCGGCGACAGAGCTATCGACGACAGAGATTTCGGGCGTACTGGCGGTCACGGTGGGCCCTTCGGCGGGTGCGTACCGCGACACCACCGACGACAAGGGTCGACCGGTCGGTGACGCAGATCTGCGGTGCGGCCCTCCCCCTCTGTCATGCCGCGATCCGCGTGGCGGAACAGCTGCGGCGCCTGAGAGATTCAGCTGCATCGGCGTCGACGCCGATGAAACCTTTCACCGTGGGCGGACGGTCACCCGTCACTTTCCAGAGACGCCGTCAACACCACGGTCCTGGGTGCCTGAGAGTTTGGCGAGGAGGTATTGCTCCTTCGGCGGTCACCGTGCGGTGACTCTCTCCCGTGCTGTCGCGACGCAGGACCAGTCTAGCGTGAGCGTGCTAGCCGGTGCGACGCGCGCGGTTCTTGCGGCGCGCGGCCAATTCATCCTCGGGTGCGGATTCGCTCACGCCACCGTCAGCGCGTTCTCCCGGGAAATCGGCGATGGTGCCGGTCAGCTCGCGCATCGCTCCACTGACGGCGATACCGAACACGCCTTGACCGCCCTGCAAGAGGTCGACGACCTCCTCGGCGGAGGTGCACTCGTACACGGTGGTGCCATCGGAGAAGAGCGTGATCTTGGCGAGGTCCTCGACGCCGCGCTTGCGCAGATGATCGACGGCGACCCGGATGTTCTGCAGGGAGATCCCGGTGTCCAGCAGGCGTTTGACGATCTTGAGGACCAGGATGTCCTTGAAGGAGTACAGGCGTTGGCTGCCCGAGCCCACCGCACCGCGAATGGAGGGCACCACCAGTGAGGTACGTGCCCAGTAGTCGAGTTGTCGGTAGGTGATGCCGGCGATCTGGCAGGCGGTCGGCACCCGGTAGCCGACGAGTTCGTCGGGCACGGTGTCGTCGGGAAACAGGCCTGGTGCGATGTCGTCGAGTGAACCCTGCGTCGGCCGCACCGGCGCCCCCGCTTCCGGGCCGGCTACCGATGTCCCGACCGCACTCTTGCCGGTCGTCACATCGCCGGTCGGGTCGTTATCGATTGGCTGATCGCCCACTGCAGACTCCTCGCCGCGCTCGCAGATCGGCCCCCGGTAAACGAGGTGATCACGTAATGCATCAACAGTACGCGCTCAGCGGCCGATCTCTGTCCTTCCGCCCCACCCGGAGCGACGTGTCGACGTTATGGGCGTGACTGCTCGTGATCAACGCGACGCGCGCAAGAGCCTCAACCTTCGGTTGAGATCGAGACCTTTGGTGACCGATCGGAGTCCGTTTCGTGATCTGGCTCGCGTCGCACGGGCCGACCCGCGGGTCAGGCGCCGCCGCTTGCCTTGAAGTCGTCCGGAGAGACGTTATCGAGGAACTCCTTGAACTTCTCGACCTCGTCGTCACTACCGTCGGCGTTCTCCCCCGCGTCGTCGTCCTCATCGGGAATGAGGAGCCCGGCCTCGACGAGAACACCTTCGTCGGCGATGATCGGCACCTCGGCGCGCATCGCGACCGCGATCGAATCCGACGGCCGAGCCGAGACCCGAAGGTCGCCGTCGAAAACCATCTCGGCGTAGAACGTGCCCTCCTGCATATCGACGATCCGCACCTCGACCAGAGTTCTGCCGAAATCGGCGATCAGGTTGACGATGAGATCGTGAGTCAGGGGCCGCGGCGGCTCGATACCCTTCTGGCGCAGCGCAATCGAGGCCGCCTCGCTCTGACCGATCCAAATCGGTAGGTAACGCTCGCCGCTCACCTCGCGCAAGAGCAGCACAGGCTGGCTTTGTGGTGGCTCGACTCGAATGCCGACGACACGCATCTCACTCATAACTCACCTGCTCCCTACCGGTTGGGTGCGCAACGATGACCTCGACGCTACACCGCGATTGTTCGCTTGGGCGGTCGAGCGCACAAGGTTCGCGAGGCGTCAGTCGAGAACCCCACGCACCGCAGCCTTGACCAACTGTGTGTGCAGCGTGACCGACAGGGCCGCGATCTCGCGCACCAGTTCCTCGGCACGATCTCGGGCGCCGGTGCCCTTGCCCTTCGCGATCGGGTTGGCTATCTGCGCGACCAGACCGGCCTCCCGATCGGCAGAGACCTTGAACGCGCGCAGGTGCCGGATCTCGACACCGTAGTTGGCCAGCGCCGCAGCGGCTTCGACCAACCTGACGGCGTCTTCGTCGAAGAAACCGGCCGCCCCGGCGGTCAGCAATCCGTTGCGCTGCAATTCAGTGATGAATGCGGCGTCGGCGCCGGTGCGTTCGATCAGCGTCTCCCGCGATACCCGACCGCCGCGCGACCCGAAATCGGTCGCGGGCGCGATCGCTCCACGCGCCGAGGACAGCAGACGCGGTGCTCCTGCGCCGTCCCCACCGTCATGGTCGATAGCGTCGAGTTGTTCCTTGATGACCTTGAGCGGCAGGTATCGGTCACGCTGTGCGGTGAGGACGAAGCGCAGTCGCTCGCAGTCGGACTCGCTGAATCGCCGATACCCCGACGGTGCACGCTCGGGGGTCACCAGACCCTCGGACTCCAGGAATCGGATCTTGGAGATCGAAACGTCCGGAAAATCTTCGCGAAGTAGGGCGAGGACGGCCCCGATGGACATCGAGCCTTCGCCGCGCCTACTCGCCGGGGCCGCCGACACGACGCTAGGAACCCGCGTTGCCGTCGCGCGGTCCGCTCAGGAACACCAGGCGGAACTTTCCGATCTGAACCTCATCGCCGTTGGCCAACGGTGCGGTGTCGACCGGCTCGCGGTTGACGTAGGTGCCGTTGAGGCTGCCGACGTCGACGACCTGAAAGTCGTTGTCGCCGAGCCGGAACTCGGCGTGCCGACGACTCACGGTCACGTCGTCGAGGAAGATGTCGCTGTCGGGATGCCGGCCGGCCGAGGTCGTCGGCTGATCCAGCAGGAACCGCGAACCGGCATTGGGACCGCGCTTGACGACAAGCAACGCCGTGCCGGGCGAGAGCTTCTCCACCCCGGTATCGGCGGGTTCTCCCGAGGACGGTGCTCCGGAATCGAGTTCGTTGATGAACTCCTCTCGGAAGACCGAGGTGGTTTCCACCGGCGCCTCGAAGTCCCTGTCGTTTTCGCTCACCAGTTCTCCTTCGTCGTCGTCGGTGTCGACCTCGATGCGGCCACCGCCACCTTGTGGGTGGCACGTGCATCGCGTCGAGCGGCGAACCCCGACCATGTACGCGTCCGATCTAGCAGATCGTTCGCCGTTCTCATTCCGCTGTGCTTAGTCGTAAACCGTACCGTGCTGTGTCGATCCCGCCGTCCGGCGAGTCGATGAGGACACCGACGATCATAGCCGCACAGCGGTGAGGACCTGATCGGGATGTCGCGCTCGTTGTCGGCTCGTTACGATGCCCTCGATGTGACTGCCACCTGCATCGATACTCCTCGCGCCGAGACGTCGAGGCTGTCAGTCCTGGGCTGTCAGCGCCGTGTAGGCCTCGGCGTCGAGGAACGATGAGAAAGTCGTGTCGAGGTTGACGTCGTCGGCGACGGTGATCTCCACCAGCCACCCATCGCCATACGGATCCGAGTTCACCAGTTCGGGGGATTCCTCGAGTTCGGAGTTGATCTTCGACACCGTGCCCGACAGCGGCCCGTAGATGTCGGACACCGTTTTGGTCGACTCGACCTCGGCAAAGGACTCGCCGTCGGTGACCTCATCGTCGACGGCCGGAAGCTGGACGAAGACCACATCGCCGAGCTGACTCTGCGCGAAGTCGGTGATACCCACCAACACGGTGTTCGGGCCCACCTTCTGCACCCACTCGTGCTCTGAGGTGTAGGACAACTCGTTGGGGACTGTGCTCACGGAGGTCACCTTTCGGGTGGCAGGACTCATATGCCGGACATGAATTCGGGTGTAGAGGGTCGGTCGTCGATCACGTGGCTGTCGCCGGCGGCATCCGCTGCATCACGAGAACCGTTTGGTACCAATACAGCACGAACGACCACAGGTACAACGCGACGCCCCAGATGAGGAACGCCCACCCGATCGGATAGCAGATGGTACCGATGATCGAGTCCAGTTGTCCGGCGAGCAGCAACGGGAACGCGCTCATCAAGGCGAAGGTGGCCGCCTTACCGATGTAGATGGTCGGCAAAGCCAGCAGGCCACGGCTGCGCAGTAGTGGTCCGGTCGCGAACAACAACACATCGCGCGCGATGATCACACCGATGATCCACCACGGCAGGATTCCACGAATCCCGAACACCACCGGGATCACCACGATGTAGAGCCGATCGGCCGCGGGGTCGAGCAGGGCACCGATCTTCGACGACTGATCGAGGATGCGGGCCAACTTGCCGTCGGCCCAGTCGGAGAAGCCCGAGAACACCAGCACCACCAGTGCCCAGCCGTCGGCCTTCTCCACCAGGATCAGCCAGCAGAACACCGGAATCAGCAGCAGCCGCAACACGCTGAGCGCGTTGGGGATGGTGATGACCCGGTCTGGGATGACCCCGTCAGGGGCCGACCGGTCGGGGGTGTTCACCGGAAGACGCCGATGATGCCCTGTAGCGTTTTCGCGCCGCCCGACGCGAACAGATTGTCGTGCACCATGTAGGTCCACGTCGTGGTGGACCGGTGTAGATCCGCGGCTCCCAGGTCGACACCGTCGGCGTTGATGACCGCCTCCCGGAATGTGGTCCGGGCGGCCTCGACGGCGTCGTTGGGCAGCGTCGAGAACTCGTCGAGGATCAGTTTGTGGAACTCATCGAGCGGACTCTGCTTGCCGATGGATCGCAGGTGGATGCTGGCGCGGACATCGGAGACGAACGCCAGGTGATCGGCCCAGCCGCGGTCGATGTGGAACAGCATGATCTCGCGCGCCGCCTGCACGAGGACGTCATGGTCCACGGTCTCGGCCAGTTCGGCATATCGGTCGGGTTCGAGTTCCTTGAGCTCGTCGAGGGCGGTGTCGGTGGTCAACACCTGGTTGCGCCGTCGAACGACGATGTCGCGTTGCTGGTTGACCAACGTGTTGTACCGCCAGGTGTTGGCATGCAGCTCGAGCATCACGCCCTCGGCGACACGCTGGGCCTGCTCGATGAGGTCGACGCCCTTGGACCCCATCGACCCGTCCTCGGACTGCGCGACCGGATCACGTTTGAACGCGAGGTTCTTGGTGACCACCGGGTCCTCGATGCTGGAGAAGAAGATCGACGTTCCCAGGTCGCCCTGGCGTCCGGCACGACCCCGGAGCTGGTTGTCGAGTCGTTCGGTGTCGTAGCGGCCGGTGCCGATGACGCAGAGGCCGCCGAGTTCGATGACCCGGGTGTGCTCGTCGTCGTCCTGCGCCGATCCGCCCAGACGGATATCGGTGCCACGGCCGGCCATCTGGGTGGACACGGTGACGGCGTCGAGCTTGCCGGCCTCGGCGATGATCGTGGCTTCTTCGGCGTCGTTCTTGGCGTTGAGCACGACGCTCGACACCCCGGCTTTGTCCAGGAAGTAGGCCAGCTCCTCCGATTCGGCGACGTCGTGCGTGCCGATCAGGATCGGCTGCCCGGTCTCGTGAATCTCCTTGACGTAGTTGACGATCGCCTCGACCTTGTTCGCCTTGGTGTCGTAGACCCGGTCGGGCAGGTCGATACGAACGTTGGGCGTGTTCGGTGGGATCTGGGAGACCCGCAGCTCGTAGAACTGCCGGAACTGTTCACCGGCGGCCAGAGCGGTGCCCGTCATTCCGCACTTGATCGGATAGCGGCCGATGAGCGCCTGCACGGTGATGGTGTCGATGACCTCGCCGGAGTCGGTCTGGCTGAGCCCCTCTTTGATCTCCACCGCCGCCTGTACGCCGTCTGGCCAGCGCTGCAGCTGAGCCACCCGGCCGCGTGAGGCGTTGATCAGATGTACACCGCCGTCGCGGACGATGTAGTGGATGTCGCGCTCGAGCAGATAGTGGGCATGCATCGCCACGTTGACATGGACCAGCGTCGTGCCGACGTGTTCCGTGTCGTAGAGGTCGATGCCGCCGAGCTCGGCCTCGACGAACTGCGCGCCCTCATCGGTGAGGGACACGTTGCGTCCCTCGGCATCGATGTCGTAGTGCTTGTTCTTCAGCTTCGCGACAACCTCGTGGATCGCCCGATCGGGCACCTCGGTCTCGGTCGAGCCGGCCAACACCAGCGGGATGAGTGCCTCGTCGACGAGCACCGAGTCGGCCTCGTCGATGATGGCCACGTCCGGCGTCGCCGACACCAGTTCGTCCTCGGTCACCGCGAGCTGGTCACGCAACACGTCGAAACCGATCTCGTTCACCGATCCGTAGACGATGTCGGCGGCATAGGCGCGCTTGCGCTCGTCACGTGTCGACTTCTCCGACACCGCTCGCGAATCGATGCCGAATGCGTCGAACATCGGCTTCATCCATTCGGCATCTCGAGTGGCGAGATAGTCGTTCACCGAGATCACGTGAACGCGATGCCCCTGCAACACGAAACCGACCGCCGCGATCGCGCCCGCGAGGGTCTTGCCCTCGCCGGTGGCCATCTCGATGACGTCGCCTTCCAACAGTCGTAACGCACCCTGGAGCTGAACATCGAACGGGCGCAACCCCAGTGATCTGTCGGCCACCTCGCGCACCAATGCCAGGAACCGAGCCCGGTCCCCTTTGTCGGCCATGTCCAGCTTCTCGGCCGTAGTGGTCACGTCGGCGTCGTCGATGTCGGCCGCCCACTCGGTATGGGCGGCGGCCGCGGTGATCAGGGATACCGACTTCGACTGATTCCGCGAACTCTGGGCACCCAGGACCCGCCACATGCTGTTCGTCAGTTTTCCCACCGAATGTTCTCCTGATTCGTCCTCGTCATCGGTCTCGACCCCGGCATCCAGGGGGTGAATCGCCTCCACGGTACGCGGTCGGTTCCCACGTCCGACCAGCCATCCTGGGTCCGAGAGGGGTCGGCTACGGTGGTCTCAGTGATCGGATACCGGTGTGGCTGCGGCCGCCGGGTGCGCCGACCCTCACATCGACGAGAGGCACGCCACGCCATGAACGATGTTGCACCAGCAGTCGTCACCGTCACGGGAGCGGCGGGGAGTATCGGCTACGCCAGCCTGTTTCGTATCGCGGCCGGCGCGATGCTCGGCCACGACCGGCCGGTCCGGCTTCGGCTCCTCGAACTGCCCCAGGCGCTCTCCGCGGCGGTCGGTACCGCAATGGAACTCGACGACGGAGCGTTTCCCCTGCTGCACTCGGTCGACATCTTCGACGATCCGCGACAGGCCTTCGACGGCGCCGGCTTCGCATTACTGATAGGCGCGCGTCCGCGCAGCAAGGGCATGGAACGCGGGGATCTCCTCAGCGCGAATGCCGCCATCTTCGCCGAGCAGGGCGCCATCCTCAACGAGGTCGCCGCCGACGACATCCGCACCATCGTGGTCGGCAACCCGGCCAATACCAACGCGGCCATCGCCTCGGCCAACGCGCCGGAGATCCCGGCCGAACGGTTCACCGCCCTGACCCGCCTGGACCACAATCGCGCCATCGCCCAGGTAGCGCGTCACACCGACACCCCGGTGTCGCAGATCAGCCGGATCTCGGTGTGGGGCAATCACTCCGCCACCCAGTACCCGGACCTCTTCCACGCCCGGGTGGGAGAGCGCAGCGGAGCCGACGTCGCCGCTGACCGCACGTGGCTGGTGGACGAGTTCATCCCGACGGTCGCGCGACGCGGCACCGCGATCATCGAGGCCAGAGGCGCCTCGAGCGCTGCATCGGCGGCCAACGCGACCATCGATCACGTCCACGATTGGGTGCTGGGTACTCCCGCCGACGACTGGACGTCGGCCGCGCTGCCGTCGACCGGGGCATACGGCGTCCGAGAAGGTCTGGTCTGCTCATTCCCTGTTCGTGCCGTCGGCGGCCGATGGGAGATCGTGGAAGGTCTGGAGATCAACGACTTCTCCCGGGAACGGATCGACGCCTCGGTTGCCGAACTCGAATCGGAGATCGCCGCCGTGGGTGAGCTCGCGACTCGCTGAGCCCCTCACCGGCTGGGCCCTTCGGCCCGCTCTGCGCCGGGTTGCCCGCGAACCGGCAGCGCTGGCCGTATTCTCGTCGAATGTCGAAGAAGTCCAAGGACAAGACCGCGTCGGGCAAGAACACGTCCAAGAGACTCAAGATCGCCAACGACGTCTACGAGGCGGAGATGTTCCGACTCCAGACCGAACTCGTGAAACTTCAGGAGTGGGTGCGCGAGACCGGCACCCGTGTGGTGGTGGTCTTCGAGGGTCGCGACGCCGCGGGCAAGGGCGGCACCATCAAGCGCATCACCGAATATCTGAGCCCCCGCATCGCGCGGGTGGCGGCACTCCCGGCGCCCACCGACCGCGAGCGCGGCCAGTGGTACTACCAGCGCTACGTCGCGCACCTGCCCGCACCGGGCGAGATCGTGCTGTTCGACCGTTCCTGGTACAACCGCGCCGGTGTGGAAAAGGTGATGGGGTTCTGCACACCCGAGGAGCACACCAGGTTCCTGCGCCAGACACCGATCTTCGAGCAGATGCTCATCGACGACGGCATCCTGTTGCGCAAGTATTGGTTCTCGGTCTCCGACGAAGAGCAACTCCGACGCTTCCGGTCGCGGATGAATGATCCTGTGCGCCAATGGAAGCTGAGCCCGATGGACCTCGAATCGGTCTATCGGTGGGAAGACTACTCACGCGCCAAGGACGAGATGATGGTGCACACCGACACCGCGATGAGTCCGTGGTTCGTGGTGGAGTCCGATATCAAGAAGCACGCCCGGCTGAACATGATCTCGCATCTGCTGTCGTCGATCGACTACGTCGAGGTCGCCAAGCCAAAGGTGTCGTTGCCCAAGCGGCCGATCGAGAGCGGCAACTACCACCGACCGCCGCGGTCACTCTCGAAATACGTTCCCGACCACGTCGCCACGCTGATGGCGGTCGACGAGTAGGCCATGTGGATCGGCTGGACCGAGTTCGATTACCTCCTCGGTGATGTGGCGTCTCTCAAGCAGAAGCGGTCCGTGGTGCGGCCGATCATCGCCGACCTGACCAAACGCTTCGGCGTCTCGGTGGCCGAGGTGGACAACCTCGATCTGCACCGGCGTGCCGGGATCGGTGTCAGCGTTGTCGCCGCCGATCGAGCCCATGTGGTCGACGTCCTCGATGCCGTCGAACGCCGCGCCGCCGACCATCCTGAAGCGCAACTGCTGTCGGTTCGTCGTCGGGTCATCTCCTCGTCCGACCTGTAGTGCCGGACAGACCGGTGATCCCGGCGGCCTCCGCAGCTTCCCGGTAGGCAGCGGCCAGTGAATCGGCCGTCTCGTGAGCGTTGAGTCCGCTGGGGTTGGGCACCACCCACACCCGCGTCGATCGCCACGTCCTTTCCTGCGGACCGACCACGGCATGGCGCTCGCCAAAGGCCGTGCGATACGCCGTGATTCCGGCCACGGCGACCACCTCGGGTCCGATCGCCGACACGCGGTCGAGCAGGGCGCGTCCGCCGGCACGGACCTCGTCGTCGGACAGTTCGGCAGCTGTTGCCGTTGCTCTCGGCACCACGTTGGTGATCCCGACGCCACGGTCGATGAGGTAGCGCCGGTCGGCCTCCGACATCCCCGTCGATGCGTCGATGAGGTGATCGGTGATCCCGGCCCGATACAGCGCCGGATAGAACCGGTTGCCCGGCCGTGCGAAATGGGCGCCGACCGCGGCCGTCCACAGTCCGGGATTGATACCGACGAACAGCAGGCGGCAGCCCGGGCCGAGGAGGTCATCGATCTCGCGCCCGGCGAACGCGAGCAGTTCGGTGCGGGTGAAGCCCATCCGCCCACCATAGAGTTGGCGTGCGACGATCAAGGCATGAGCGATCCAACCGTGACTGTTCCGGCCGCGACGATGCCCCCGCACCGCTCTGCCACCTCGCCGGAATCGTCGGTGGACCTCGACGCCTACTTCGCTCGCATCGACTACACCGGTCCGCGGACGCCAACCCTCGAGACGCTCGCCGGCATCGTCGCCGCGCATATCCGGCACATCCCGTTCGAGGGAATCGACCCACTGCTGGGCATTGCGGTCGCGGCCCTGGACGCGGAGACGCTGCAGGACAAACTCGTTCGACGACGCCGGGGCGGCTACTGCTTCGAGCAGAACGGGCTACTCGGATATGTGTTGCGGGAGCTGGGTTTCAGCGTCGATGCGCTGGCCGGCCGGGTGGTGTGGATGAAGGACACCGATACTCTTCCCGCCGAGACTCATCAGTTGCTGCGGATTATGAGTCCGCAGTTCGACGGGCCACGCCTGGTCGACGTCGGATTCGGCGGACAGACGCCGACCACTCCCCTGCGCCATGTGCTCGACGAGCCGCAGGAGACCGATCATGAACCGTTCCGGATCACCCGAGACGACTCGGAGTGGCGGTCGTCGTCGCCGTTGACGATGGAGACGTTGATCGACGGCACATGGCGGCCGGTCTATCTGTTCGCCGATACTGCGCGACCGCGCATCGATCTCGAGGTGGCGAGCTGGTACGTCTCGACTCAGCCGTCGTCGCATTTCGTCACCGGGCTGAACGCGGCCATCGTCGCCGACGATGCACGGTGGAATCTGCGCGGACGTCACCTGTCGATCCATCGTCGTGGCGGTGGGACCGAGAAGAAGTCGCTCGCCGACGCCGGCGAGGTGCTCGACCTGCTGGAGCATCGCTTCGGCATAGACGTGGCGACCATCGACGCCCTGCCCGACGCCGTGGCCAAGGTCCTCGACAACTGATGAGCGGCGATCCGGCACGGCCGCTGATCATCGTCGATGCCGCGAATGTCGTCGGGTCGGTCCCCGATGGATGGTGGAAGGACCGTGCGGGCGCCAACGTGCGACTCCGGGACGCCATCACCACACTCGGCGAGACCGGCCTGCCGGACCTGCCCGGCCCGGTCGACGTGGTGATGGTCGTCGAGGGTGCCGCACGATCGGTGGAGGGTGCGCCCGGCGTCGAGGTGGTCGCGGCCGCCGGATCCGGTGACGATGCGATCGTCGCTGTCGTCGCCGAGCACCCGAACCGACGCCGCGTGGTGGTAACGGCTGATCGAGGCCTCCGCGAACGCGTGCGAGAGCTGGGCGCCGACGTTGTCGGCCCCACGGCCATCCGTCGCCGCTGAGTCCACCCCGCGCCGGTGAGCGATTTGTCACATCAGGACGGAGCCTGATTGGTCAACAGCCGCCTCTTCGAGTGTGCCGATCAGTATCCTGGAAGGCGGGGGGCCGAGCACGACCGACGAAGGGAACACAATGGCCCGCTACGAGCTGCCAACCATAGATCAGTTGCGCGAGTTGGGAACTCGGCATGAGACGGCGATCACGATCTATACGCAGACCTCACCCGCGCCGGATCAGTGGGAAGCGAGCCATCTGGGCGCCAAGAGTGCATTCGATCGGGCCATCCGTACGCTTCGCGATCGCGAGGAAGGCTTGCGGCACAACCACGAGCAGGCACTCCGCGAGCACTGGGAGAAAATCCGCACCGATGAGGCGTGGAACAAGCTGTCGCGGTCGATGGCGATCTTCATCGCCGACGACTTCGCCGACCTCTACGTACTGCCCAACGAACTCGAGGATCAACTCCAGGTGGGCAACTACTTCGATCTCGGCCAGATCGTCCGGGCGGTGACCACGCCGCAGTCAGCGTTCGCGCTCACCTTGTCCGCGCATGGTTGGAATCTGTGGGAAGCCACCGCGACCACCCGCGCCGCCGAACTCGATCTTCAGGGCGAACACGCCACCGATGTCGCTGATGCCACCAATCGTGCCACCGTCCGCGACCGAGGCCATGTCCGACGCCTGGTTGGCGACGAAGGCAAGAAGGTCCTGCTGGAGAAGTATGCCAAGCGCGTCGCCGAAGCGGTGAAAAGTGAGCTCTACCATCAGGATCCGAATACCGAGCGGCCGTTGTTCGTGTTCGCAACCGATCCGCTGCTGGACATGTATGCCAACGCCGATACCGACCACCGGATCGTCCACCTCCCCGGCGGGCCCGACGAATTGCGCGCCGACGAGATCGACGCGGTGATCCGCGAGCATCTGTCCACCATCAACGCCGAGACCAACAACGCGCTCGTTGAACGCATCGGCGACGGTGTCGGACGCGGATTGGTGGCCACCGATCTGTCCGACATCAGCAGAGCAGCCGCGACTGGCGCGGTCGAGACCCTCGTCTACGACTTCACCATCGACATCCTCGGCACCGTCGACGACACCACCGGCGCACTGCAACTCGACGACTCCGGATACGACCTGCTGTCTCGCATCGCGATCGCGGTCCTCGATACCGGCGGTACCGTGGTCGCAGTACGGGCCGCCGAGATCACCGCCGACATCTGGAATCAGAAGGCGATCGCGGGGCTGCGGTTCGCGCCGAGCTGACCGATTGAACGTTTTTGCCGTACGGCCCGACGCTCCGACATTCCGACGACGAAAGGCCCTCTATGGCAACGACTGTGGCCGATACCATGGTCGAGATCATCCGCGATGCCGGCGTGCGACGGGTGTACGGCATCCCGGGTGACTCACTCAACGGTTTCACCGACGCACTGCGACGCGATGGGACGATCGCGTGGCAGCATGTCCGGCACGAGGAGGCCGCGGCCTTCGCCTCCTCTGCCGAGGCCGCACTCACCGGTGAGCTCGCCGTGTGCGCGGGCAGCTGCGGCCCGGGCAACCTGCATCTGATCAACGGGCTGTACGACGCTCATCGCAGCCGGGTCCCGGTGCTGGCCATCGCCGCCCACATCCCCGGCGACGAGATCGGCAGTGGCTACTTCCAGGAGACCCATCCGGAACGGTTGTTCAGCGAGTGCAGCGCATTCTGCGAGATGGTGAACACGCCCGAGCAACTGCCGCGTCTGCTGGAGATCGCGATGCGGACCGCGATCGAGCAACGCGACGTGGCCGTGCTGGTCATCCCCGGTGAGACCTTCCTCGCCAAGAGTTCCGGTACCCGCGGTGGGGCGCCGATCCGCTCCATTCCCCGGATCGTCCGACCGACCGACGACGAGTTGCGCAGGGTCGCATCGGTTCTCAACAGTTCTGCAGCGGTGACCATCCTGGCCGGCGCCGGTGTGGCGGGCGCACACGAGAGTCTCATCGAACTGGCGTCGGCTCTGCAGGCTCCGATCGTGCATGCGCTGCGCGGCAAGGAGTTCGTCGAGTATGACAACCCCTTCGACGTCGGAATGACGGGCTTGCTGGGCTTTTCGTCGGGCTATCGGGCGATCGAGAAGTGCGACACCCTGCTCATGCTGGGTACCGATTTCCCCTATCAGCAGTTTTATCCGTCCAAGGCCACGATCATCCAGCTCGACATCCGCGGGCAACAGATCGGGCGCCGAACCCCGGTCGACATCGGATTGGTGGGCAGCGTCGCCGATACCATCCCGGCACTGTTGCCGCTGCTGGAGAAATCCCGCAGCAGTGTCCATCTCGCGTCGGCTCTCGAGCACTACCACAAGGCGCGGGCTGGTCTCGACGAACTCGCCGACAACGACCGCAACCGTACGCCGATCCACCCGCAGTATCTGGCAAAGCTTCTCAGCGACAATGCATCCGACGACGCGGTCTTCATCCCCGATGTCGGGTCGCCGGTGGTGTGGGCGGCCCGGTACCTCACGATGAACGGCTCCCGGCGACTCATCGGGTCGTTCACCCACGGATCGATGGCCAATGCGCTGTCGCAGGCGGTGGGTGCGCAATCGGCGTTTCCGTCGCGTCAGGTGATCGCGATGGCCGGCGACGGCGGACTCACCATGCTGCTCGGTGAGCTGATCACACTGACTCAGAACAAGCTGCCGGTCAAAGTCGTCGTGTTCAACAACTCGTCGCTGAACTTCGTCGAGGTGGAGATGAAGGCCGCCGGCTTCGTGAACTACGGAACCGATCTGGAGAATCCCAATTTCGCGGACATGGCCAACGGGATGGGCATTCTCGGTCGGCGGGTGGAGCAACCCGACGACCTCGAGGGCGCGGTTCGCGAGATCCTCGCTCATGACGGTCCGGCGCTGCTCGACGTAGTGACCGCACGTCAGGAGCTCTCCATTCCACCGACCATCACGGCCGCCCAGGCCAAGGGCTTCACCCTCTACGCGCTGCGGACGGTGATGTCGGGTCGCGGTGATGAGCTCGTCGATCTGGCCGAGACCAACCTCCTCCGACGACTGTTCGACTGACCCCTCGGCAGTGGGTGGCGCAGGCGACGCACTTTTGTGCGCCGAGCGCCCAAATGACTGATTGTCGGGCGCTGACTGCACGGGTCACCTACTCTCTCGCGCATGAGGTTGCGTTCGATGGCCGATCGTCACAGGTCATCGACCACCACTTCCGTGCTCGGTCTCTGGTTTCTCGTCACCTGGCTGCTCGTGGTGACGGTGACAGTGGGCGCGGTGATCTCACCTGCTGCCCCGGCGCACGGCGCACCCACCGACGACGTCGACCGGCTTGCCGGCGCGTGCGTGAATCTCGTCGACGACGCCCGGATCGGCGGCGGCTCCGGCCCGTTCTTCGTGAAACCGGCCGGGCTGGGACGGTTCCTCTTCTACGACCGTGATCGACGACTGTTGACTGCGGCACCGCGCGGGAATCCGGTGCTTCGCGGTGGCCAACCGACACCCGCGGCGATCTGGTCCCTGAGGCGATCGGCGGGCAGCACCTACGTCCTCGCGCCCACCGCCCCGTCGGGCCCGGCACACACCGTGGACATCCACCGCGCAAACGGATGTCAGTCCTTCCCGGAACCCGAGATCGACGTCAGCGGACCGACGTTCACCGGAACCGACGACAACGGCCGACTGCGCGGCTTCGTCGACTCGCACGCGCATCTGCTGGCCGAGCAGTTCCTGGGCGGTGAATTGCATTGCGGCGCACCGTTCAGTCCGTTGGGAGTGACCGTGGCGCTGCGGGACTGCCCCGATCACGAACCCGAGGGCATCCCCGCGGTCTCCGAGCAGGTACTGTCACGGCCTGGCCCGCACGCCACGTCCGGATGGCCGAGCTTCCCCGACTGGCCACGGTGGGATTCGCTGACCCACGAACAGACCTACTATCGGTGGATCGAACGGTCCTGGCGATCGGGCCTGCGGATGATCCAGAACTACTATGTTCAGAATCGTGTTCTGTGCGAACGCTATTGGATAGGCGACCAGCCGTGTGACGAGATGACGTCGGTCCGGGTACAGCACCGGATGCTGCACGAACTCATCGACTACATCGACGCACAGAACGGCGGACCGGGACGCGGGTTCCTCCGCATCGCCACCACAGCAGCCCAGGCGCGTCAGATCATCGCGGCGGGCAAGGTCGCGGTGACTCTGGGCATCGAGATTTCCGAGCCGTTCGGATGCCGGGAGATCAGGGGACGTCCGCAGTGTTCGGCCGCCGACATCGATCGGGGCCTCGACGAACTCGCGGCGATGGGTGTGCGGCAGGTGATCCTGACGCACAAGTTCGACAATGCCTTGGGCGGCACCCGATTCGACCAAGGTGCGACCGGTGCCGCGGTCAACGCCGGGGAACTGCTCTCCACCGGACACCCGTGGCAGGTGCAGACCTGTGACGGCGACGAGAAGGACAACCCGGTCGTCGGATATCCGGCGTCGCAGCGGTGCAACACACGTGGACTCTCCACACTCGGTGCCCACGCGATCAACGGACTCATCAACCGCCACATGGCGATCGACATCGACCACTTCAGCGTCAAGTCGGCAGAAGGCGCCTTGGGCATCATCGAGTCCCGGCATTACCCGGGAGTGGTGTCCTCACACACCTGGACCGACCGACGCAACTATCGACGGATCCTCGCGGCCGGCGGCATCGTCGGGCTGTTCGCGACACCGGCAGAAGCCGATCCGGGCGAATCCGGACGCCACGGCGACATGCCGCCGGACTTCGGTTCCGCGTGGCGTTACCTCCGCGCGCAGCGCGATCAGCGATTCCCGTTCGGCGTCGGGTTCGGCCCGGACATGGGTGGGCTCGGCAAGCAGGCTCATCCCCGCCCCTCAGCGAGGACACATCCGGTCCACTATCCGTTCATCGGCGCCGACGGTGTCAGCCGAATCGATCGGCAGCGCTCCGGGTCGCGGATATTCGACATCAATACCGACGGCACTGCGCATTACGGACTTCTCCCGGACTGGATCGAGAGCTTGCGCGTCCAGGCCGGTCCCGATGGTCCGGCGCTGATCGGCGATCTCTTCTCCGCCGCAGAGGCCTACACCAGGATGTGGGAACGGATCGAGGCCTACCGTGGGTGACGGTGCCACAGGGGAACAACTCCCACGGACGGTGGTGGCCGGTTACGCCGCCGGCAGCGTCAGCACCGGCGGTTTCGCCACGCTGCCCGGTTTGGTACTGGCGTACTACCTGACCGATACGCTCGGCGTCGCAGCCCTGGTGGCGTCTGTCGTGGTGGTGGTTCCCAAATTGCTCGACGTGGTGGTCAACCCGTTCATCGGCGCACGGTCCGACGTCGATGCGGCCCAACGCGGTCACCGTCGACGGCTGATGTCGATCGGTTCTTTCGCACTGTTCCCGCTGTTCGTCCTCACGTTCCTCACGCCCGGTGCCCTGTCCCCGACGTGGGCTTCGGTGTGGGTCCTGGTCGCGTTCTCGTTGGCCGCCGTCGCCTATGGACTGTTCCAGGTGCCCTACGTGGCGCTGCCCACCGATCTCACCGCCGACTATGACCAACGGACCCGGCTGGTCACCACCCGCATTGTGGTGCTGGCCGCGACGATTCTGGTGGTCGGCGCGGGCGGACCGGCCATCCGAGATGCCGCCGGCGGCGGCCGCGCCGGATACGCGGTGATGGCCGTCGTCGTGGGTGCGGTGATCTTCGTCGGAATGCTGGTCACCACATTCGGGGTCGCTGCTCGGGCGTCGACACTGCGATGGGGCGGTGAACCCGCGCAGGCAACCGGCCAGTGGCGGCCGGGCTTCGCCGCGCTCGCCGACAATCGCGACTTTCGACGACTGCTGTCGGTGTTCTTCCTGCAAGCCCTCGCGTCGGCGATCATGCTCGCCGGCGCCCAGTACGTGGCCACCTATGTCCTCTCGAGCCCGACGGCACTGACCCTCATGTTCGCGGCATTGATCGCGCCCGCCATCCTGGTGATGCCGCTGTGGGCCCGGATCGGTCGTCGGGCAGGCAAACTCACGGGTCTGATGTGCTCGTCTGCGGTCTTCCTTGTCGCGGCCTGCGCGATGGTGATCGCGGTGTGGGCCCCTGGTTGGTGGATCATGGCGCCGGTGGCCGCCGCCGGCATCGGATACGCGGGGATGCAGGCCTTTCCGTTGGCGCTGCTTCCCGACATCATCTCCGCTGACGCACAGGCGACCGGACACGATCGTGGCGGGGCCATGTCCGGGGTGTGGACTGCGGGCGAAACCACCGGACTCACGCTGGGACCCGGAGTGTTCCTGATGATCCTGGCGTGCGGCGGCTTCGTGTCGTCCACCGCAGGAGTGACCCACGCGCAGTCCTCGAGTGCGATCACCGCGATCGTGATCGGGTTCTCGGTGGTGCCCGCCGCGCTGGTCGCACTGAGCCTGCTGACGCTGAAACACGTTCGGGAACCACGTGTTCGGGAACCGATCACTCGAGAGGTCACACGATGAATACTCACGACATCGAGGAACGCGCCCGAGCCGCGCTCGCTGAACTGACCGCCCTGCGCGCGCAGGACGCACCGACGCACGGCGGACGCATCCTCTCCTATGTCTACGATCCCGGACTCGCGATCCTCGACGACGTGGCGGCCGCGGCAGCCCGGCAGGTGCAGTCGATCAATGGACTCGACCCGACCGTGTTCAGTTCCGTGGCGCGGATGGAGCAGGATCTGATCACTCTGGGCCGCACAGTTTTTCACGGTCCGACCACGGTCGGCTCGGTCACGTCCGGTGGCACAGAGAGTTGCCTGCTGGCGGTCAAGTCGGCGCGCGACGCGGCCGGCGCCGCTCCCGGCGCGGCGTCGATGGTGCTGCCGACCACCGCGCATGCAGCTTTCCTGAAAGCCGCTGATCTGTTCGGCGTCAGAGCGATTCGCGTTCCCGTGTCACCGGTGACCACGGCTGTCGATCCCGCATCGGTCGCGGCCGCCATCGACGCCGATACCGTCCTGATCGTCGCATCGGCACCGAACTACCCCACCGGCACCCTCGATCCGATCGCTGACATCGCCGACATCGCCCGCTCGGAGTCGATCGAGTTCCATGTCGATGCCTGCCTCGGCGGATTCGCCCTGCCGTGGTGGCAGGACGTGCCGCCGTGGGACTTTCGCGTTCCGGGCGTCACCAGCTTGTCGGCAGACCTGCACAAGTACGGCTATGCGCCGAAGGGATCCTCGCTGCTGCTGTACACCAACCGGGATCGTCATCGCGCCCAGTACTTCTCGCTGACCGACTGGCCCGGCTATCCGGTCGTCAACCCGACCTTGCTTGGTTCGAGGTCCGCGGGTGGGCTCGCTGCGGCGTGGGCTGTGTCGAAGACGTTGGGCGACGCCGGATTCGGTGAACTCGTCGCCACCGTCGAGTCGGTCACCCAACGATTGCTCGGGGCATTCGCCTCGATTCCGGGGCTTCGCGTGGTGGGTGCGCCCACCGGACCGGTCTTTGCTGTTGCCGCAGACGAGGACGCCGCCGAACCCGTCGATCCGCATCGGTGGGGCTCCGCGATGGCCGAGCTCGGATTCACCGTCCAGGCCCAGCCCCGGTTCACCCAGACCGACGGCTCGGTGTTGCCCGCGACCGCCCACCTCACCATCACGCCGGTCACCGCCACAGTGGCAGAGGAGTTCATCGAGGCGGCGGGTCGTGCGGCGGCCGATGTCGCGGGGGCTCCCCCGGCCGCTGCGCCCCCGGCTCTCGCCGAGCTGGCTGCGGCATTTGACGCCGGAACGGTCACCGTCGCAGATGCTTTGGCGTTGCCCAGTGATGCCGCCGAGCAAGTCTTGCTGGGTGCTGGTATCGATCCGCACGCCGGTGGCGCCGACCAACTCGACATGCCCGCGATCATCGCGGCCGTGGAGTCATTGCCCCGGCCGATCACCGCGCGGCTGTTGGCCGAATTCCTGGCCGCCTACTGTTCGCCGACGGCCGACTCAGCTGCCGTCGATCCGGCAAACACCGACCCGGCAAACGACGGTTCTGTGGACGTCGATTCGGCTACCGAAGCCCCGGAACACGACTCAGATCGGTCTTGACCAGCATCACGTTGTAGTCACTCCACCTCGATGCGTTGAAGAACAGATTCGGCGAATTGCCCTGTAACGCAGGCGAGGTGGGTAGCATCATCGGCCCGTAGAGCACGACGGCACCGGGTGCAACGATGTTGGTCGGCGCACTCCACGGCCCCTGCGGACGCGAGGCGGTACGAATGCGGATGCCGTTGTCCCCGTCGAGCATCACGTACTTGTTCAGGTACGGACTCCACGCCACTGAGAGTTCGGTGACCGGCGCGGGTACCACGATCGCCGAGCCGTCGTCGGGAATGAGGCCGATATCGTCCACCCAGCCGCGCGTACCGCCGGCCCAGTACTGATAGCTATCCAGACTGAGAACATCGGTGGGTTTGAACCTGGCAAGGAACCCGGCACCGAAACGTCCATTGGGCGTACCGAATTGGTACATGTAGTCGCCGTCGTCGGTGCCCGGTGTGGCGTGCCCGCGGACGTAGGCGTTCTGCTGGAACTTCCCGTTGTTCGCGTTGACCCGCGGAAGTCCGCGCGGCAGTGCGAGCGTGACCGGTGCATTCACCAAGATCGTGTTCTGGTCGGTCTGCCAACTCTGGCCGTTGTTGTCGGAGTAGGCGATGGCCGAGAAATTGGTGACCCAGTGTCCGGCGGACCCCCAGGATCGCACCGACATGTAGTTGATGATCTGGCGGAATCGGCCGTCGCCCAACGACACCGAGGTCGCCGCGGTCGGGATGTCGGTGACCTCGATCCCCGAGATGCCCAGGGCTGCAATGATTTCTTGCGCGAAGTTCGGCTTTCCGGGTGCGATCACCGTCCCCGATCGATCGTCGCCGGCGACCCCGTCGGGCACCGAGATGCCGTTGCCAAGATCGGTATCCGTAGTCCGCAGCAGGACGTTGTGTCGCCACTGTTGGCCCGCGAGCGAACAATTGCCGAACGTGTCCCCGAATGCCATCAACGTCTGACCGCTGCCGTTGTCCCAGCTGATACCGAGGTCGGTACCCGAGATTCCGAACCGGTTGAAGGTCGAGTTGGGGCTTCGGGGGCCGGTCACCCACGACACGGTTCGCGATGTCGGCGTGAGGTAGAACGGCAGCGGACCCTGTGGCCCGGTTGAGCGGGCGCCACCGGATCCGGTCGACCCGACTGATCCGAGCAACACTGACGATCCGGCCGAACCCGTGGATCCCGATCCCGACGACCCGAACGCACTGGAACCGTTCCCGGCGTTACCGCATGGTGCCGCCACCGCGTGTCCGACCCCGACCAGTGAGGCAAGGGCCGACGACACCACGGCCACCACGCTGACCGTGACGCGACCGCGCAGCGACGGTCGCCTGCCGGGGCGAGTGCGACGTTCGGCGACGTCACCGAGTTGACGGGCATGCACGATTTCCACTCCCAACCACACCAGCTCAGGAGTGACGCTTGCCGGTGTTATTCAAGTGGCAATTGTTACGCATGTGACTGGAGTGCCGCCAGAGGCTGCGGTCACAATCGCGTATAGCCGCGCAGATGGATCAGTGCGCCGCCGACACGCAGAACTGGTTGCCGTCGGGATCGGTGAGGGTCACCCAGGAGAAACCGGGCATTTCGTGGTCGGCGATCTTGGTGGCGCCGTCGGCAACGAGCCGATCCACTTCCGCACCGAGATCAGACGTGACCATGTCCAGGTGGACCCGGTTCTTTCCCGGGGTCGGCTCGTCGACCTTCTGAAAGCCAAGCAATGGCGAACCGTCGCCGGAAGCGACGATCACGAAGAACCCGTCGTTCTCCTGAGTGATCTCGCGACCGACCTGCTCGGCCCACCACCGGGCCAACGGGACCGGATCGGTGGTGTCGACAGTGATCATTCCTACGCGAAGTGTCATGCGGCCCAGTGTGTCACTCGGTACTGACACACCGGTGTCACACTCGCGTCGGCAGCTCCGTCAAAGGAGGAGACAACTCACAGCAGGAGCAACGATGACATCGATCGACGAGTTCGAAGCCGAACGCCCACGACTGATCCGCCTCGCAACCCGGATTCTCGGTACCGACAACGAGGCCGAGGACGTGGTGCAGCAGGTCTGGTTGCGGTGGGAATCCACTGACGCCGCTATCGAGAATCCACCCGCGTGGCTGACGACTGTCGCGAGTCGGCTCTGCCTGGACCGGCTCCGCGCTCGCGTCCCGGAACCGGCCGAGCCCGTCGACACCGCCTCTGACGAGCCGAACCCGGCCGATGTTGCGGCACTGGCGGATTCCGTCGGCATCGCGCTCACCGTGGTACTCGATCGACTGTCACCCGCTGAACGGGTCGCGTTCATCATGCACGATTCATTCGGGTTCGACTTCCCGACGATCGCCGACGCGCTCGACGTCTCCCCCACCGCCGCCCGCAAACTCGCCTCCCGCGCCCGAGCCAAGGTCCGGCAGCCGGCCACCGACGACCGGCTCGCCGACTGGGAAGTCGTCGACGCCTTCATGACGGCAGCGCGCGAGGGTGATTTCACGCGCCTGTTGGAGTTGCTCGCACCAGACGCCCACGTTTCGGCCGATCCGGAGGCCCTGGCGATCGGCACGCCGGCACGCATCGAGGGCCGCCACAGCATCGCCGAGTTCTTCAACGGCAGCGCGAAGTCCGCGCTCGCGGTGTTTGCCGACGACCGGCCCGGCGCGGCCTGGTATCAGCGCGGTACGCCGATGGTGCTGTTCGATTTCGACGTCACCGACGGCGTCGTCGCGCGCATCACCTTCCGCGCCGACCGCGCCGTGCTGGACACCGTGACCCGCCGCGACGGTGCACAACCACACTGAGCTCTGACACCCGAACCCAACCCCGATATCCACCGAAACGTAAAGGGAGCAACCATGAAATCGATGACCTGCCGCCAGCTCGGCGGACCGTGCGAGCTGATCCATCGCGGCGAGACCGCCGACGACATCATCGAGGCGCAAGACCAGCACCTCAAAGATGCGGAGAATGCCGGCGACGCCACCCACCAGCCGGCCCGCGATGACATGAAGAGCCGTTGGCGTCGGCCACGTAAGGCATTGGGCTGGTACCGCGATGTGAAACAGACGTTCGCCGGGCTCCCCGACGACGCGGACCGCGCCTAGATCCGGCCGGTCACACCGTGGAACATCCTGTCCACGTACACCATCGGCACCGACCGGTCACCGGCACGGATCTCGAAGACCTCCGCCAGCACCAGCGATGACGCCCCGATCGGGGTCACCCCGACAATGCGGCATCGCAGGGCTGCGGGGGCATCGGCCAGGTAGGGCGTCTCGTCGTCGAAGGCCGTCCATCGCTGTTCCGCGGTGAACCGCGGTGCACCCGGTAGAGCGAAGGCTCGCGCCACGTCGACGTGGCGGGCGTCGAGCAGACTGATACCAACAGTCCGCGAGGCCAGCACCGCGCCGGCACTCCCGCGGTCGCTGCTCACCGAGAACGACACCGCTGCCGGATCGACACCGACCGAAGCGAGGCTCGACACGGTCAGTCCCGCACGACCGTCCGGTGCGTCACCGGCGACAATCGCGACGCCGGCCGGATGGTGACGGAAGGCCGTCTTGAAGTGTTGGATCTGGGCCAGATCGGCGGAGGTCAGCGCGCGCATAGAGTCACGCTAGAACGTCAAGCCCACATGAGGTCCAGTTGTTGAGCGCAGGATCACACTCCGCGGTCGGGTGCCACCGCATCGCGGAAGGCGTCCGAGGAGTAGAACGGCTCGAGCTGTCGACGCAGGAGGGCGTCGAGCATGCCTCGCTGATCCAGCATTGCCAGCACCGGCGGGCCGAACCGGTGGGCTTCTCCGACGAGGTCACTCCGCTCGATACCCAGGCTGGCCAGAATGTCGGTGAGGGTCAGCTCGCCGAGCGTGTCAAACACCTGATCGATTGCCTCGTAAAGCAATTCGCGGAAATAGTCGGTGTCGCGAAACGTCTGCCAGAACTCGATACCGACGACGATCATGTCCTCGACGTCATCGCCGGTGAGCACTTCACGGAAGTTGCCCACCGACTCCGACGCATTGCTACGCCAGATCTCGCGGGCGGTGTCGAGCATCTGCGCGGCTCCGTCGTCTTTCACCGAATCGAGGATGAACCGCGCCCCGGGCCGAACCACCTTCTCCGCGCCCGCTTCGATGACCGTCCAGACCGGAGCAACCGCCGAGGACAGCCGAGCGGCGGCTCGTTCCCGTAGCCCTCTGGGTTCGTCGTCGGCTGCGGACTCGCGGAGACCGGATTCGATGGCGGCGACGATGACCTCGACACAGATGTCGACCGCGGCCGGGCTCCCGACGACACGCCTGATGATCCGATCGGTCGCGTCCATGTCGGCGACGGCCGCGACGAGCGCATCGAAGTGTCGTTGATCGATCACCTCGTCGACCGAGACGGCGTCCTGGACCTGATGGTTGTACAGCCGGGCCGCTATCTGCCCGGCCAGTTCCGGGATGACACCGGCCAACGGCATCTGTACCGCGTACTTGTAGGCGGTGTCCTTGATCATCTCCGGCGTGACGGCCTCGGCGAGCGTGATTGTGGCCGCGTCGTCGAGAAATCCGTCGATCTCGGTGGCGATCAGATCGTCGAAGGCGCCGGATTCCAGCAGCCGTCTTCTGGCGAAGGCGAGATGCGCGTCGAGGACACGTTCCGCCAGTGCTTCGACGTCCGGATCGGCGGTCATGCCATAAGGGTGGCACAGGTGCCGATCGAGTGGTCGTGGGTACACGACCCCTTGAGTCACTCCAGGACGAAGACCGGAATCTCTCTGTCGGTTTTGGTCTGATATTCCGCGTAGGGCGGGTACGCGGCCACGGCCAGCTCCCACCAGTGTTCACGTTCGGCGCCGTCGACCTCGCGCGCGGTGAGCTCGGTGACCGTGTCGCCATCCTGCACGGTGACCTGCGGATGCGCCTTGATGTTGTGGTACCAGGACGGGTGCGACGGCGCGCCACCCTTCGAGGCGACCATCGCGTATTTGCCGTCCTCCTCGACGCGCATGAGCGGTACGTACCGCTTCTTGCCGGACTTCGCGCCGATGGTGGTGAACAGGACGATCGGGCGATCCATGACCTGCACTCCGTCAGTGGTGCCCTGCTCGAGAATCTTCTTGGTCTGCTCGCGCACCCACTCGGTGGGGCTCAGTTCCGGTTCTTCGCTCATGTTCGGTGACAACACGCTCACGCCGCTCGTATTCCCGCAGACCACGATCGATCTCGCCGCCACAAGCATCGGCGACGGTCGGGCTTACGCTGAAACCATGACCGCCACACCGCTTCACGACACCGATCACCACGCCTTCGCCAGCGACAACTACGCGGGCGTTCATCCTGACGTGATGGCCGCGATCGTCGCGTCCAACGGCGGCCACCTCCCGCCATACGGGGCTGACATGTACACCGAAAGGCTGCGTGAGGTGATCCGCAGTCAGTTCGGCGAGCGGGCCGAGATCTATCCGGTGTTCAACGGCACCGGCGCCAACGTCGTGGCGTTGTCGGCCGCGTTGCCGCGGGGCGCGGCCGTCGTCGCGCCGGCCACCGCCCACATCAATACCTCCGAAGGTGCTGCGCCCGAACATGTTTCCGGCATCAAGATCCTCGGAGTCGATTCGGCCGACGGCAAGCTCACCGCCGACGACGTCGCAGCGGCCGTCGGGGATCTGGGCGACGAACAGCGGGCACAGCCGGCGGCGGTGAGCATCACCCAGGTCACCGAGCTGGGAACGCTCTACACCGTCGACGAGATCAGGAGCATCTGCGAGGTCGCACACGCCCACGGAATGACCGTGCACGTGGACGGCTCGCGGTTGTGGAACGCGGCCGCCGCTCTCGACATCGAGTTCCGGGCGTTCACCACCGACGTCGGTGTCGACGTCGTCAGTCTCGGCGGCACCAAGAACGGTGCGCTCGGCGCGGAGGCTGTGCTGGTTCTCGATCCGGACCGCATCGGCCGGGTTGGCTATCTACGGAAGGCGTCGACGCAGCTGACCAGCAAGATGCGGTTCAGTTCGGCCCAGTTCCTGGCACTGTTCGACGACGATCTGGGTGTGCGCAACGCACGGCACGCCAATGCGATGACCGCGAGGCTTCGGGCGGCGTTGGAGTCGGCGATGGCCGAGGGGACGCTGCCCGGATTCTCGTTCAGCCAGGAGAGTCCGGCGAATGCGGCGTTCGCCCGGCTGCCGTTCGGGATGGCCGAGCGAATCCGGGCGACGGTGCACTTCTACGACTGGGATCCGTCGCGCAGTGAGGTTCGCTGGATGACCGCCTGGGACACCAGAGCCGAGGACGTCGACCACTTCGTCGCGGCGATCATCGATGCCTTCGCCGCGACAGCTGATGGCCCCGCCACAGCTGATGCCAACGAGTGGTAGGCATGGTGGGGCACCCCATGTGAAAGGTTCCCCGACATGGCCATCGCCACCACCAACCCGACCACCGGACAGATCGTCCGCGAATTCGACAGCTTGACCGAGGCACAGGTCGACGAAGCACTCGGTCGCGCCGTTCGATGTTTCACCGACTACCGCACCACATCCCTCGAGCAGCGCGCCGGCTGGTTGCGCGCCACCGCGGATCTGCTGGAGGCGGAAGCCGACGACGTCGCCGCGATGATGACTCTCGAGATGGGTAAAACCCTGAAGTCGGCCAAGGCCGAAACATTGAAGTGCGCGAAGGCTTTTCGTTACTACGCCGAGCACGGTGCATCGATGATCGACGACGAGATCGTCGACGCCGGAGCCGTCGGCGCGAGCAAGGCGTACATGCGCTACCAACCCCTCGGCGTGATCTTGGCGGTCATGCCGTGGAACTTCCCGCTGTGGCAAGCGGTCCGGTTCATCGCGCCCGCGCTGATGGCCGGCAACGTCGGCATACTCAAGCACGCGTCGAACGTCCCGCAGTCCGCGCTCTATATCGACGACGTCTTGCGTCGCGCCGGCTTTCCGGAAGGATGTTTGCAGACCCTGCTGATCGGTTCGGACATGATCGAGGGAATTCTGCGTGATCCGCGCGTGCAGGCCGCCACCCTCACCGGCAGCGAACCGGCCGGGCGTGCCGTCGCTGCCGTCGCCGGTGACGAGGTCAAACACACCGTCCTCGAGCTCGGCGGCAGCGACCCCTTCATCGTGATGCCCAGCGCCGACATCACCAAGGCTGCGTCGACGGCGGTCACCGCGCGAGTGCAGAACAACGGCCAATCCTGTATCGCGGCAAAACGGTTCATCGTGCACGCCGACGTCTACGACGAGTTCGTCGATGCCTTCGTCGACGGGTTCCGCGCGCTCGTCGTCGGCGATCCGACCGATGACAAAACCGACGTCGGCCCGCTGGCCACCGAACAGGGCCGCGACGACCTCGAGCAGCTCGTCGACGACGCGGTGTCGAAGGGCGCGAAGGTCCTCATCGGTGGCCAGCGGGTTGATCGCAACGGGTGGTTCTACGAGCCGACGGTGATCGCCGGGGTGACCGCCGACATGGACCTGTACTCTGCCGAGGCGTTCGGCCCGGTGGCCACGTTGTATCGCGTCGACGGCATCGAGCAGGCGATCACCATCGCCAACGACACCCCATTCGGCCTCGGCGGCAATGCCTGGACCACCGACCCCGATGAACAGGACCGGTTCATCGACGCCATCGAGTCCGGGCAGGTCTTCATCAACGGCATGACCACCTCGTACCCGGAACTCGGATTCGGCGGCGTGAAGCGCTCGGGCTACGGACGTGAACTCACCCAGCACGGCATCCGCGAGTTCTGCAACGTCAAGACGGTATGGATCGGCTGAATGCGCGCCCGGCGTCGACACCCACCGGGGCGTTCGAATCGTCGTGACCGAAACGGCATAGGGCACTTGAGTCCGACGTTCGATGAAATATCGATGCAACTCCGTCAGTGAGGACTTGAGATGACCAACACTCTCACCGAGCACGACTTCGTCAAGGCATGGAATGTGTGGCACACCGAACGCGAACAAGCGCTCGCGGCGCCACTGGGATGGCTCTCGATCACCCGGCTGGAATGGCTCGACACCGAGCCACATCGCTTCGACGGGATCCCCGGCACCTGGTGGTTCGACGGTGCCGTCGCGCACCTGCGCGCCGGTGAGGGCGAGAACTTCACCGACCGTGATTTCGCGTTGGGTGCGACCGCTGCCGGAGAGGTCGTCGACGTTGACGGTGTGCAGGTCGAGATCGCTCACCGAGGCGACGGATACCTGATCCGCGTGCACGACGAAGCAGCCCCCACAGTCCGCGATTTCCGTGGGGTGCCCGCGTTTCCGGCCGACCCGGCATGGGTGCTGACCGCACGATTCGAACCTTATGCCGAGCCGCGGCCGGTCACCGTCGGGGCGGTGGCCGAGGGGCTCGCGCACGTGTACGTCTCCCCCGGTGTCCTGACCCTCGAACGTGACGGTCAGCAGCACCAGCTGGTGGCATTCAACGGCAAGTCCGGTGGCCTGAGCGTCTTGTTCACCGATGAGACGTCGGGGGTGAGCACCTACGCGGCCAACCGCAGCCTCGCGATCGACGCCGACGACGAGATCCTCCGCTCCGGCGGCACCGTCGAACTCGACTTCAATCGTGCGGTCAACCTGCCGTGCGCGTTCATCGACTTCGCCACCTGCCCGCTCCCACCGGCCGGCAACCGTCTGCCGTTCGAGGTCACTGCCGGCGAGAAGATTCCGTATGAGCGTTCCTGACGCCGCACCTTCCTGAGAGTCCGGGTCGCGACAGACAGGAGAGTACCGGTACGGTCGAGCGCGTCCCTGACCGTCGATGACGGCTCGCCTGTCGAACGCCGGAACGCACTCATGCCCTCACGCCCAACAACATCGGTGGCGACGCTTGCCGGTATGTGGTTCGTTGGAGCCGCCGCGTATGTGGTGGCGATCGCGAACCGCACGTCCTTGTCGGCCCTCGGCATCGATGCGGCACAGCATTTCTCGCTGGATCCGGCGACCCTGTCGTTGTTCGCCGTGCTGCAGCTGGCGGTGTACGGCGTCGCGCAGATCCCGGTGGGCCTGGCCCTGGACCGATGGGGCACCCGGCGTGTCCTCAGCGTCGGCATCGTGTTGATGGCGGTGTCGCAGGTGGCGCTCGCGGTCGCGCCGTCGGCGTGGTTGGCCATCGGTGCCCGAGTGTTCCTCGGTGCCGGCGATGCGACGGTGTTCCCGAGCATCCTGCGTGTCATCGGCCTTCGATTCCCGCGACGCATCGCACCCGTGGTGGTCCAGGTCACCGGGCTGCTCGGCCAGTTCGGGCAGATCATCAGCGTGATTCCGTTCGCCATCTTCGTTCGCGCGGTCGGCTGGTCACCGGGATTCCTCGGGCTGGCCGCGACCACTGCGCTGCTGACGATCCTCACGTGGGTGGTGATGTCCGACGACGGTCATCAGTCCGGCGCCGGCAATGACCT
This sequence comes from Actinomycetes bacterium, assembly GCA_023461275.1. Lineage (GTDB taxonomy): Bacteria > Actinomycetota > Actinomycetes > Mycobacteriales > Mycobacteriaceae > Gordonia. The sequence continues at coordinate 30,413 of JAEYMI010000034.1, read as the reverse complement.
TCGACGCCGGGTCCGTGTGGCGTGGGCGAATCCGGGCACCCGATTAGCGTTCTGGGCACACTTCACCTGCCCGTTCGCGGCGAATGCGTTCGGTGTGTTGTGGGGTTATCCATTCCTGGTCAGGGCCGAGGGGCTGTCGGACGCCGCGGCGAAGGCGATTCTGACCGTCTTGGTGGCATTCGGGCTCGTCGCCGGGCCGGTGGTCGGTGCGTTGTCGGCGAGGTTCGCCCAGCGCCGGATCATTATCGTGCTCAGTGTGGTTGCCGCGCAGGCAATCACATGGGGCGTGGTGATCGCGCTGCCCGGCGCGGCACCCACCTGGCTGCTGGTGGTGCTCGCCGCCGTCATCTGCGTCGGCGGTCCGGCGTCGGTGGTCTCCTTCGACATCGCCCGCGATCACAACCCGGCCGACCAGCTCAGCACCGCCACCGGGATCGTCAACGGCGCCGGATTTCTCGCGACCGTGATCGTGGTGTTCGGCATCGGATTGATCCTGCAGGTGACCTCGCCACCCGGAGGCGCCTACGACCTGTCGTCGTTTCGGTGGGCGATGATGATCCAGTTCCCGCTCTGGATTCTGGGTGCCTTCATGGCCATTCGCGAGAATCGACGGATTGATCGCCATCGCAGTCCGTTCGGGTCGGACCAGCCACTCACGGCCGAATCCCGTTGATCATCCCGCAGCCACCGTCGGCAGCAGTAGGTCGAGTTGAAACCCGGCAGGACTGTTCGAAGCTCGGACGCTGCCGCCGTGGGCTTCGATGATGCCTCGCACGATCGCCAGCCCGAGTCCGGCGCCGGCGCGCGATGAACTATGCGATCCGGCATCGTGGGATCGTGTGGTGTCCGCCCGCCATCCGACGTCGAAGATTCGCCCAAGATTCTCCGACGACACGCCCTCGCCCTGATCGATCACGCTGAGCACCAGATGAGCGTCGTCCTCGGTGACCGCGCGGATGGTGATGGTGCTGTTACTGGGCGCGTAGCGAACGCTGTTGCTGAGCAGGTTGCCGATGGCACGGGTCAATTCGCGCGGATCAGCCCAGACGATATGACCGTCGATACCGTCGTCGACGAGGGCGATGCCGCGCTCGGCCGCGGCCGCGGTGACATCGGCGACCGCATCGCTGACGAGGTCGAGCAGCACCACCATCTCGGGCCGCAACGTCACCGATCCCGTTTGCAGAGTGGATAGTTCGAACAGATCACTCACCATGTGGTCGATCGTGTCGACCTTCGATCGAATGGTTCGAATGTAGTGGTCCGGATCCCGCGCCGTGCCTTCGTCAAGCGCCTCGGCCATCGCGCTCATTCCGGCCAGCGGGGTACGCAGATCGTGCGAGATCCACGCAAAGAACTGACGACGCGCGGCGTCGAGCTCAGCGATCCGGACGCGCGCCTCGGCGAGCCGCTGTGATGTCTCGGCGAGTTCGGTTGATACCGAGTCGAATTCACGCCAACCGGTGGATGTCGCGGTGACCACGTCGCCCTCCCCCACTCGACGGGCGTCGGCGATGACCGCAGAGACCGAGGCGCGCACACTGCGCCCGGTCACACTCCACGCGGCGACCAAGCTCATCACCGTCGAGATCCCGATGACCCACACCAGTACGAGTAGATCGTGCTGCGACAGATACATTTCGGCGGCGACAGCAATGGTTGATACGACGATCGACAGCGACAGGCCGGCGAGTACGACGCCGAGTCGACGGGCGATCCCTCCTCCCGGAATCATCCTCAACGCGAGCATCGCCAGGCCGGTAACCGACGCGGTGGCCACCAGGGTGGTGGCCACGATCTGAACAATCGCGTTGACGGACAGCACTATTCGCCCTGTGTGGTGAAGCGGTATCCAGCGCCCCATTCGGTGTGCAGATAGCGTGGCGATCGCGGATCGGGTTCGATCTTCTCGCGGAGGCGCCGCACGTGAACGGTCACCGTCGAGGCATCACCGAAGGCCCACTGCCACACCTCACGGAGGATCTCTTCACGACTGACCACTCGTCCGGCGTTGCGGACCAAGAAGAGCATCAATTCGTATTCTCTTGTTGTGAGCGGTATTTCGTTTCCGTCGACCCACACGCGTCGATGTGCTGGGTCCACCCGGAAACCCCCTGCGGTGAAAGCCAGTGGAGCTGCCGTCGCAGTGGTCCGACGCAGTTGCGCGTTGACGCGTAGATGTAGTTCGCGCAGCGAGAACGGTTTTGTGAGGTAGTCGTCGGCACCAAACTCCAGTCCCTCGATCCGACGATCGAACCCATCCATGGCCGTGAGCATGATGATCGGCACATTCGATACCGCCCGGATACGGCGGCAGAGTTCATCACCGTCGATCCCGGGCACCATCCGGTCGAGGATCAGTAACTCGGGCATCTGTCGAGCGATGGCGTCCCACGCCGCGGCACCATCGGCGTGCTGTGCCACGTCGCATCCGGCGGCGCGCAGATGATCGGCGACGACGGTCCGCACCGCGGCATCGTCTTCCACCACCATCACCCGGGCACCTGCCTGCATGCAGACGAGCGTATCCGGTCAACACCGAGCACACGCCCGACTATCGAACTCTTACGGAACCGTCATATCCGATTACCGACCTGACATATTCGACGGAATCCGTTGTCGCCGTTGCTTCACTGGTCCACGTGCCCTTCCGGCACGACCACCAAGTCACGACGACAGGATATCTCATGCGTACCAAGACATTTCTCGCCGGCGGACTGGCCGCGATCGCCCTGACCGCAGCAGTCGCCGGATGTAGTGACAGCTCCGCTGGCTCACCGACCGCTACACCGAGCACAGCCGCCATGCCGAGCGCTGCGGCGATGCCCATGTCCCCGATCTCCATGTCGCCGATGCCCGTGTCCCCGGTGTCCGGCACGTTCGCCGGAGCGAACGGGAAGTCGGTGGCAGGCAAAGCGACGGTGTCGGGCCAGACCGTCACGCTGACCGGCTTCTCGTCCGACAAGGGCCCCGACCTTCACCTGTATCTGGCAGAGGGCACGTCGGAGTCGGATGTATCGGCCGGGGTTGAGCTCGGTTCGGTGGCGGCGGACACCGCGCAGCAGACGTTCACCATCCCCAGCGGGACGGACACCTCGACCTTCACCGACGTCGTCGTGCACTGCGACAAAGCCAAGGCTGTGTTCGGCGCGGCCGCGTTGACGAAGTGACCGGCATACAGACATCCGTCGGCCCGCTCGCGGTGCGGACGGCAGCGGTCATCGTTGCCGTCCTCGCCCGAGTGGCGCTCGGAGTCCTCTGGATGCACGAGGGAATCGTCAAGTACCGTGCGGGATTCGGCAAGTCCGACATCCTGCTGGTGACCCAGAGCGCCGCACAGAATCCGCGCGTCCCGGGCTTCTATCGCTGGTTCACCGGCGACATCCTCGCCGGGTCACCCACCTTGTTCGGGTTCGCGGTGCCACTGCTCGAAGTGACGCTCGGCGTTCTTCTCATCGTCGGGTTCCTCACCGTGCCCGTGGCCCTGGTATCTGTCATACAGCTCTGCAGCTACTGGTTCGCCGATCAACTCATCACCCAGTACCCGATCATGATGCTGTTATCGGTGGCCGTTATCGCCTTGCCGCACAGCAGCATCAGGGACATGGTCCGCGCGATCCAGCAGGGTGAGCGCGGCGACGATGGCGAGCACGCACATCGCGGCGGCACCGGCCACGGTGGCCGGCCAACCGGCCGCGTCGTAGGCGACGCCGGCGAGTAGCCCCATGATCGCGGTACCGCTGAGCCAGGCGAGCTGATAAAGCGCGGTGGCCTGCGCACGACCGATCTGTGCACGGATTCCGCTCTGCCCGCTGGCGGTTGGGTGCGCGGTGAAGCAGCCCATGGTGAAAACGATCAGCCCGCCGATCACGCCGATGAGTGACGGGGTGAGCATCACCGCGAGGCCCACCAACATCGCGACGGTTCCGGCAACGATCACCGTGCGGGCACCGAACCGCGTCACCAATGCGCCGGAGTACCGGCTGGCCGCCGTGCCGAACAGGTAGACCCCGAACAGGAATCCGACGAGCGACGCCGGAATAGAGTACGGCGGCAACTGAAGTCGGTAGCCGAAGAAGTTGTAGACCGCCCCGAACGCACCCATCAGCAGGAAGCCCTGGGCGTAGAGGCCAAGCATGAGTGGGTCGCGCAGCTGGAACAGGATGCGCGTTCTCAGCGAGTACTCCGACGGGCCGTCGGCGTGAAAGCCTCGCGGCTGAGGAATGAGCGTGACGAACATCGCCGTCATCACCGCGGAGATGATGGCGACAGTGAACATCGCCGGCCGCCAACCGATCGCCTCCGACATCGGGCCGGCGATCAAGCGCCCGCAGATGCCACCGAAGGTGTTGCCCGCGACAAAGATTCCCGCCGCAATGGCTACTCGCTGGGCGACGAGTTCCTCGGCGAGATAGGCCATCGCGACGGCGGGGACCGCACCCAGTGTTAGGCCGAGAGCAGCACGCCCGGCGATGACGAGCCCGAAACCGGGCAGAAACGGGACGATCAACGCGATGACGGTCGCGGCCAGCAGGCTGATCGTCATCGCGCGTGTCCGGCCGATGCGGTCGGCCACTGCCGCCCACGGCAGGACCGATACCGCGACCCCGAGGGTCGAAGCCGTCACCGTGGTTGCAGCGGCGGCCGCACCCACGCCCAGGTCGCGGCTCACCGCCGGAAGCACCGCCTGGGCGTCGAAGATCTGCGCGAAGGTCGCGAATCCCGCAGCGAACAGGGCCACGGTGATACGGGAGTACTCACGCGCTCCCCGATCCCAACCCTGCCAACTCGATACCGATCCGGCGTCGGGCAGCGAGTTCACGGTGTCGACGTCACGTGGCCGGCCCGACGACGCTGATCCCGGCGAGAAATGCACGGACGTCGTCGATTTCGCTCTGGTTGACCCCGTGCGCGAGTCCCGGATACGTGCGGATGTCCGGAGTCGAATGCTCCGGTAGCCAGGAGAGGGTGCGATCGATGGCAATAGGCGCGATGACCCGATCCTGCTCACCCCGGCCCCAGAACACCTGCGGTCGCGTCGCGGCAAGTGTGCCGTCACCTGGTTGCTCGGCACCTTGCACGAATCCGCCGAGAATCACTGTGGCAGAAACACGTTCGGGCCGGGTACGCAGGAGCTGGGTGGCCATCAGTCCGCCCTGGGAGAAGCCGATCGCGATGATGGATGCGTCGGCGGACAGGTTGTGATCGATCCACTGCCACACCAGTTCGGTTGCCGCAGCGACGGGCTCGGGGTCCGGGTTGCCCGGTGTGGTGATCTGAAACCAGGCGTATGCCCCGGGCCCGTTCGTCAGTGGTGCGCGTAGCGACGCCCATGGCAGGTCGGGGGTGGTCAGCGGCGCGAGGCCGGCCAGGTCCTGCTCGTTGGAGCCGAAGCCGTGCAGGTAGAGCGCTATTGTGCCGCCTGCCGAAGAGAGTTCAGGTGTCGAGCGGATGTCGGTCAGAGTCGTCATTCTCGGTACTCCGGTGCGGGATGCGTGCACATCTTCACGTTGATCATCGTAGTTCCCGCGAAGAAATCGGACCAGGGTCCGCTTATGTGATCGTGTACACGACGCCGTCGCCCGCTCGAGTCCGGTCGGCCATGAAGTCTCGCATGTCAGCCAGATACGCGTTGATGGTCTTTGCCGCCCACGGGAGTCGCATCGTCAGCGCGGGATGACCCTCTGCAACGGGCTCGAATGTCTTGACGTCGGCGGCGATGGCGGCGGTGGTAGCCGCATCGAGCACTCGCACCCAGGGCGTGAACAAATACTCCTCTCCGTAAGACACGCTCAGCTCACCCTGGACCAGCGCGTACGAACTTCGCGGCCCGCGCCCGTCGTCGCTACTCGCGAAGAGCGCTTGAAACACGCTGTAGGCCTTGTCCAGGTACAGCATCGTCGGACGAGGCTTGTTCTCGTCGAAGGCGAACACCCCTTCGGTGATCAGTCCCCCAGCGGCCGTCTCGACGCCGGAGGGCACCAGCTGCCAGGCGTCAGCGAGCGGATCACCACCGAGGAACCTTCCGGGGTCACGCCGCGCGTCGTCGACGAGGTCACCGGGGACTGGATATGCATAGTAACGAATTCCCATGGGACACACTGTGCCTCGCCGATCGAACTGTCACGCCGGTCGGCGTCACTTATCCACAGGCCGACCAGTTCATTCACAATGACGCCGACAATGCCGCTCACACCCGTCGGGGTTCGTAGCGGTAGGTCACCACGAGCGGCGCATGATCGGACAGACGTTGGGCAGGTGACGGTTCCTTGTCGACGACGACCTCAACTGCGCCACGCGCGAGACCGGGCGTTGCAAGTTGGTGATCCACCCGCCACCCGACGTCCTTGCTGAACGACTCGCCGGCCCAACTCCACCACGTCAGTGGGCCGGGACAGTCACCGTGCGCCTGTCGCACGACGTCGACGAGGCGACGCTTTCCCAGAATCGATGTGAACCATGCGCGGTCTTCGGGAAGAAATCCGTCCATGTTGCGGGCGGCACGCCAGTTGGTCACGTCGTGCTCGGTGTGGGCGATGTTGAGATCACCGACGAGGAGGAACTCGCGATCGGCCCGCTGGGCGGCGAGACGATTGTGGTTGAGTTCCCGCGCGAAGGCCGCGAGGAATCGTTGTTTGCGTTCATATTTGGCGCCGCCGTCGGGCTTGTCGCGCATCGAGTCCGGCCGCTGCCGGTGTGCCGGCAACCCGCCTTTGGGCAGGTAGAGGCAGGCCACCGTCACCGGCCGGTCGGCGAGGTCGACCTCGATGTATCGACCCTGCGCCGCGAACTCACCGAGGCCACGGGCCCGCGGCGGATGGGTCACCCAGGTACGTACATCTACCGGAGGCACTTTCGTCAGGATCGCAACGCCATTGCGGCCGGGCACCGACCCGACGTCGGCTGCCACCGAATAGCCCGTGAATGTTCCGAGTTCGGATGCGGGACAGCGCAATTCCTGCATGGCGACGACGTCGGCCGATCGTGCCGCCAGCCAGTCGTCGAATCCACGACGACGCGCCGCGCGAATCCCGTTGACGTTGAACGACACGACCGTGAACGCACCGGTACTGACCGAATCCATGCCGAGAAGCGTATGCAAGCGTCTTACCGTTGGGCATGACCCTGTCCAAACCGCCGTATCCAGCCACCGAACCGCTGGGTTCGGGTGTAGACCGCGCGATCGCATTAGGCGGTGGCGGTGAGTGGTTCACCGGGTTCTGTCTCGCCTACATCCACACGCTCGCGGAGAACGGCATCGACCTCGCCGACGCCGACCTCACGGTGGGGACCTCGGCGGGCAGTGCCCACCGATGCCGATACCGTGCGAGAGATCGGCCGGGCTGCGATGGCCGCTCGCAACGAGCCGGTCGCCGACTACATCACCTCCGTCCACGAGCTTCTCGACGGCATCACGCAGTGGCCCGCCCCGCATCACACCACCGCGGTCGACTGCTTCACCGGCGAACGACTCATCGTCGCTCGCCGACGCCTTGGACAGCGGTGACGCGCGCGCCGTCGACGACCTCGATGCTGTCCGGCAGGTATGCAACAATTAGCGATCGACAGCGCTCAGCCCCATCCGGGTCCGGCTGTCGTGCGCCTGATCACCCCAGGCTGCCGAGCATGCTCACGAGTTCGTCATAGTTGCCGTTGATCACCGAATTGCGCAGAGGCTTCACGTTGTCGACGAGAATTTCGTCGGTTGCGTCGGGAAGCAGCGTCATCACTTCATCGATGAACTCGTCCAAAGGCATCGCCCACTGCGCGTCGGCCTGGCCGGGCATGAGGTCGGTTTGCACCGCCGGCGGAGCAAGCTCCAGAACCTGAATTCCCTTGGTCGCAAGCTGAATTCGGGCGGTCTCGCTGAACGAATGGATCGCTGCCTTGGTCGCGTTGTAGGTCGGTGTTGCAGGCATCGGTGTGAAGGCCAGCCCAGAGGAGACCGTGATGATCGTGGCGCCGGGCTTGTCTGCCAAGAACTCGGTGAACGCCGCGATCAGGCGAAGCGGCCCAAGGATATTCGTCACGACTTCCAGCTCGGCCGTGGGAAGGAAGTCGGCCGAGGTGAGGTCTTCGGCGCGCATGATGCCCGCCATCAGGATCACGACGTTGAGATCGGGAAACCGTGATTGCAGGGCAGCGCTCACCTCGGCGATATCCCCGGCATCAGAGGTGTCGATGCGGACTGTCTCGATGCCCGGATTGTCTTTGGCAATCGAGGCGAGCAACTCAGTACGCCGACCGCCGACGATCACGGTGTTGCCGACGCCATGCAGTGCGCGCGCCAGCGCAAGTCCGAGACCTGAGGTGGCGCCGGGGATGAAAACGGTGTTTCCGGTGAGCTTCATGCTGTCTCCTTCGTTGAGTGATCGGTGATCAACCGATATGACTCCATTCGACGCGTCGGCGAGAGTGTGCGGAAGGACGCGCTGATCGGGGGATCGGCGATCCCTGGTTGCGGTCGCCTGCGCGCGCCACACTGGTTCGGTAAACCGTTGACGGAAGGCGCAACACATGGACAGGGCCGGGCTGGCCGAGTTTCTCAGGGCACGTCGCTCGGCGTTGCAACCCGCCGACGTGGGGTTGCCGACCGGCAATCGTCGTCGCGCACCGGGACTTCGCCGCGAGGAGGTCGCAATGCTCGCCGGGATGTCGAGTGACTACTACACGCGGCTGGAACAGGAACGAGGTCCGCACCCGTCAGAGCAGATCCTCGCTGCGCTCGCGCAGGCGATGCACCTCACGCTCGACGAACGCGATCACCTGTTCCGTCTCGCCGGGGCCAACACGCCCGATCGGATTGCGCGCCCAGATCACGTGAGTCCGGGGATGCTCCGCATCATCGACCGACTGGCCGATACTCCGGCGGCGGTGCTCAATGATGCCGGTGAGACGTTGCGGCAGAGCCCGATGGCGGTGGCACTGCTCGGCGACGAAACCTCGCTGACCGGGCTCCGTCGCAGCGTCGCATATCGATGGTTCACCGATCCGGCGACTCGGTCGAGATTTCCCCCGGAGGATCACGCGCATCACGCGGCGGCGCACACCGCCCGACTCCGCCAGGCCGCGACCCGCGGTGGTCCGCGATCGCGCGCGGCTCACATCGCGCAGGCGTTGCTGGCGGAGAGTCCTGAATTTGCCGAACTCTGGCAAACCCATGACGTGAGCACGAGGCTGACCGATATCGAAAAGCGGTTCCTACATCCGGATCTCGGATTGATCGAGGTGTTCTGTCAGACCCTCACCGATCCCGATACCGGCCATGTATTGCTGGTGTACACCGCGGCACCCGGCAGCCCGAGTCACGAAAAGCTGGCAATGCTGTCGGCGGTTGCTCAACCATGAAGTCGGGGCCATTCTCGGTTGATCCGACAATGGCCGCTGAACTGCTCTTTCAATTGTCGGGCTGACAGGATTTGAACCTGCGACCACTTGACCCCCAGTCAAGTGCGCTACCAAACTGCGCCACAGCCCGTTGGCCCGGTTAAGGGCCTCGACAAGATTAGCCGACGCCGTGACGCGGAAGCCAATCGCCTGCTCGGAGCGTGTCGAGCTCACCCGAGAACATGGCTCGACCAGCCGTTACGACGTGGTCGAGCGCTTCTTGTACCAGATCCACCCTGCGGTCACGAGGAACGCTCCGATCAAGGAACCGATGATTCCGCTGGGGCGGATCGCAAGGCCATCGCCGGACAGCAAGCTGATCAGCAGGCCACCCACAAACGACCCGATGAGGCCGGCAGCAAGTGCGAGCCCCCAGTCGATGGTCCACATGTTCTTGCCGCCGATGAGAAGCTGAGCGAGCCCGCCGATGACCATACCGAAGACGATGATTGCCAAAATAAGCACGAGAAGATCATCCCATACGACGACTTCACATCAGCGCACCTCCGCTGTTGCGAAGTCATTCAATCCTTTGTCGCCAATGTTCTGAGAGCGACTCAGCGCTTGCGACGATCCCGTTTGTCGCGGACCCGTACGTTGATGCGCACCGGCGAGCCGTCGAAATTGAACTGCTCCCGCAGGCGCCGTTCCAGGAATCGTCGGTAGCCGGCCTCGAGGAAACCGGTGGTGAACAGCACGAATGTCGGCGGACGGACCGCGGCCTGGGTCGCGAACATGACTCGCGGCTGTCGGCCACCACGCAGCGGCGGTGGGGTGGCCGCAATGACCTCTTTGAGCCAGTTGTTCAGCGGCCCGGTCGAGATGCGCTTGTCCCACGATTCCAGCGCGCCTTCCAGCGCGGGGACCAGCTTCTGCACCGATCGTCCGGTGAACGCCGAGATGTTCACCCGACGCGCCCACGGGACACGTGCCAGTTCGCGGTCGATCTCCTTGTCGAGCTGATAGCGACGATCCTCGTCGACGAGATCCCACTTGTTGAACGCGATCACCAGTGCCCGGCCACTCTCGATGATCATCGTCAGCACGCGGAGGTCTTGTTCGGTGATCGGTTCGGAGGCATCGATCAGCAGGATCGCCACTTCGGCGGCGTCGAGAGCGGCCCGCGTACGCAGTGATGCGTAGTATTCGTGCCCACTCGCGGTCCGCACCTTGCGTCGAAGACCTGCGGTGTCGACGAATTGCCATGTGACACCGTCGAGTTCGATCAGTTCATCGACCGGGTCGACGGTGGTGCCGGCGACGTTGTCGACCACCGACCGTTCCGAACCGGCGAGCTTGTTGAGCAGCGAACTTTTTCCCACGTTCGGCTTACCGACCAGCGCCACGCGCCGAGGTCCGCCGAGGGTGGTTGTCTCCCTGGGAGTTTCGGGGAGCACTTTCAGCAAGACGTCGAGGAGGTCGCCGGATCCACGGCCATGGGCCGCTGAAATCATGTGCGGCTCACCGAGTCCCAGTGACCACAACGACGCCGCCTCGGACTCCAGACGTTCACTGTCCACCTTGTTGGCAGCCAGAATGACCGGCGTCTTGGAGCGGCGCAGCACCCGTGCGACTGCCTCGTCGGTGGCGGTGGCACCCACCGTCGCGTCGACCACCAGGATGATGGCATCGACTGTGCGCATGGCCAATTCGGCCTGCTGGGCGACCGACTGCTGCAATCCCTTGGCGTCGGGTTCCCAGCCGCCGGTGTCGACGACGGTGAACCGACGACCCGACCACGTCGCGGGATAAGAGACTCGGTCACGCGTCACACCGGGGATGTCCTCGACGACGGCTTCGCGTCGACCGAGGATGCGGTTGACCAGGGTCGACTTCCCGACGTTGGGTCGTCCGACGATAGCGACCGTCGGCACCGCCAGGTTTTCACCCGAACCTTCGCCGTCGAAGTCGAAATCGTCGACGTTCCAGTCGGATTCCTCCGACCACGTGCCATCGCCGGGAAGTGCGGTGAGGTCATTGTCTGACATGGGCCCTTCGCTCACGACTCAACTCCGATTCGTTGTGCGACCAGCTCGGTCAGCGTATCGAGCACCTCATCGATGGTCAGGTCACTGGTGTCGACGACGACCGCGTCGTCGGCTGCACGCAGCGGCGACACAGCACGCGTCGAGTCGAGATGATCACGTTTGTTCACCGCTGCCAACACGTCGTCATACTCACTGACCCGCCCGCTGCCGAGGTTCTGCTTGTGCCGACGCTGCGCACGGGCCTCCGGGCTCGCGGTTAAGAAGATCTTCAGCCCGGCGTTCGGGAACACCACCGTGCCGATGTCGCGCCCCTCGACGACAACGAAACAGTTATCGGCGGTCTGGCGTTGCAGCGCAACGAGTTCGGCACGCACCGCAGGAATCGCCGAGACAGCCGACACCGAGGCGGTGACCTCGTCGGACCGGATCTCACGCGAGACGTCGCGGCCGTTGAGATGCACCGCTACCCCATCGTCACCGGTCGAGTCGATGGTGATCTCCGACGACGCGACCAGCGCTGCCACAGCATCCGAATCCGTCACCGGCACACCGGCATCCAGTGCGGCCAGAGTTGCGGCGCGATACATTGCCCCGGTGTCGAGGTACTGCGCGCCGACACGCTGCGCGAGCAGTCGGGTCACACTGGACTTACCTGTTCCGGCCGGGCCGTCGATGGCCACCACGCGCGCTTGCTCGGTCGTGCTGCGGGTGGAATCGGTTGCGGCACTCACATTCCCACCGCCTTGTACAGCACTCCGACCTCATCTCGGCCCAGCACCCGCAGGCTGCCGGGACGCTGCTCGCCGAGTGCGACCGGGCCGACGTGCGTGCGGACGAGCTTGGTCACCGGGAAGCCGACTTCCTCCATCATCCGTCGGACGATGCGGTTGCGTCCCTCATGCAGACTCAGGCGCACGAGCGACTGTCCTTCGTGCACTTCGAGAATCGCGAACGAATCGACCCGCACCGGGCCGTCGTCGAGCTCGATCCCGCCACGCAGCGTGCGCCCGAGGCCCCGTGGCACCTCGCCTTTGAGCGTTGCCAGGTAGGTCTTGGGCACCTCATAGGACGGGTGCATCAGCCGATGAGCCAGTTCGCCGTCATTGGTCAGAAGCAGCAGCCCCTCGGTATCGGCGTCGAGCCGTCCGACATGGAACAGTCGCTGCCCGGCCATCACGCGTTCGGCGACGATGTCGCCGACACACGGCCGCCCCTGGTCATCCGACATCGTCGACTGCCAGCCCTTCGGCTTGTTCAGCGCGAGGTACTGCCGGGTCTCATCGATGATCACGCGAGCACCGTCGACGCGGATCACCGCGGTGTCCGGATCGATCCGCAACCCCTGCTCGGTGACGATTTCCCCATCGACTTCGACTCGTCCGGCCGCAATCAGTTCCTCGGCGCCGCGTCGTGAGGCAACACCGGCCTGCGCGAGAACCTTCTGCAGTCGCAGACCGTCGGCGACGTAGGTGGCGCCGTTCTCGTCGTGACGGGTCGCGTCATCGTCGATGGGTCCGGTCTGATGACGAGCGGGCCGTGCATTGTTCAACCGCACCTTGCCCGATTCGACGTCGACCCGCGACGACCCCTTACGATGGGTCTTCTTCGGCTGGCCCTGCCGGGGCTGGCCGTGCTGCGACTGGCCCTTCTTGGCCGCGCCGCCCTTCGACGTCCCGCCCTTCGACGTACCACTGCGCGGTGAGTCGGAGCCCTTGGAGTAATCCGAACCCTTCGAGGAGTCCGAGCGCTTGCCGGCTCCTGTCGGTCGTCCCGTCGAGCGTGGTTGCTTTCGTCCCGGTGTGCCATCTCGGCCAGCGGATGCCATGTGTCTCAATCCTGATCGTCTGCGTCGGCCCCCGACGCTGCTGGCAGCTCATCTGCCGAGTCGGAACCGAGTGTGGTCTCTTCTGAGTCTGACGCCTGGCGACCCAGTTTGGCGAATCGTGGATCGGTGAGCAGTTCCTCGTCGAGATCGTCGATCACGTCGACATCGGGCAGCAGTGGCGCGAGATCGGGCAGTTCGGCCAGCGACGCGAGGCCCAGACGTTCCAGGAAAAGCTCGGTGGTGCCGTACGTCGTCGCCGACGTCTGAGGTTCGGTACCGACCTCGCTGATCAGACCGCGAGCCACCAGCGTCCGCATCACTCCGTCGACGTTGACACCGCGAATGGCGCTGACGCGGGCGCGGGTGACGGGCTGGCGGTAGGCGATGACGGCCAACGATTCCAGCGCGGCGCGGGTGAGCTTGCTGCGCGCACCGTCGAGCAGGAGTCGTTCCACGTAGGGCGCATATTCGGCCCGGGTGTAGTAGCGCCATCCGTCGCCGGCGTAGCGAAGGTCCATCCCGCTGCGCTGCTCGGTGAGTTCGGCGGAAATCCGCTGCAGCATCTCCTGGACGCGGCCTCGGTCTTCCTCGACGGCATTGGCGAGTTCGTCGGTGCCGACCGGTGAGTCGACGATCAGCAGCACCGCCTCCAGAGCAGCGCGCAACCGATCGTCGTCGAGGGTGGGAGTCTCCTCCCCGACGTCGAGCACGGTTTGTTCGGTGGACCGCTCGTTACTCATCTCATCCATAGTCTTCTGCCCGATCCATCTTCACGTCCTCGGGGTCGCGATCGCCGCTCCAGCACACTCGCAACTCCCCCAATGCCTCGGGCTGTTCGAAGGTGACGGCCCGTTCGCGGAACAATTCCAGGAGTGCGAGGAACCGGCCAACCACCTGGAGGCCGTCTCCACATTCGGCGACAAGGTCGGAGAAGCTCAGCCACGTGCCGGGTTCGACGGTCAGCAGTTCGACGATGCGACGAGCTTGTTCGGGAACCGACACCTTGGACACGTGCAGGTGGTCGAGCCCGACGGTCGGGATGGGACGCGGGGTCAGCGCGGCGACGGCCACCTCGGCGAATCCGCCGGCGTCGACGCCGAGGGTGACTTCCGGCAACAGCTCGGAGAACTGCTCTTCCAACGAGACCGATCGTGGATAGCGTTGCAGCGCAGCGGCTTCGAGCTCCCCGAAGAGTGCGGCCACCTGCTTGTACGCGCGGTACTGCAGCAGCCGGGCGAACAACAGGTCGCGAGCCTCCAGCAAGGCGAGGTCCTCGGGGTCGTCGACCTCCCCCGACGGCAACAAGCGCGCGGCCTTCAGGTCGAGCAGGGTCGCGGCGACCACCAGGAACTCGGTGGTCTGCTCCAGCCCCATCTCCGAGCCCATCTCGCGGGTGTAAGCGATGAAGTCGTCGGTCACCAGGTGCAACGCCACCTCGGTGACGTCCAGGCGATGCTGGTTGATCAGGTTCAGCAGAAGATCGAACGGGCCTTCGAAATTGGCCAGTTTGACCTGGAATCCGGTCGACGCGGCAGGCTCGGCGGACTCATTCGTCTCGGCCTCGACCACCGCAGACCCGACGAGCTCGGGCACACCCTCCTCGACGATCGTCGGTGCCACCGGGTCGGTGCCCGGTTGTTGCTCCACCGACATCACGAGTGCTTGGTGTTGCGAGCGATCACTTCCTTGGCCAGCCCGCGATAGGCCTTGGCACCGGCCGAACGGGGCGCCCACGAGGTGATCGGTTCGCCGGCGACGCTGGTCTCCGGGAAGCGGACAGTGCGGCTGATGACCGTGTCGTAGACGGCGTCGCCGAAGACTTCGACCACGCGGGCCATCACCTCGCGGGAGTGCAGGGTCCGGGCGTCGAACATCGTGACCAGGATGCCGCCGAGGTCCAGGCGCGGATTGAGACGGTCGTGCACCTTGTCGATGGTGTCGGTGAGCAGGGCGAGCCCGCGCAGACTGAAGTACTCGCATTCCATCGGGATGACGACGGTATCCGAGCAGGCCAACGCGTTGACCGTGAGCAGGCCCAGTGATGGCTGGCAGTCGATAAGGACGAAGTCGTAGCGATCGAGCACCGGATGCAGTGCCCGCGCCAACGCCTGCTCGCGCCCGACCTCGGTGACCAGCTGGATCTCCGCGGCAGACAGATCGATGTTGCTCGGCAGCAGATCGAGACCGTCGACGCGGGTGCGCATCAGCACGTCTTCGATGTCGGCTTGCGGCGGCACCAACAGGTTGTAGACGGTCTGGTCCAGATCGTGGTGCGGGACACCGAGTCCGGCCGACAACGCGCCCTGCGGGTCGAGGTCGACGAGCAGAACCCGGCGTCCGTACTCCGCGAGAGCGGCGCCCAGATTGATCGTCGACGTGGTCTTGCCGACGCCACCCTTTTGATTGCAGACGGCGATGACGGTGGCCGGCCCGTGGCGTTCCAGCGGCGCGGGCTCGGGAACGAACCGGTACGGACGTCCGGTGGGGCCGATCTCGTCGGTGTCGTTGTCGGCCACGTCGTCGACGGGCGGGGCACCGATCGGAAGCCGGTAGTGCTCGTCGGGATGCGGTTCGGTCCTCGGTCGATTCGGGGTGCTCACGCCGTCCGTCACTCCCTTCTCGCCTGGCCAGATGACATCCCGCGGTCGGCCGTCAATCACGGGCCGTCTCCTCGCACTCGGTTCCGCGGGTGTTCCCAGCGTAGTGGTTTGTGTTCGTGAACTGTCGGCGCATCGCCGAGGACCGCCCAGACACTCCGATCACCGATACCCCCATCACCAACGCCCTCATCACCGCGCCCTCGGATGTGCGGTCGCGTAGACCTCACGCATCGTGTTCACCGTCACCAGCGTGTAGACCTGGGTGGTCGTCACCGAAGCGTGACCGAGCAATTCCTGGACCACGCGAACATCGGCGCCGCCGTCGAGCAGATGCGTGGCGAAGCTGTGGCGCAACGTGTGCGGCGACACCGCGGTGTCCAGTCCGGCGCGTTCGGCGGCGGTGACCAGCACCTGCCAGGCGCTTTGTCGGGACAGTCGCCCGCCGCGGGCATTGAGGAACAGCGCGGGTTCCGATCGCGCCACCAACGCCGGCCGGCCACGGACCAGGTAGGCGTCGATGGCCTCGATGGCCGGTCCACCGACCGGCACGATCCGTTCCTTCCCGCCCTTACCGAGGAGCCGGACGGCACGGGACTCGGTATCGAGATCGTCGACGTCGAGTGCGATGGCCTCGGAAATCCGGGCGCCGCAGCTATAGAGCAGTTCCAGTAGCGCCCGGTCACGCAGTGCCCGAGGATGATCTGGCGCACCGGCCGCTTCGAGAATCGCGATCACCGCATCCACCGGCAACGACTTGGGCAGTCGCTGAGCCGGTCGTGGCGGGCTGACTCGGTGGGCGACGTCGTCGGACGCGATGCCCTCAGCGGCGGCGAACTTGTGAAATCCGCGAGTGGCGACCAGTGTGCGCGCGATCGACGAGTCGGCCAGCGGTGGTCGCCCGGCGTCGGCATCCCCGCGGCGCAGTTCGACGAGGAACTCCCGTACATCACTCTCGGCGATCTCATCTACCGAAGCGATGCCGCGCGAGAACAGGTACCCGAGGTAACGGTCCAGGTCACGACGGTAGGACGCCACCGTGTTCGACGCGGCGCCACGCTCGACGATCAGATGATCGACGTAGCGGTCCATATGCGCGGCGATCGATGCGCTCACCGGAGTCGGCAGCTCACTATGCACCGACCCCGCTCATCGGGCTCGCTTACGTTCGGTGAGGGCGGTGGGCCGATCGGTCCACGCTGCGGTGACGTCTCGGAGTTCGATGCCACTACGCAGGGCCGCGTCCGCGGCAAGCAGACCGCTCACGCTGGTCGCGTTGACGATCTCCCCGGCGAACACCTTGGTGATCGCTTCGTCGATCGGTACCCACTCCACCGACATGTCGGCCTCTTCGTCCTCGCGCTCGGCCGCATCGAGTTCATGCAGGCCGTCGGCGAGATACATGCGCAGCGCCTCGTCGGTGAAACCCGGCGACAGATCGATGTCGACCAGCACCCGCCACCGGTCGGCAGCCAGATCGACCTCTTCGGCGAGTTCGCGCCGCGCCGCATCGACCGGATCCTCATCGGCTTTGTCGAGTAGACCGGCCGGGAGTTCCAGCAGACGACGACCGATCGGATGCCGGTACTGACGCACCATCGCGACCCGGTTGCGGTCGTCGATCGCGACCACCGCCACCGCGCCGTAGTGTTCGACGACCTCACGTTGGGCCACCCGATCACCCGGCATCGCGACATCGTCGACCCGCAGCGTCAGAATCGCGCCCTCATAGATCGTCCGGGAATCCCGCACGACGAAATCATGAGTGCCCGATCCATGCGTCGATGCTGCGCCGCTCAAGCGCCGGCCGCCCGAGCACCGTATTCCCCGAGTTCTACCGGAAGCCGTTCGGCGTCTTTGTATTTCAGCGCCGCATCGATCAACGACCGGAACAGCGGGTGCGGACGCGTCGGCCGGCTCTTGAGCTCGGGATGCGCCTGAGTGGCCACCAGGAAGGGATGCACCGACGTCGGATACTCGACGAATTCGACGAGATGACCGTCGGGTGAGGTGCCCGAGAACACCAGACCCGACTCGGCGATCTTGTCGCGGTAGGCGTTGTTCACCTCGAACCGATGACGGTGCCGTTCGGAGACCTCGGTGGTCCCGTACGACTCCGCGACCACGCTGCCGGACTGCAGGGTCGCCGGGTAGGCACCCAACCGCATCGTGCCACCGAGGTCGGCCTCGCCGGCCACCGCATCGGCCTGATCGGCCATCGTCGAAATCACCGGATACGGTGTGTCCGGATCGAATTCGGTGGAGCTGGCATCGGCGAGCCCTGCCGAGCGAGCCGCCTCGATCACCACGCACTGCAGGCCAAGACACAAGCCGAGCAGCGGGATCCCGCGCCGGCGTGCGTAACTGATGGCGCCGAGCTTGCCCTCGATGCCGCGGATACCGAATCCACCGGGAATCACGATCGCATCGACATCGCTCAACGCGGCCTGGGCACCCTCGGGGGTCTCACAATCATCCGACGGCACCCACCTGATCTCGGTGCGAGCATGCCAAGCGAAACCGCCGGCCCGAATCGCTTCGGTCACAGACAGATACGCGTCAGGAAGATCGACGTACTTGCCGACCAGCGCGACCGTCACCGTCTCGCGGGGTTCGTGTACCCGGTCGAGCAGTTCTCCCCATTCGGTCCAATCGACATCCCGGAACGGCAGACCGAGCTTGCGGACCACGTACGCGTCGAGCTGCTCACCGTGCAACACCTTGGGGATGTCGTAAATCGACTGGGCATCCGGCGTGGAGATCACCCCGTCGATATCGACATCGCACATCAGGGCGATCTTCTTCTTCAGCCCCTCCGGCACGTCCCGATCGCAGCGCAGGATCAGCGCGTCGGGCTGGATACCGACATTGCGCAGTGCGGCCACCGAGTGTTGGGTCGGTTTGGTTTTCAGCTCCCCCGACGGCGCGAGATAAGGCACCAGCGAGACGTGCAGGAAGAACACGTTGTCGCGACCGACGTCGTGGCGGATCTGCCGGGCGGCCTCGATGAACGGCAACGATTCAATGTCACCGACGGTGCCGCCGATCTCGGTGATGACGACGTCCGGCTCGTGTCCGTCGTCGCCCGGGGTACGCATGGCCAGCACCCGAGCCTTCAATTCATCGGTGATGTGCGGGATCACCTGGACGGTCTCGCCCAGATACTCACCGCGCCGCTCCTTGGCGATGACCGACGAATACACCTGTCCGGTGGTCACATTCGCCGATTGCGACAGGTTGCGATCGAGGAACCGTTCATAGTGCCCGACATCGAGATCGGTCTCGGCACCGTCCTCGGTGACGAAAACCTCACCGTGCTGAAACGGATTCATGGTGCCCGGATCCACATTGAGATACGGATCGAGCTTCTGCATGGTGACACGCAGTCCGCGCGCGGTGAGTAGTTGGCCGAGGCTCGACGCCGTCAGCCCCTTACCCAACGAGGACGCGACGCCACCCGTGACGAAGATGTGTTTTGTGCCCGAATGAACGTGGCGAAGTGGTCGCAAATGCGCCTCCCGTCGGCTTGGGCAGGCTGAATTGCCTGGTTACCTACGGGACTCCAGGGTAACACCTCATCGCCGAACTCCGCGCCACCACACCGCGCCGCGCCCGGATCACCCCTCGCGCGACCGGGCGCGGTTCACGCGGCGGGACGACCTCCGGGGGTAGCCGGGGCGCCAACCGTGATGGCCTTGGCGCCCGGCCCGGTGCCGTATGCCCCGGTGCGTCCGTCGGATTCGTCGGCGAGCACGAGAATGGTGGTGATGCGGCCGGTCTGCTGGTCGATGTTGTCCACCGTCGACACCGCGTTGCCCAGTGATGGGTCCGAACGCACGATCGCGATCGGGGATCCGCCGTTGGCCGACCCTGACCGACCGACCAGCACGCCGCCCTGTCCACGTGCGGCAAGAGCTGCGGAGAACCGGGCGATCTGCGGGCCCTGGGCGCCGGCATCTGCCGGAAGCGCGTCGCCTCCGACGACGGCAACCAGCGTCGCCGGGGAGATCGCATTGTCGGCGTAGCGAATGAAACCACCGTCACGCATGGCCTGCAGACCGGTGCGCATGTCGGCGGCCGATGTCGACTCCTGAGCTTTGCGATGCAACGTCAGCGCGCCGAGCAGGTCGCCTGCGCGACCGCCGGAATCGGTCAGCTCTGGTCGGAGGACGGTGCCCGGCGGGATCGTCTGGTCGACGATGGTTCGCAGTTGTTCGGCGTTCTCGTCCCGAACGAAGGCGTCGGTGAGCACGATCTGGCCGGAGAACGACGCACCGGCCTGTGACAGCGAGTCCTTCACCGCGTCGACGTCGGCGTCACTGGCATTCGGCAACGTGACGAGGAGTACCGAATCCCCTTTGAGCGCACCGCGGATCAGCCGTGGTGCCATCGCGGCGTCGAAGCTGTTGGCCGAGTTGAGTTTGTCGTTGAGTTGCTGGTTCTGTTGCTCGAGGTCGCCCAGACGATCCCGGCTGGCGCCGGTCAGGGAGTTCACCCGATCGCCGAGGAACCCCGACCCCAGGAAGAGCCCCAGCGCGAGAGCGAGGAAGACCGCAACGAGCGAGATCGCGTGCTGGCGAGGCGAAATCATCGACTACCTGTTCCAGACCTCGCGCGCCCAGGCGACGAGTTGATGAGACTGAACGGTCATCCAGTCGACGATCTCGGCACCCATCCCCGACAACAACACTGCCGCGATCACCGCGATCAACGCCGCGAGGATTACGCACGCGATGGCCGCGCCGGAGACCCGGCTGCGGTAGAGGGTCGCCACGGCCCGGGCGTCGACGAGTTTGGGACCGACCTTGAGTCGGGTCATGAACATCGACGGGGTGCTCTCCCGACGGGACCGGTCGAAGAAGTCATCGAGGGCACCGCCGTAGCCCGCGGTGACGATGAGGTCGGCGCCGTGGTGGTCGGTCAGCAGCAGCGCGAGGTCGGCGGCCGAACCCGCGGCCGGGAAGGTCGTCGCACCGATTCCGAGATCCTGGATTCGCTCGAGCCCGTTGGCGTGCCCGTCGGTGTCTGCCGGGAGAACCACCTGCGCACCACATTTGAGAGTGGCGGTTTTCATGTCTTCGGGGTCACCGACGATGAGCGACGGCTTGTACCCCGCCTTGACCAGGGTGTCGGCACCGGCACCGACGCCGACGAGCACCGGCGAGTACTCCTTGATGAACGGCTTGATCGCTCGCAGATCCTCGCCCCGATGCGCACCGTCGGCAACGATCACCACGTGCTTGCCGGAGAACGAGACATCCACCTCAGGCACCCCGACGCCATCGATCAACAACGGTGATTCGCTGCGAATGAACTCGATCGTGTTACCGGAGAACGCTTCCAGGTGGTCGACCAGGCCGCGTTTGGCGTTGATCATCAAGTCGGCGATGGCGCGCTCGTCGAGCTCGGCGCCTTTGGCGAGACGACGATCGCCAACCATCAATCGGTCATCATGGACGCGCACCTTGGCGCCATCCTTGACGCGCTTGAACACCTCGGTGCCCACGTCATCGAGCAGCACGATGCCGGACGCCACCAGCACCTCGGGACCGAGGTTCGGGTAGCGCCCGGAGATCGACGCCGACGCATTCACCACCGCCACCACGTTGGCCGCGACAAGCGCGTCCGCGGTCACCCGATCGAGATCCACCTCGTCGAGAATGGCTATGTCACCGGGACCGACCCTTTCGAGCAGCCGGCGGGTGTTCTTGTCGATCCTGGCGATTCCGGTGACGCCAGGCAATTCATCGGTGGTTCGAGCGAGCAGCGCGGGCATCTTCATGGCGCCAATGATTGACGGTCACATGCCCTCACGCGGGGAGGCGCGCCGTAACAACAGCAACTTTTGTCACATGAGCAACATCAGTTACTTCGCGCCGGGCTTGCGCACCTCCGGGTACTCGACCTGATCGACGTCGACTTCTTCGCGACGCACCTGGCCGCTGACCTTCTCGGTGCGCGTCACACGATGCTTGTCGAGGGCGACCTGCCCGACAACACGCACCCGGGTCGACACATCGATCGCTTCCTTGAGCAACTCGATCTCGAAGGTGGAGTCCTCGAAGACATGCTCGGGATCCGCGTCGTGATCGAGATCGCGACGAGTGACCTTGACCTTCTCCTCGAACACGTCGACGTCAAGCGACTCGTCGTCGACGACGACGCGCTTGCGCACGGTCACTGCACCGCTGGCGACCTCACGCTTCTGCGCGACCAGGTTCTCTGCGTGGATCTTGACCGCGTGGGCCTGCTCGGTGCCGGTCGGCGCCGTCGAGGTCTCTTCATCCTCGGTGGTGGCAGCAGCAGTGTTGGCTGCGGCCGTGTTGTTGCTCGTCGACGACGCAGCCGGGGCGGGCGTCGCATCCTTGGTCGAAATATCGACCGTCGCGGCCGGTGCCGACGGGGTGCCGGTGACCGAATCCTCGTCGTCGGTCTTGGAGATCGACGTTGATCCGTTGAGCGGCGGAGCGGTTGTCGTCGCGGTCGCCGTCGACCCTGATGCCGCGGTCGCTGCCAGCGGTGCGGCGACTCCGGCGGGCACGGGCGCCTCGGTGGCATAACCACCCAGGGTGCGCACGCCGGCCGCGGGGGCGATCTTCCACTGCCCCTTCTGGATCCAATCCGCGCTCTGCGCCAGCCGGACGAAGTCGGGCTCGAACGCAGCGACTCCCCTTTCGCTGACCACCAGAGGCTTGTCGTCGCCGTGCACAGCAACCACGAGGTCGTCAGCATCGGTGGATTTCACCGAACCGACTTCCTTGCCGTCCCTGGACATGACCGGCGTGCCGACCTTGATGTCGTATCCCGCAAAGGTGACTACCATCGGGCCACCGCCAGCGTATTCATGATCCCTCCCACTTTCTGAATCTCTGACAGCCGACTCTCGACCGTCAAAATTTTGGTTGTGCGCATTGAGTTGTGATCGTGTGCGTCGTTATCGGTCACGTAATGATCAGTTCGGTCGGCGGTGCCGTCCTCGCTGGGGCGTCGGATCGTCGTCCGCCACAGCTTCGTCGAAATGTCCTCCCCTTTCATCGACTCGATGATCGCCCCCCGACGACTCCCGTTCGACGTGTGCGGCGGCAATGCCGTCGATATCAGGTCGCAATGACCACAAATCATCATCGAACGTTTCCGGCGAGACCATATCGCTTGACGACGGTATCGGCAGCGCAGCGAGGTCATCGCCGACGGTGCCGACCTCGGTCTCGGCGTCGGCGGCGAGGTCGTGGGGCTCCAGCGCAACGTCCGCGTAGGTATCACCGTTGAGGTGGCCCGGCTCGCCGGGTTCGACGTCACCGGGTCCGCTGTCACCGGCCGCAACGTCACCGGGTTCGGTATCGCCGTCGGCGAGGTCATGGTCGCCGGCGACAACGGCGCCGTTGAGGGCGGCGTGGTACTGCTCGGCACCGTCAACCGACGATCCGTTGTGGTCAATTCCATTGAGCTGTACGGAATTCACGCCCTCATGATCTGAAATATCGGACTCGGCGGCGACGTCCGGAGCGACATCGTTCTCGACGCGATCATCGCTTGCCGAACTGTCCGCGGTCGATGCCTCATCGGTCTCGGTGGGTGAGGCCTCGCCCACCACCGGATCGGTGAGTGCGTCGGAGTCATCGAGGTCATCGATGTCGATGACCTCACGCCGCACTGTGCCGGGAATGGTTACCTGCTCGGTACCGCTGGTGCGCGTGATGTGAACCTCTTCACGTACCACCAGTCGGCGTGTCACCACGAGCTCTTCCTCGACCACCGGGATCACGTACGTGTTGTCTTTCCAGTACGGCTCGGGAACTTCGTCCACCTCGCGCTCAACGCGGTGGCGACGAACGGTGGCCCGCTCGGTGAAAGCCATCACCGATACCTCGGCGGGCTCGGTACGGATGGTCTTGCGGACCTCCACCCGGCGTCGTTCCTCGCGGACGACTGGCTCGAGATACTCCTCGTGGACCAGCAGGTTCAGGGTCTCTTCGTCGGAGACGCGCACTGAGTTGTTCTCGGGGTCGTCGTCGGTCATCGTGTGGTCCAGATACGTCGAAGTGGCGCCGCGACCTTGCCGCGCAGCGCTTGTACCGTTCGGTACTTCCATGACTCCCCCACGATGTAGACCCCCAACCGCGCGATCCCCCGACCGCTTGCCCGTGGCCCGTAGGCCGATCCGATGGACGCTCCTCGCGTCCTCGGCGTCAGTGCTGCGCGGCGCCCCGTCCCTTCTCCGCTTCTGCGGTGTTCAGCAACTCCTCGGCGTGTGCACGCCCGGTGTCGGAGTCACCCAGCCCAGCCAGCATACGAGCCAGCTCGGCGATTCGTTCGTCCCGGTCGAGAGTCGTCACGGTACTGGTGACCCCACCGCCGGCACGTCGAGACGATCCCTTCGATGAAACATTCTTGCCGATCACGAGATGATTGTCAGCAAATGCCGCCACCTGAGGCAGATGAGTGACCACGATGACCTGGTGGGACTGGGCAAGTCGAGCGAGTCTGCGGCCGATTTCGACGGCTGCGCGACCGCCGACGCCGGCATCGACCTCGTCGAACACCATGATCGATCCCTGGGTCGGCGAGGCGAGCACCGCCTCCATCGCGAGCATCACGCGGGAGAGCTCACCGCCGGATGCGGACTTCGCGATCGGCAGCGGCGTTCCACCCTTGTGCGCGATCAACGCGAATTCGACGCGGTCGGCGCCCGAGGATCCCGCGTGAGCGGGTGCGCCCGCCACGGTGATCGCGAGCCGGTCCTCCGATTGCGGAGGGTCGACCGACACGTCCACCGCGAGGGTCGCATCGCCCATCGCCAGCCCGGACAGTTCGGCCGATACCTTGGTGGCCATCGATTTGGCGGCCGTCGTGCGCGCGGAGTGGATTTTCGCGGCCGCGGCCTCGACCTCGGCGCGTGCGGCGTCGGCGGCGGCCTCCAACTGTTCGATCGACCCGGCCGGGTCATCGATCTGGGAAAGACGTGACTCCGCCTCGGTCCGCCAGGCGATCACCCCGTCGATGTCGGGCGCGTACTTGCGGACCAACGCTTTGAGCTCGGCCTGCCGGTTGAGCAACTTGTCCAGTTCGGCAGCATCGGCGGGCAAACCCGACGCGAATGAGGTGAGTTCTGCGCCGACATCGGTCACCACGGTCAACGCCTCGGTCACCCGGGGCAGCAGACCCCGCAGGGTCTCGTCGACGGTTGATTCGAGGACCGTACGAAGCTGACCGAGACCGTCGACGAGTGAACCGGCGTCACCGGCGACGATCTCGCGTGAGGTTTCCGCCGCCTCGCGAATCGTCTCGAGGTCGGTGAGTTGGCGGATGGTCTGCGCCAGCTCGTCGTCTTCGCCCGGTTGCGGATCCACCGCGGCGATCTCGTCGATGCCGAACCTCAACCTGTCGGCTTCCTGCGCCAGGTCACGCGAGCTGGTCCGTCGAAGTTCGAGTTCGTCGAGAACAGCGATCCAGTCGTCTCGTTTGCGCCGGTATCCGGCCAGTGCTGACGCGATCTTGGGTCCGGCGAAGGTGTCCAGCGCCTCGCGTTGGGCATCGGGTTTGATCAGCCGAAGCTGATCGTTCTGGCCGTGGATGGTCAGCAGGCTGGTGGTCAGCTGTCCGAGGACTCCGACGGGTACCGACCGGCCGCCGAGGTGGGCGCGTGAGCGCCCGTCCGAACCCACCGTCCGGACGGCGATCAGGGTGTCGCCGTCGTCGAGTTCCGCGCCGGAGCTCTCGATGATCTCGGCGATCGTCTCGTTCGGTGTGCCGGGCTGATCGGTCGGAGGTAGACGGAAACGTCCCTCGATGGTCGCCTTCGGGCTGCCCGAGCGGACACGTGTGGCTTCCGCCCGTGCACCCGAGAGGAGGTGCAGGCTCGACACGACCATCGTCTTGCCGGCACCGGTTTCGCCGGTCAGTACGGTGAAGCCCTCGTGGAATTGCGCAGAGGCGTTCTCGATGACACCGAGTCCCGAGATCGAGAGTTCTTCGAGCATGTCACCGATCCCCCGTCATCATCGTTGTCGCTTCGATCATCCCGGCCGTCCTCGCCAACCCGTCACGGGCAGTTTGAATTTCGTCACCAACCGGTCAGCGAACGGCTCGGAGTCGATTCGGACCCATTGCACGGATCGTTCGCTGCGAACCACTTCTACGCGCGCACCTGCCGGCACGTCGAAACTACGACGTCCGTCGCACATTGCGATCGCCGATCGTCCCGCCTTGTCAATCTCGATGGCGATCCGTGAACGCGGACTGGTCACCATCGGCCGGGCGAAGAGGGCGTGGGCGTTGCTCGGCACCACGACGATCGCCTCCAAGTCGGGCCACATGACCGGTCCGCCCGCCGAGAAGGCATATGCCGTCGAGCCGGTCGGTGTCGACACCAGAACGCCATCGGCGCCGAACGCCGAGACCGGTCGGCCGTCGACCTCGGTGACCAACTCCAGCACGCCATGGTTGGTCTGATTCAAGATCGCGACCTCGTTGAGTGCCCAGCTACGTTGCGGGGGCACCTCCGGAGTAGCGGGATTGATGACGGTGACGTCCAGGGTCATTCGCGGAACCACCCGGTAATCCCTACCAACCAGCTGTGACATCACCGAGTCGATCCCGTTGGCCTCCGCTTCGGCGAGGAATCCGATGTGGCCGAGATTCACCCCGAGTACCGGGACGCCGGCGGGGTAGGCCAATTCAGCGGCGCGCAAGAAGGTTCCGTCGCCGCCGAGGACGATGACGACCTCACAGCCTTCCGCCGACTCGTGACCGACCGAGGTCACCTCGACATCGACGCCCATGCTTCGCAATTGCTGCGGATTGACCGGATGACTCTCCGGCGGGGTCGGGCCGGGAACGACGGGCCGACTCGACAACGAGTGCGGTACCGGATCGGCGTCGCGAGCGACGATGTCGTGATCGATGACCCGCAGCGCAACACCAGCTGCCGCGCAGTGGCGTGCGATCGACTCCATCGTGCGGGTGACGATCTCCCGACCAGTATGGGCGACCACCAGGAACTCCCGGTCCGAAGTGGTTGCCGCCGACCCGTTGGTCACTGTGATCCCTTCGTGGTCAGCGGGGTCCGTTGTCCACCGCGTCGACAATCATCCGCATTCGTGCCGCGCGGTCGGAGTCGGTGATGTCCCCGTCGACGCCGACACGACTACCGACCTTATCGTTGTCCGCGAGTTCGGCCGATGCCGGACCGTCGGGTGTGTTGGCCGCGGCCCGGGCACCGGATGTGGCGGTGAGCCACAGAAAGTACTCCACGTTTCCCGACGGACCAGGCAATGGACTCGCCACCACCCCTCGGGTCCGCAGGCCGAGCGCGGCCGCGTTGTCGGCGACCCCCGCCACGGCGTCGGCCCGTAGTGCCGGATCGCGGACCACACCACCGCTGCCCACCCGCTCCTTGCCGACCTCGAACTGCGGCTTGACCATCGGGACCAGATCACCGCCGTCGGCCAGGCACGCCGCCAGCGCGGGAAGCACCAACGACAGCGAGATGAACGAGAGGTCGGCGACGATGAGATCAACTGGGCCACCGATGGTTTCAGGGGTGAGGTGCCGGACATTGGTACGGTCGACGACGCGCACGCGAGCATCGTTCTGCAGGCGCCAGATCATTTGCCCGTAGCCGACGTCGGCGGCCACCACCTCGGAAGCGCCACGTCGAAGTAAGACATCGGTGAACCCGCCGGTCGACGCCCCGGCGTCCAGGCATCGTCGACCCTCAACCCGCAGTCCGTCGGCCGCGAAGGCATCGAGGGCACCGATCAATTTATGCGCGCCGCGCGATGCCCAGTCGTCGTCGGGCGTGGTGACCACCACGATCGGGGTGTCTCGCCCGACGTTGGTGGCCGGTTTGGCGGCGATCACGCCGTTGACCTTGACCGACCCCGCTGCAATCAGGTCGCGGGCCTGCTCTCGAGATCGGGCGAGACCGCGACGCACGAGCTCCGCGTCCAGGCGTGCACGGGCAGCCATCGGTCAGCGAGGCTTCATCGACGGTCCACGGCGTCGAGCGCCGAGGTCAACGATTCGTGTGCTCGTTCGAGCAGCTCAGCCTGACGGGTGATGGCATCGAGGTCGAACGTGTCGCCCGCAGCCCGTCGAGTGTCATCGACCTCGTCGAGCAGTGCCCCGACGTCAGCGGCGAGGCGCTCGCCGACGTCATCACCGGCATCAGCCGGCTGCGGGGTCGGCGTCCCGAACGATCCATCCGTGGACGATTCGTGGAGCGACGATTCATGGGGTTGGGGGCTACTCACGTGATCCAAGTTAGTCCATCGACCCGAGCCCGAGAGCGGTCAGCAGATCCGACACGTTCTCGTCCGACGACGACACAACGATCTGTGTCGAGTCGATGTCGTCGTGGTCGCCGGCCCGCCAGACCGCGGCGGCCAGCGCCGGGAGCAGACTCTCGGTCGCCGCGGCGACGGTGCTCCGGGTCACCGTGGCCGTCGATGCGCCGACCTCGACATTCCATCCGTCGTGGTCGGCGATACGTACGGCGTCGGGGTCGTGGAGCAGCCCGGTGAGGTTCTCCACCACGAAGGTGGGGCGTTGCTGCGGTGACGCGGCAAGCAGATCCCGCGCATTGTTGACGCCGGTGAGCACCATCAGGCTGTCGATACCGACAGCGTGTGCGCCTTCGATGTCGGTATCGAGGCGATCGCCGACGACGAGCGGATTCTGTGCTCGACTGCGGGCAATGGCATCGGCCATCAGCGGCGCCGCGGGCTTGCCGGCCACCAACGGTGTCTTGCCCGTGGCATTCGCGACCGCGGCGACCATCGACCCGTTTCCGATCATCATGCCGCGCTCGGAAGGGAACGTCGCGTCGATGTTGCAGGCGATCCACAGCGCACCCGCACGAACCGCGAGCGCTGCCTCGGACAGCTGCGCCCAACCGGTGTCGGTCGAATGGCCCTGGATCACCGCCGCTGGTCGATCGTCCGCGCTGCGCGTGACCCCGATCCCGACCTCGCGCACTTCCTGTGCCAGACCGTCGGTGCCGACCACAAGCGCGCGTGACCCCGGTTCGAGATGTTCTGAGAGAAGGCGTGCGGCCGTCTGGGCGCTGGTGATCACCTGTTCGGCCTCGGCATCGAACCCGAGGTCGATGAGATGGGCCGCGACCTCCGCCGGACGTCGACTCGCGTTGTTGGTGACGAAGTAGCGCGGTGTCGGCAGCTTCGCGAGCGTCTCGATAGCGCCGGGGAGGGCTCGATGACCAGCGAAGACGGTTCCGTCAAGATCCAGCAGTAAGGCGTCGTAGACATCGCCGAACGCGCGATTCGCCGCGGCGTCACGCTCGTCGGTCTCCTGCGTGGGCTCTTCGGTAGCCGGGGCTTGTGGATCAGCACTCGCCGGCGCGTGATTCGCCACAACCGGGCTCGCCACAGCGGAATCGTCCTCGGACGTCGGCTCGGTATCTTCGGTCGTGGCCGCCGGTCCGTCCGAGTCCGGCACCTCGACGGCAACCGCCGTCTCGGTAACACCTTCGTCGCTGAGACCATCGTCGGTGGCCGCCACCGCTTCGACCGCATCGGTATCGACGTCGCCGGCATCGGAACCGCCGGCGTAATCGTCGGCGCCGGATTCGACCGCGTCGCCGTCGGTCAGCTCAACGAGACGGAGCTCGGCATCGGTGACGTCCTCGACATCGGCGGCGGCCGCGTTCATGTACCAGGTGACGGCATCGTCGCGACGACCAGCAGCCAGCAGGGCCGAGGCGTAGGCATAGTAGAGGCGCGCGGGAACAGTTCCGGTTTGACCGGGCTTCAAATTCTGGCGCTGCAGTGTCACCAGGGCCTTCTGCGGTTCACCGAGGTCGATGCGGGCGCCGGCTTCGACGATCGTCATCTCCGCGGAGTCATCTCCACTCAAGGCTCGGCCGTCGTCACTGCGGGCGATCTCTATTGCACGTTCTGGACGGCCCAACCCGCGTTCGGCGTCGGCAATCAATGGGAGCAGTGCGGCGTTCCCGGTGATTCGACGGGCCGCACGCAACTCGGACACGGCCTCCTGCCATTCACCTGCGTTGTATGCGGCGATCCCCGCCGTCTCGCGGACCACACCGACCCGGCTCGCCCGACGCCGGGCCGCTCGCGCATGCTCAAGTGCCAGGGCCGGATCGTCATCGAGCATCCGGGTCACCATCACGAGATGCCGGCCGACGCGATCTGCGGTCAGTTTCTCGAGGCTGAGAAGGTCACGGCGAACCTCGGGGTCCAGATCCGCGGCTGCCACATCTTCGGGCAGCCACGGGTCCTGAGGCCGTCCATCGTCTTTGCCGGATGCCCGGGATCGGTCATCCCGAGCGGGACGGGCCGTCGGCCCTCCTCGACGGTGGCGGCCGGGATTTCGATCGCGTTCACTCATGGCAGTCAATCTATTCGCTTTGTCGGGGGTTCGGAGAACTCGGGACGAGTATCTGCGCACAGGCTCGAGAGGCCACAAACAAACCATGGCCCCCGAATTATCTTCGGGGGCCACGGTTTTGAAATTGTGTTCGGCGGTGTCCTACTCTCCCACACTGATTAGGGTGCAGTACCATCGGCGCTGGAGGGCTTAGCTTCCGGGTTCGGAATGGGGCCGGGCGTTTCCCCTCCGCTATAGCCGCCGTAA
>JAEYMI010000033.1 GCA_023461275.1 Actinomycetes bacterium | reverse complement strand
CCCCAAGCTGTTGAGGTCACCCATGGGCCATGGCTCTTAAGCTCAGTGTCTGTTTTGGAAACCGTCAGGCTTTGGTTTGCAGCATTGTAGAAGAAACCGGTTAAAGCCTGCATTAAAGACCAACTTGAAAGTGGTCTGTAATAGTGGTCACCACACTCAGCGTGGTTCCAAACCTGGCCAATACGACGATAACGTTTGTCCACATTTTTAACAATTTTCCTAGCATTGTCCTCCATGCCAAGCATAATGCAAAGAGCCGCCATGGAATATTCTACACCGGTCCAGTTTGCTTCAGCCTGACAGTTTCTGTAGGTATAAATTGTCGGGTCTGTTCCCTCCGGATAGGTGGCATTAATTAAGCCGTTTTCACTGGAAAAATTATTTTTCAAAATGGACTTCATGGCTGTTTCCAGCTTGTCTGTTGGTAAAAGGTTATTAAGGCCAATCATTCTGGCAAACCATTCGCCGTCCAGCTGGTTTGTCATACAGCATTCATCACGGTTTTCTCCGTCAACCCAAAGTCTGTAATAATCGCCATTCCATAAAGCTTTATCAAAGGATTGTATGCCTTTTTCAAAAATGTCTGTCCATTTTCCTGCGTTTATACTGTCACCAATCTCTTCTGCAAGTATTACGGCTGCTTTTAGGGAAGCCAGCCATAGGCCGGAGATATAGGTGGAATTGCCATAAAAATTCCAGGCATCATAGGTGTTGCGTTTTGTACCGGTATCCGGAAGTCCGTCACCGTCAGAATCGAGCTGTGCTATACTGTCCATCGCCTTAACGATATTACTCCAGAGATTTTTTATATATTCCTTGTCACCGGTATATAAATAATCACGGCAGAGGAGAAGTACAAACTGGGGGTTCATATCCACACGGTTGAAGCCGTCGTCAACAGCAGAAAAATCCGGTGTGAAGAAATGGTGAACCCTTCCGTCCTCACGTTGGAATTTTGCACCCATCTCCATTTGGGCTTTTTGCAATTCCGGAAACAGACTGATAATTCCGAAAGAACCATGATACGTAATATCCGTGGTATGGAAGCCGCATGAACCCAGGCCTTCCCATATTCCGAATTCACCGGATTTAATCCACCAGGAGCATTTCACTAAAGTTGCAAGATGAATTGACCAGGCATCAGCGTAAGCCGGATCAAAGCTGGTATTCAATAAATTATTTGCAAAGTTTATTGCCTTTTCGGGTATGACTTCTAAGTTCTGTACAAGAAAATGGTTAACTTCCTTAGCACTTCTAAAGAAATTCTCATACATATGTCCCTGTAATTCACCTGTAGAGCTGTAATGGTTAGGAAAATACCAGGAAAAAACGAAATCAACGGTCTGAGTTTCTCCTGCTTCCAACTCAAAGTCTGAGCATAATGCGCCATCACCCCAGGAACCATGCATAGATGCATGATGGCCGGCTAAGGCATCTCTTACGGTACGCAGATAGGATACGGCATGAATCTTGCCCTCACGAGTTTTTAAAAGCTCCTTTTTAACATTTAGAACCCGATCCATTACGCTTTGAGCAAAGGCACATTCTAAAAGCTTTTCCAGATGATAGTCCAATCTTTCTTCGGAGAGGCCTTTTAAGTCATCATCATTTGGAATTGGGTCTTTATATTCCATTTCATTTTTAGAGGATTGTAATTTACCTTCGCGTCTTAGTGTGAATAAGAAGGATTCCTCTACAACGCCATATTCGCCATTGGCAACATACTCATTCATATAAGCGGCATAGTCCCCTGTTATCCAGCTTGGATTTCCACCTCTTACGGATAGGCTGGCACTTCCATTATTATGCTCCCTGGAATGTCCCCAATGCTCGATTACTTCCATATTTAGTGAGGTTATGCCATTTTCTGATTCAATCTTATTTACTCTTGTTATATCACGATTTTCATTTATTAAAAGGTTTCTAAGCTTTCCGGCCAGAGATATTTTTAATTTTTTATTAGTTTTATTTTTAATCTTGAATTTCAGATAAAAGCCCGGAGTACCAGCTGTTTTATGATCATGGGGTGTGAAAGGATTAATTGCCTCTAAAATAACTTCAACCGGAAGCTCCTCGTCTATATATTCCAGCTCTGCAACGGGAAATTTTCCTGTAAACTGAATCTCATCCACAGGCTTAATCCATGAGAACATACGATAGTTATATTCTTCCCTGTCCTGTCCATGGCCAAGGCCAAAACCCAAGCGGCGGACACGCACCGGCTCGCTGTTATTATCCTCGCCTTCTGTGCGGAGATAAAAGGATAAGGCTCCGGCAAGGTTTTCACCGTCATCTACATTACGGGTTGAACCACCCACGCATTTCGCCCATTTATCCTGGTTGGAAATCTGCCATTCATGGAATTCACCGTCCGGCCGAATTTCCACAGAACCTGTACCGATTCCGCCTAGTGGAATACCACTGGTTTGTAAGCTTTTCGTTTTAAATTGTATCATTTCGATACCTCCTGAAATAGTTTTTAGCTGGTATTATTTATCCTTTAGACTCAATTATATTAATATTACTTATATTATTTAGATTCTTTAGCTTAAGATAATATTCAGCAATGGTTTTGTCTGAATTATCAAGGATTAAGTTATGTATTATAATGCTGTACAGGTTCACAAACTAACTTGC
>JAEYMI010000032.1 GCA_023461275.1 Actinomycetes bacterium | reverse complement strand
ACGTCGGCAACGGACAACCCCACGGCCCACGACCCAACCCCAACAAACCGTCACCGAAGTCCTGATACACCAACTGTCACCAATGTCTTGATGCAGAACTGTCACCTATGTCCCGATACATCACAATTTACCGGCCGTCCAGGACCGAAATGGCGCGCTTGGGCGCCACTTGCCGAAAGCTGGCGTCGAGGAGTTCTGCGACCTCGTCCCAGTCGGTGTTGTCGTCGAGGATCAGACCGAGCCACCCCGCCGGACCGAAGTAGGCGGGTACAAAGAACCGCGAATCCTCTTCCAGCGCTTGGCGTTCGGACTCGTCGGCGATGAACAGGACGCTCTGGTCGTACCGGATCTTTCCGCCCTTGGGGCCGCCACCGTAGACGCCGAACATCTTGCCGCAGCGGAATGTCGGGCGGCCGTGCGCAACCGCCTCGGTGGCCTCCGGCAGCGCCAACGCGATATCCCGGACGCGACCGAGTGCCGGGTCGGCGTCGTCGAACATGATCGGGTGCGGCATGGGTGTCAGGCTATTCGATCAGCGCAGCAGGGCGTCGAAATCGCCTTCGGTCCACGTGGCCAGCACGATGCCCGACAGCGAGATCGACGCATGATCGCCCGAGTGGTCCTCAAGGCGATCGCACAGCCACCAACTCCCGTCCCGGGAGGACGTCGACGTGCATCGCGTGGAGTGTCGGCCGTTGACCTCGGCCCGATCACCGACGCGCATGCGGTCGCCCTCGGGTCGATCGTCGGATCGATCGAAGCTGCCACCACAGTCGTGGGCGTCCGGCATTGGTCGCTCCCTCGCTCTCGCATGTGTCGTCGTCTGCTTCGAGCATGCCAGGTGCGTCGGACATGTCGGAGTGCTTCGCTAGGCTCGGAAGGTGGCCGAAGACCCCGTATCCGCCGGAGACCCGGCAACCAGCACAGTCCAGGGGACGCCCGCGACTGCCGCCGACCGCGAACAATGGACCGCCCTCGCCGACGAGATCCGCGACCACCAGTTCCGCTACTACGTCAAAGACGCACCGATCATCTCCGACGGTGAGTTCGATCGACTGCTCCGGCAACTGCAGGAACTCGAGGACGTCCACCCCGATCTGGCCACCGCTGATTCGCCGACCAAACTGGTCGGCGGTGGATTCTCCACCGCGTTCACGCCGGTGGACCATCTCGAGCGAATGTTGTCGCTGGACAACGTCTTCGACGCCGACGAGATGCGCACGTGGGTAGACCGTGTCCACAATGACGCCGGTATCAGCCCCGACTTCCTCTGCGAACTCAAGATCGACGGGGTCGCGCTCGCGCTGGTCTACGTCGACGGCGTGCTGCAGCGTGGCGTGACGCGCGGCGACGGCCGCACCGGCGAGGACGTCACGCTCAACGCCCGCACCATCTCCGACGTCCCGGAGCGACTGCAGGGCACCGACGAGTACCCGATTCCCGACGTCTTGGAAGTGCGCGGTGAGGTGTTCTTCCGCATCGAGGACTTCGAGGCCCTCAACGCATCCCTCGTCGCCGACGGCAAGGTTCCGTTCGCCAACCCCCGCAACTCCGCAGCCGGATCGCTGCGGCAGAAGAATCCGCAGATCACCGCCCGACGCCGGCTGCGGATGATCTGTCACGGCATCGGGCACGTCGAGGGCTGGCGTCCGGCGTCGCTGCATGACGCTTATCTCGCGCTCGGTGCCTGGGGGCTTCCGGTCTCCACACACACCACCAAAGTGGCAGGCGCACAGGCGATTCTGGACAAGATCGAGTATTGGGGTGAACACCGCCACGACGTCGAACACGAGATCGACGGCATCGTCGTCAAGGTCGACGACTTCGGCATTCAGCGTCGCCTGGGCTCCACCTCCCGCGCACCTCGCTGGGCGATCGCCTACAAATACCCGCCCGAGGAAGTGACCACCGAACTGAT
Organism: Actinomycetes bacterium; assembly: GCA_023461275.1. Taxonomy (GTDB): domain Bacteria; phylum Actinomycetota; class Actinomycetes; order Mycobacteriales; family Mycobacteriaceae; genus Gordonia. The sequence continues at coordinate 68,277 of JAEYMI010000032.1, read as the reverse complement.
CAGCATCGAAGTGGGTGTCGGCCGGACCGGTCGAGTCACGCCGTACGCGGTGCTGAAGCCCGTGCTTGTCGCCGGATCGACCGTCTCTCGAGCCACGCTGCACAACGAGTCCGAGGTGAAACGCAAAGGTGTCCTCATCGGCGACACCGTCACCATCCGCAAGGCCGGCGACGTGATCCCCGAGGTCCTCGGACCCGTGGTGGATCTTCGCGACGGATCCGAGTCGGCCTTCGTCATGCCGACTGAATGTCCCGAATGTGGCACCGAACTGCGCCCGGAGAAGGACAGCGATGCCGACATCCGTTGTCCCAATGCGCAATCCTGCCCCGCGCAGCTGCGTGAACGACTGTTCCACCTCGCCGGCCGCGGATCCTTCGACATCGAGGCCCTCGGCTACGAGGCGGCCACCGCGCTCCTCACGTCCAAGGTCATCACCAACGAGGGAGATCTGTTCGCACTGACCGCGGACGACCTACAGAAGACCGAGCTCTTCGTCACCAAAAGTGGGCAACTGTCGGCCAACGGCAAGCGTCTGCTCGCCAATCTGCAAGCCGCCAAGGACGTTCCGCTGTGGCGGGTGCTCGTCGGATTGTCGATCCGCCACGTCGGCCCGACCGCGGCTCGTGCGCTGGCCACCGAGTTCGGATCACTCGACGCGATCGAGACCGCCGACGTCGAGCGGCTCGCCGCCGTCGGCGGTCTCGGGGCGATCCTCGCGCATAGCGTACACGACTGGTTCACCGTCGACTGGCATCGTGAGATCGTCGAAAAATGGCGTGCCGCAGGCGTTTCCATGGAGGATGTGCGGGACGAGAGCATCGAGCGCACCTTGGAGGGCAAGACGATCGTCGTCACCGGGTCGCTACAGGACTTCTCCCGCGACGGGGCCAAGGAGGCCATCCTGCAGCGCGGCGGGAAGGCGTCGGGTTCGGTGTCGAAAAAGACCGACTACGTCGTCGTCGGTGATTCGCCCGGCAGCAAGGCCGACAAGGCCGAACAACTCGGGGTGCCGATTCTCGACGAGGACGGATTCAAAGTGTTGCTGGAAACAGGCGAGGGGCCGGTCGTCGAGCAGGATGCGCCCGCGGACTGAGCGTGATCGGCCGACTCAGCCGTCGGCGCGCAACACCGAGGAGATGATCCCCGCCAGGTAGCCCAGGCGGGCGACTTCCGAGGGGCGGAAATCCGGACCGCCGATGCGGCCCAACAGGATCGTCTTTCCGCCGGGGTCGTCCTTGCTGCCGAGCGGGGCGGCAGCCATTCGGGTATCCATGTCCTGCCAGTTCGCCGGTACCCAGTCCGCGTTGCCGTCGAGCTCGGTCGCCTCGGCAAGGGGTAGCCAGTCGGCACGGGTGAGCGGCGTTTCCGGGGCGCCCGAGCTACCGAACAATTGCAGGACACCGCCGCTGGCGCTCTTCACGATCGTCGCCCAGGAAACCCGCAGCACGCGCGGCGCATTGTCGACGAGGATCTGCAGACGGTCCTGGTCGGCGGTCGCGACCTGATCCACAAGCTCCAGTTCACGGTGAGTGTCGAGAAGTCCCGAATAGGGCCGGATCGAATCGACCCGCACCCCCTTCACCTTTTCCGCGGCAGTGATCAGGCTGTCGGGTAGCGCGCCGGGGGGCACGTCGACCACCAGATCGTCGACCGCATAGCCGTCACCACGTTCAACGACCTCCAACGACAGGATGTCGGCGCCCACCGAGCCCAGCTGGACCGCGAGCAGGCCGAGGCTGCCCGGACGATCCTGAAGGGAGACCCGTAAGAGGTAGGACACGCCGGACATTGTCGCACCGGCGCTGCCGACGTGCTCGTCTCGATCCGACGTCCGTGAGTTGGGCCAGGGCCCGCGGGCGCTCAGGCCTGTGCTTGTGGCGGCGCGAACGGCTCGATGCCGACCGCGGTGCCATATGCGCAAACCTCGATGCCGGTACCGCCGAACTCCGTGGTCTCGAACCGGAAGGCGGTGACGGCGTTGGCGCCGCGTTGCTGTGCCTCGGCGGCCAGACGTTGCAGGGCTTCCTGGCGGCAATCGTGCAGGAGCTGGGTGATGCCCTTGAGTTCGCCGCCGGCCATCGCCTTGAATCCGGCGCCGATGTTGGAGCCGATGTTGCGGGACCGGACGGTGAGGCCGAAGCACTCGCCGAACGTGTGGACGATGCGGTAGCCGGGGATGTCGTTGGAGGTGACGATGATCACGAATCCACCGTACGCGCGCACGATGTCTGCGCAGGGGAGTCCCCGAACCCGCCGGACGTGCAACCGGGCCGTCGTCGCGCGACGATGGGCGCATGCCGGCAGACGGTGAGGACACCGAGCACAACGAAATCGAGCACGACGAAATCGAGGATGACGGTCCGGACGTCACCCACGTGACGACGTCGGTGGCCCGACGCATCCAACCGGGCCGGGAACATGACTTCGTCACCTGGACCGACGCGGGCATCGCGCTGGCCAGGACATTCCCGGGATTCCTCGGCGGCGGGTGGCTGCGATCATCGCGCAAGCCGGACGAGTACTACGTGATCTACCGCTTCGCCGACGAGGCCGCGCTGGAGGATTGGGATTCGTCACCGGTCCGAAAGGCCTGGCTGTCCCGAGGGGAAGGCGTGGCCGTGGAGTACGCGACTCATCGACTCTCCGGCATCGAAGGCTGGTTCGAACCGCAGCAGCACCTCACCAACGCGGTCCGCGTCCTCGGCGCGCCGCCGCCACGGTGGAAGCAGGCGATCACCATCTGGCTGGGCTTCTTTCCGGTGAGCCTGGCACTGAACTACCTGGTGGTGGCACATCTCGGCGACGTTCCGCTGGTGGTGAAGACCCTCGTCGCGACGTTGATCAGCACTCCGCTGATGGTCTATCTGGTGTTGCCGTGGCTGACCGCGCGTCTCAAACGCTGGCTGGGCTGACACCGTCGGTTTGGCGAGGTGGCCGCGACGATAGGCTGGTAGCCAATTGCACAGCGGTGAAAGGACACGCATTCCATGTCTGGGGCCCCGGAGTCCGGCTCGAGCGCTTCGGCGATCTCGCGGGACGAGGTCGCACATCTGGCTCGGCTCTCGCGGTTGGCGTTGACCGACGACGAGCTCGATCAGTATGCGCAGCAACTTGATTCGATCCTCGCCCACGTCGCTCAGGTGGCCGAAGTGGCCGCCGACGACGTACCCGGCACCGCACATCCGGCACAGCTGAGCAACGTGCTGCGCGCCGACGTCGTGGTACCCGGTCTGACCACCGACGAAGCACTTTCTGGTGCGCCGGCCGTCGAACAGGATCGGTTCGCAGTCCCGCAGATCCTGGGAGAAGAGCAGTGAGCACTCCGGATACCCGCGCCGCGGGCGAACTCACCGGTCTGACCGCCGCCGAACTCGCCGACAAGATCGCCGCGCGCGAGGTCAGCTCGGTGGAGGTGACCCAGGCGCATCTGGATCGCATCGCTGAGATCGATGATCAGCTCGGCGCTTTCCTGCACGTCAGTGGCGCCGAGGCGCTTGTGGCCGCCAAGGCCGCCGACGACGCGATTGCCGGCGGGCAGGCCCCGTCGGCGCTGGCCGGTGTGCCGCTGGCGCTCAAGGATGTCTTCACCACCGTCGACGCACCGACCACCTGCGGATCGAAGATCCTCGAGGGTTGGGTGCCGCCCTACGACGCGACCGTCACCGCCCGACTGCGCGCTGCCGGTATCCCGATCCTGGGCAAGACCAACATGGACGAGTTCGCCATGGGCAGCTCGACGGAGAACTCCGCCTACCACGTCACCCGAAATCCCTGGGATGTCACCAAGATCCCCGGCGGCTCGGGAGGCGGCAGCGCTGCGGCGTTGGCGTCGTATCAGGCGCCGCTGGCCATCGGAACCGACACCGGCGGTTCGATCCGTCAGCCGGCCGCGGTGACCGCGACCGTCGGCGTGAAGCCGACCTACGGCACCGTCTCGCGCTACGGACTCGTGGCGTGTGCCTCGTCGCTGGACCAGGGTGGTCCGTGCGGCCGCACCGTGCTCGACACCGCGCTGCTGCACCAGGTGATCGCCGGACACGACCTGCGCGACTCCACGTCGATCGACGCACCGGTACCCGATATGGTAGCCGCCGCGAAACTCGGTGCGCAGCAAGACCTTTCCGGTGTTCGGATCGGTGTGGTCACCGAACTGCAGGGGGAGGGCTACCAGTCGGGCGTGCTCGATTCCTTTGATGCCGCGGTGGCGACCCTCACCGACCGTGGTGCCGAGGTGGTCGAGGTCTCGTGCCCGCACTTCACCTACGCACTCGGTGCGTACTACCTGATCCTGCCGTCGGAGGTGTCGAGTAACCTCGCCCGATTCGACGCGATGCGCTACGGCCTGCGTGTCGGCGACGACGGTTCCCACAGCGCCGAAGAGGTCATGGCGCTCACCCGCGAGGCCGGATTCGGCCCAGAGGTCAAGCGTCGCATCATGATCGGCACCTACGCATTGTCGTCGGGCTACTACGACGCCTACTACGGCCAGGCGCAGAAGGTGCGCACGCTGATCGCGCGTGACTTCGCCGCGGCCTTTGCCGACGTCGACGTCCTCATCTCGCCGACCACCCCGACCACCGCCTTCCCGATCGGGGAGAAGGTCGACGACCCGCTCGCCATGTACCTGTTCGATTTGTGCACGCTGCCGGTGAACCTGGCCGGGATCGGCGCGATGTCGGTGCCGTCGGGCCTCTCGGCCGACGACGGCATGCCGGTCGGCCTGCAGATCATGGCACCGGCGCTGGCCGACGACCGGCTCTACCGGGTGGGTGCGGCCTACGAGGCCGCGCGCGGACCGATCGGCTGATTCGCACCGGCCGTCCGTGTGTCGCCCGGCACGAACTGTCGCCCGGCACGAGTCAGCCGAGCCAACTAGATTGATTGATGCGCGTACTCCTCCCCGGCGGAAGGTCGATCAACAATGGCTAAGCGGTTCGGCATTCTCACCTCCGGTGGCGACTGCCCTGGCCTCAATGCGGTGATCCGTGGTGCGGTCCTGAAAGGCGAGACCGTCTACGGACACGAGTTCGTCGGTTTCAAGGACGGCTGGTACGGCCTGGTCTACGGCGACGTCATCGAACTCGATCGCAGCGTGGTGCGTGGTCTATCGCATCAGGGCGGCACCATCCTGGGCACTAGCCGGTTCGGTCCGTACAGCGAGCCCGATGGCGGCCCGGAGAACATCAAGCGGGTTCTGAAGAATCTCGGTATCGACGGCGTCATCGCGATCGGTGGCGAGGGCACGGCGTCGGCGTCGAAGCGGCTCTTCGAGGACGGCATCGACATCGTCGGGGTTCCCAAGACCATCGACAACGACATCGAGGCCACCGACTACACCTTCGGTTTCAACACCGCCGTCGAGATCGCGACCGAGGCCATCGACCGCCTGCGGACCACCGGCAACTCGCACAAGCGTTGCATGGTGCTCGAGGTGATGGGCCGTCACGCCGGCTGGATCGCGCTCTACTCCGGTATCGCCGGCGGTGCGCACGCAATCCTCATCCCCGAGCAGCCCGAGAGCCTCAATCAGATCTGCGCCTGGGTGACCAGCGTCAAGAATCGTGGTCGTTCGCCGATGGTCGTCGTCGCGGAGGGTTTCAAGCTCCCGGACATGAAGACCGAACATTCGACGAAGGGCCTGGATGGCTTCAACCGGCCACGCCTGGGCGGCATTGCTGAGGTACTCGCGCCGATGATCGAGGAACGCACCGGCATCGAGACCCGCGCGACCGTCCTCGGCCACATCCAACGTGGCGGCGTCCCAACAGCATTCGACCGCGTGCTGGCCACCCGGCTGGGCATGGGTGTGTCCGACCTCGTCGCCGACAAGGGGTGGGGACAGATGGTCGCGCTGCGAGGCACCGAGATCGTCCGCACCACCTTCGACGAGGCGCTGGCCAACCCCAAGCAGGTGCCGGCTGACCAGTACCAGGAGATGCGGGTCATCTTCGGTTAGCGGCGGACGTTCGCGAGCGATGTTGTTGTTCGCGAATGATGCTTCACGCGCGAGCAAACACTTTGGTAGCGAACGGTTCTGGCTACTGAGGGTACGACACGGCGAGCGGGGCGGGCTCCCGTGGAATCACGAGCCACAGCACCAGGTACAGCAGCACCTGCGGGCCGGGCAGCAGGATTGACAGCACGAACAGGACGCGGATCAGCGTCGGGTCCCAGCCGTAGCGTTGGGCGATCCCGCCGCAGACGCCGCCGAGCCAGGCGTCGTCGCGAGACCTCATCAGACGTGGGGCGGTAACAGCGGTAGGAGTGGGAACGGGGGCGGACATGATGTCTCCTTTCGACACCTTCCACGCTAGGCACGTCGGGCGATCGCGGCATCGGGGATGACCCTGACCTGAACCCGGGACTTTGCCGACGGCATAATCCCCTGACTGTGAAACGAATTGTGACCGGCGCGCTCGTCAGCGCCGCGGCCATCGTCGGTGTGGGTTCCGGGTTCGCTCTGGGTGCCGGCCAGGCCGATGCCCAGGTCGATCAGGGCACCTACCAGTACTGCAACCATTCGATCAGCGGGCATCACGTTCCGCTGCCGCATTGCTCGGATGTGGTGGTTCGCGGCGACCGGATCTTCATGGCGCCCAACCAGCCGTACCGCATCACCCCGACCCGCGACGGCGGATTCTTCACCGTCGGCGGAACGCGATTCGTGCTGCGCAAGTCACCGCAGGGCTACTACGGCACCATGCCGGGCGGCGCGGGCACCACCACGTACTTCACGCTGATCAAGAAGCGCTGACCGGTCGGGCTCAACCCGATCCGCAGGTGTGGGGCTCGCCCACATAAACTGGTGGCCATGACTGCCGCCACCACCGACCTCATCGACTACGACCAGGTCATCGCAGAGTTCGACCCCGTCCTGGGACTCGAGGTGCACGTGGAACTGGGCACCCAGACCAAGATGTTCTGCGGCTGCCCGACGGAGTTCGGCGCCGACCCCAACACCCAGGTCTGCCCGGTCTGCCTGGGCATGCCCGGTTCGTTGCCGGTGGTCAACGAGAAGGCCATCGAGTCGGCCATCCGCATCGGCCTGGCGCTGAACTGCTCCATCCGGCCGTCGAGCGTGTTCGCGCGGAAGAACTACTTCTACCCCGATCAGCCGAAGAACTACCAGATCAGCCAGTACGACGAGCCGATCGCCTACGAGGGATACCTTGACGTCGCACTCGCCGACGGCACCACCTGGCGGGTCGCGATCGAGCGCGCCCACATGGAAGAGGACACGGGCAAGTCGCTGCACATCGGTGGTTCGGGCCGCATCCACGGCGCCGACCACTCGCTGCTCGACTACAACCGCGCCGGCGTGCCGCTGATCGAGATCGTGACCAAACCCATCGAGGGCGCCGGCGAACGCGCACCCGAGGTGGCGCGCGCCTACGTGTCTGCGCTGCGTGATCTGCTCAAGGCCCTCGACGTCTCCGACGTCCGGATGGATCAGGGCTCGCTGCGCTGCGACGCCAACGTCTCGCTGATGCCCAAGGGCGCAACCGAATTCGGCACCCGCACGGAAACCAAGAACGTCAACTCGCTCAAGAGCGTCGAGGTCGCGGTGCGCTACGAGATGCAGCGGCAGGCGGCCGTCCTCAAGGCAGGCGGCGAAATCGTCCAGGAAACCCGACACTTCCACGAATCCGACGGCACCACCTCGGCCGGACGTCGGAAAGAGACCGCCGAGGACTACCGGTACTTCCCGGAACCCGATCTGCCGCCGGTCACCCCCGACGCCGCGTGGATCGAAGAACTCGGCACCACCCTGCCCGAGCTGCCGTGGGTGCGGCGCGCCCGTATCCAGCAGGAGTGGGGAGTGTCCGACGAGGTGATGCGCGACCTGGTCAACGTCGGCGCCATCGATCTCATCATCGCCACCGCCGACGCCGGAGCCAAGCCAGAGGCCGCCCGCAGCTGGTGGGTGTCTTTCCTTGCCCAGCAAGCCAATACGCGTGAGGTGGAACTGGCCGACCTGGCCATCACGCCGGCTCAGGTGGCCAAGGTCATCGGCCTCGTCGACGAGGGCAAGCTGACCAACAAGCTCGCCCAGCAGGTCGTCGTCGCCGTGCTCGACGGAGAGGGCGAACCCGAGCAGATCGTCGCCGACCGTGGACTTGAAGTGGTTCGCGACGACTCGGCGCTGCAGAAGGCCGTCGACGACGCCCTGGCCGCCAACCCCGACATCGCCGACAAGATCCGCAGCGGCAAGGTCCAAGCGGCCGGCAAGATCGTCGGTGACGTCATGAAAGCGACTCGCGGACAAGCTGATCCGGCCCGCGTGAAAGAACTGGTGTTAGCCGCCTGCTCGTGACTTAACGCTGGGCTTGGACAAATACGCTGGCTTTGCAAAGTGAGCGTGTTTGTCCACGCCCAGCGCTAACTCGAGCATTCGGCCAATCAATACGGAGGCGATGCAATGGAAGCCGCCTACTACCCCGACAGTCTCGATATCCAGGCGCGCACCGGGTTGGAAGTCAGTCTTGACGATGCTGATGAGCCGTGGATCAAGCACATTCGATGCCGAACCAATGACGGTGATGTCGTCACCCTGTGGTGGGATGAGGCCGTAGATCTCATCACGCTGCTGGTCGCGAATGAACACCGCACGGTCGTGCATCTGGATATCGACGATGTGCGATCCCTGCAGATCAGAGACTCCGGGCCGCACGTCACCGCCGAGATCCGGTACAGCTGCGGACAGAGCCAGAAGCTGCTCATCGTCGACATGCAACCGCACTTCTACTGCCGCCTGGGTCAGGACACCTACTACCGGTGATCCCCCGACAGATCAGGACCTACGTCCGGTCCTCGGTCGACGACGGCGGGAAGAACTTCACGACGCGGTCGTCGGTGCTCACCGGCTTGCCGTACTGCTTGTTGACCGTCGCGAACTGCAGGATGCCGTTGGGGAGTGCGGCGACGCGACCCAATGCGCCGTAACGCTTTTCGAGCACCACTGCCGGCGGCGAGATGGTGGGCTTGTCCCGCGTGGGTACGTTGATCGATTGAATCTGCTGCGTCCGTGTGGTGGTCACGTAAATGCTGCCCGACGCCACTGCGCAACCGGCGATCTGCGGTTTGTCCGGCCAGGTCCACAGCACCTTCGGGCCGGAGGACTCCAGCACCTGAACCCGGTCCTCGGTGTCGGTCTGATCGGACAGATACAGCGTCCCGTTGTCGGTGTCGGGGCAGAGCGCGACGTTCGAGCCGAGTCCTGAGGCAAGAATGCGCGGGCGGGCCTGCGAGCCCGAGCTCAGCGCGGTCACCGACAGGATTTTGCCCGCCAACGACGACGGGTCACCCGCGGCACCCGGGTTACCTGCGTTGCCGGTAGCCACGATCAGTTCGGTCGGCGACTTGAAGAACATCGACCCCATATTTCCGGTCGCGCCCTTGGGGATTCCGGTGAGGATCGGCTTGGGCACATCACCCGGGGCCAGCCGCACCACCCGGTTGTCCGAGTCGGTGGTGATGAGCGCGTAGATCAGCTGATCTTGGGAGTACGTGGGGGAGAACGCGAAGTCGACGAGCCCACCATCACCGGAGCCGTCGACGTCGGCCTGCCCGAGCACCCGCTGCGGACCGTACCGCTTGGTGGTGATGATCTTGCCGGTGGTGCGTTCGGCGACCACCGTCACATCGCCCTTCTCATCGGCGGGCATCACCCCGCCCGTCGACGCCAAGCAGGTCGCGATCACCATCGGATCGGGGTCGACGCAGGGCCCTGGCGGTGGCGGCGGCTGCGTTTCAGCGGGCGACTCCTGAGGCGGTGGCTGCTTCTTGATCGCCATCGACTCGTTGTTCGCGCTGAACGCGCCGGCGTCCTTGTCGTGATCCTGCTGGGTGAAGTCCGCGCAACCGCCCAGTGCGGCGACCACCGCCACGATCGATACCGCGGTGACCATACGTTGACGTACGGTTCGCGACGAGGACCCGAGTCCTCGGTGACCGCTCCGCCCGATAAGCATGGCGTCCACAGTAGGCGATCGGTGGAGACTCACCGCGAGCTGATCAACCGCGCAGGCCGCGCGAACACCTAGAGTCGGGCATGTGAGCGAACGCGACCAGAACTCCGGCAGCGGTTCCAGTCCGTACGACGAGCCGACCGGACGGTTCTCCGCACAGGACCCCGACGCGCGCCGTCCGGTGCCCGCAGACCGTGATTCCTTTTTCGATCGCCACCATCAACGGCGGTCGGGAATGACGCGTGTCGACGACCTCGACGACCTCGATCCCGACGAGGTATCGACCACCCGCATGTCGGTACCGCGGGCACCGACCGCGCCGAACCCCGAACCGCCCACGCCCGCTCCCTACGTTCCCGAGACCACCCCGATCGCCGCGTCACCCCGCGACGACACGGCCGATCGCACTCCGACGACTGCTTTCGCATCGTCGGAACCGACCCAGGCCTACTCGGCCGTCAACTACGCCGAAGACGAGCTACCGACGACCACGGCCCTTGCCGAGCCCGCCGATGCCGAGCCGACGCTGCCGGTGGCGGCCGCACCGGCCGTCGACGAGCAGGAGACCCGACGCCGCAAACGCCGTGACGACGAAGAAGACGACGACTATGCCCCCGCGCGGACCGGCCGCGGCACGCTCGACCTCGGCTTGCTGATCTTGCGGGTCGCCGTCGGTGCCATCGCGATGGCACACGGCATGCAGAAACTCTTCGGCTGGTGGAACGGTCCCGGACTCGACGGCTTCGAGTCGTTCTTGGTCAACAGTCAGAACACATCGGTCGGCTTCGTCCCCGACGCGGCACGGCCACTCGCGATCGTCGGAGCGCTCAGCGAATCGATCGGCGGTCTGTTGCTGATCCTGGGTCTGGCGACACCCCTGGCCGCGTCGGCGGTGCTGGGCGTGATGATCATCGCCACCACCTTCAAGGCCACCGTCGCCGGCGGCATCTGGTTCTTCGCGACCGGCCAATCGGGCCCCGGTCTGGAATACGAGATCCTGCTCGCAATCTGTGCCGCGGCCATCATCCTCACCGGACCGGGCCGCATCTCGCTCGACGCCCCACGTGGATGGTCGCGTCGACCTTCCTGGGGATCGGCATTGATCCTGGTCCTCGCGATCGCCGTCGCCGTCGCGGTCTGGGTCGTGTTCAACGGATCGAATCCGGCCGACCTTCTCTGACGCGGACTCGATACTCGCGCTGACCGGATACTTGGTTCAGTCGACGCTGCGCACCGCGCCGCGGTCGGCCGAGGTGGCCAACTTCGCGTAGGCCCGCAGCGCGGTGGTCACCGTGCGCTGGCGGTCCTTGGGCTGCCACGGCCGTTCGCTGGCTTCCATCTTGGCGCGACGGTCGGCGAGCACCTCGTCGTCGACCTGGACCTCCAGCGTGCGGGTTTTGACGTCGATCAGGATCGGGTCGCCGTCCTCGATCAGACCGATCGTGCCGCCGGAAGCGGCCTCGGGCGAGATGTGCCCGACCGACAGACCCGACGATCCGCCGGAGAACCGGCCGTCGGTGATCAGGGCGCACTTCTTGCCCATGCCGGTGCCCTTCATGAAGGCGGTCGGGTGCAGCATCTCCTGCATGCCCGGACCGCCCGCGGGGCCCTCGTAGCGAACGACCAGCACCTCACCGGCCTGGATGGTCTTGCTCAGGATGACCTGCACGGCCTCCTCCTGGCTTTCGACCACCCGCGCCGGGCCCTCGAAGTGCCACAGGTCCTCGTCGATGCCGGCGGTCTTGAGCACCGCGCCGTCGGGTGCGATGTTGCCGCGCAGCACGCACAGGCCGCCTTCAACGGTGTAGGCGTGTTCGAGGTCGCGGATGCAACCGCCGGCGGCGTCGGTGTCCAGCGAACTCCACCGGTTGGCGGTGGAGAACGGTGTGGTGGTGCGGACACCGCCGGGTGCGGCGTGGAACAGCTCGAACGCTTCGTCGGTGGCCGATCCGCTGCGGATGTCCCAGTCGTCGAGAAATGTTGCGAGAGTGGGTGAATGCACCGTCGATGCGGTGTCGTCGATCAGTCCGGCGCGGCGCAGTTCACCCAGGATGGCGGGGATGCCGCCGGCCCGGTGCACGTCCTCCATGTGATAGTCGGAGTTGGGGGAGACCTTCGACAGACACGGCACATTGCGGCTGATCTCGTCGATGACCGAGAGATCGAAGTCGGCGACCTCGCCTTCCTGGGCGGCGGCCAGGATGTGCAGAACGGTGTTGGTGGAGCCACCCATCGCAACGTCGAGTGCCATCGCATTACGGAAGGCGGTCGACGTCGCGACGTTGCGCGGCAGGACCGATGCATCGTCGTCGCGGTACCAGCGGGTGGCGGCGTCGACGATCACGCTGCCGGCACGGGAGAACAGTGAGCGGCGGGCTTCGTGGGTGGCCAGCGTGGAACCGTTGCCGGGCAAGGCAAGTCCGAGCGCCTCGGTGAGGCAGTTCATCGAGTTGGCCGTGAACATACCCGAGCACGAGCCACAGGTCGGGCATGCCGAGCGTTCCACCTCGCTGAGGCCGTCCTCGTCGACGCTGCTGTTCGCCGATGCCGAGATCGCGGTGATCAGGTCGGTCGGTGCCTGTGCCACCCCGTCGACGACGACGGCTTTTCCGGCCTCCATCGGTCCGCCGGAGACGAAGACGGTGGGGATGTTCAGTCGCATCGCGGCATTGAGCATGCCGGGAGTGATCTTGTCGCAGTTGGAGATACAGACGAGCGCGTCGGCGGTGTGCGCGTTGACCATGTATTCCACCGAGTCGGCGATGATCTCGCGGCTGGGCAGCGAGTAGAGCATGCCGCCGTGGCCCATCGCGATGCCGTCGTCGACGGCGATGGTGTGGAACTCGCGGGGGACGCCGCCGGCTGCGCGGACGGCGTCGGCGACGATCTCGCCGACATCCTTGAGGTGCACGTGACCCGGGACGAACTGGGTGTAGGAGTTCGCGATCGCGACGATCGGCTTACCGAAGTCTCCATCGGTCATTCCGGTGGCGCGCCACAGGGCGCGGGCGCCCGCAGCTTCTCGTCCGACGGTGGTTGTTCGTGACCTCAGGGCTGGCATGGTTCCTCGATCAATGGTGCCCGGTCGTCGAGACCGGTGACGTGGATGGACTCCTGGACCGTAACGCTGCACCCGTGACGTTTATTCGATCAGCAGGGAGCATCAAAGAAGTCCAAAAGCCCACGTTACTCCCCGCCTACTTGCCGGAACAAAACCGATTCCGGCCCGCTGGCGTGCTCAGATCCCGAGGATCGCCTTGGCGATGGTGAAGTAGATGATCAGGCCGGTGGCGTCGCAGAAGGTGGAGATGAACGGGGTCGAGAAGACCGCCGGGTCCACCTTGATCGACTTCGCGATCAGCGGCATGACGCCGCCGACGGTGGCCGCCATGGTGCACACCGAGATGATGGTCAGGCCGATGACGGACCCGATGTCGATGCCGTAGGCGATGGTGGCGACGAGGAAGCCGACGATTCCGAGCCCGGCACCCAGGGTGAGTCCGACGCGGACCTCCTTGCCTGCCACGCGCGCGACGTCGCGGGTGCGCACCTCGTCGGTGGCCAGCGCGCGGGTCACCGTGGTGGCCGCCTGCGATCCGGTGTTGCCGCCGATTCCGGTCAGCAGCGGGATGAACAACGCCAACGCGACGCGCTGTTCGAGGGTGCCCTCGAAGAACTCGAGCACGTTGACGGTCAGGATCGCCGAGATCGCCAGGACGAACAGCCACACAATGCGTGCGCGGGTGATCGAGAAGATCGACGCCAGTAGGTAGGGCTCCTTGAGCGGCTCACTCGCGCCCGCGCGCGCCTCGTCGAGGTCGCGGGCCGCCTCGATGACCTCGACGGCGTCGTCGAGGGTGAGCACTCCGACCACGCGGTTCTCGCTGTCGAGGACCGGCATCGCGAGGATGCCGTGGGTGACGCACCGCTGTGCGGTGGACTCGGCATCGTCGTCGGCGTGTGCGGCGATCGGTGTGCGCATCAGTCGCCCGACGACGGTGGTTTCGTCGGCGAGCAGGAGATCGCGCAAGCTGACCACGCCGGCCAACACTCGCCCGTGATCGATGACCGGGATCGTGTAGATGGTCTCGGCGTCGGCGCCGCGCTCTTTGACCCGGGCGATGGCGTCGGCCACCGTCTCGTCGACGTACGCGTGCACGATCTCCGGGCTCATCCGCCGACCTACCGAACCACGGGGGAAACCGAGCACGACGCCGGTGGCCTCCCGTTCATCGGGTGAGAGCCGCTGGACCAGGGTGGTGGCCACGCCGGCGGGCAGTTCGTCGAGCAGTTCGGCGCGATCGTCGGGGTCGAGTTGTTCGAAGGCGTCGGCGACCTCCGCGGTGCCCAGATCGTCGATGAGGTCTCGTTGGGACCGGGCGCTGAGGTCGTCGAAGACCTCGACGGCGGTGCCCTTGGACAGCACCCGAAAAGCGATGCCGCGCTTCTTGCGGGGGAGCCGGTCCAGGATCGCAGCGATCTCGGCCGGGGCCAGTGAGGACAACAGATCGGCGACCTCGGCCAACCGGTTGTCGCCGATCATGTCATCGATCTCGTGGGTGTCCATGGTCTCGCGCACTCATGCACAGTAATGCGCTATCCACACGAATTGATGCACGTCAGCGAGAAGATTGCTCAGTGTTCACGATTGCGGGCCGCAACCGGTCTGAAACTAGTCCGCGGACGACGCCTCGGCTGCCTCGTACGGATCCGGGATTCTTCCGCGGCTGGCCGCCGACAGGCGGGGCAGGTCCTGGAAGCTGATCGCGGGCAGCCGGACCTTGGTGTCATTGATGAGGACCGCTCGCACCGCACCCCAGCGCGGGAACTGCAGACCCTTGATCTCGGCCCAGGCGATATCGCGCGTGGAGATGGTTCCCACGGCTTCGAGTCCGTCATCGGTGACCACCGTGCGCAGCCGCCAGATCCACAGACCCAACAGGACCGGCAGGATCATCGTCCAGCCCAGCCACGGCAACGACGCTCCGGCAAGAAGGACCGTGACCACGAACGTCATCGGGACGGCGAAGTAGGCCAGCGGTTGGATGCGGAAGACCTGTGGCAGGTCCGGCGCGGGCGAGGATTCGTCCACGCCGGTGCGCTCTGTTGCCGGTGCGACGCCGGTTCCGGAGTCGGGGTCGGGTCGGGCGCTGTCGGAGGATGCGGATCGATCGGGCACGTCGTCCATTGTCGCACTCCCGGATGCAGAGCTTTCCACCTGCGCATTCTCACCATATGGGATGTGATGGGACGTAGTTTGACTCGCGAATGCACGCAGACCTACCGTGAGTGCGTGATGCAGAAGCAGCTTCTCGTAGTAATCGGCCGGCGCGTCGTCGCCTGACCGGTCACTTCGTAGACCTCGCCAGCATCGACGCGCCACCCTCGCACAGCTCAGCTGTCGGGGGTTTTTTCTTGTCACAACGTTTTTGAACAACACCGACGTAACAACACCGAATAGCACCACCAGATACACACAGATGAGGATCGTGCAGTGAGCGCACCAACAGCACGCACCACCGACGCGGCCCGGCCTGAGCCGTCGAGCCCCGCGTCGTCCCGGCAAGAGTCGCCGGCGGCGGGCAATCTCCGCGCCATCGGTCAGAACACCGTGGCCCCCGAGCGCGTCAGCGGCGCCCAGTCGGTAGTCCGCTCGCTGGAAGAGCTTGGTGTCGAGGTCGTCTTC
The DNA here is from genome assembly GCA_023461275.1 of Actinomycetes bacterium. Lineage (GTDB taxonomy): Bacteria > Actinomycetota > Actinomycetes > Mycobacteriales > Mycobacteriaceae > Gordonia. The sequence continues at coordinate 52,623 of JAEYMI010000032.1, read as the reverse complement.
GGTATCCCGGGTGGTGCGGTTCTCCCGGTGTATGACCCGCTGCTCGATTCGCAGAAGGTTCGGCACGTCCTGGTCCGTCACGAGCAGGGTGCCGGGCACGCCGCCACCGGCTACGCGCAGGTGACCGGACGGGCCGGCGTGATGATGGCGACGTCGGGACCCGGCGCGACCAACCTGGTCACGCCACTGGCCGACGCGCAGATGGATTCGGTTCCGGTGGTTGCGATCACCGGGCAGGTCGGCCGCGCGCTGATCGGTACCGATGCCTTCCAGGAGGCCGACATCTCGGGTATCACCATGCCGGTGACCAAGCACAACTTCTTGGTCAACAGCGGCGCGGAGATCCCGCGCGTCATGGCCGAAGCCTTCCACATCGCCGAAAGTGGCCGTCCCGGAGCGGTTCTCGTCGACATCCCCAAAGACGTTTTGCAGGCGCAGACCACATTCTCGTGGCCGCCGCAGATCGACCTGCCCGGCTACCGTCCGGTCACCAAGCCGCACGGCAAGCAGATCCGCGAAGCGGCCCGGATGATCAATGCGGCCAGCCACCCGGTGCTCTACGTCGGCGGCGGTGTCATCAAGGCCAACGCGTCCGAGGAACTGCTCGAACTCGCTGAGCTGACCGACATCCCGGTCGTCACCACCTTGATGGCGCGCGGTGCCTTCCCCGACAGCCACCGCCAGCACTGCGGCATGCCCGGCATGCACGGCACCGTCGCGGCGGTCGCAGCGCTGCAGCGCAGCGACGTGATCGTCGCTCTCGGTGCGCGTTTCGACGATCGCGTCACCGGCCAGCTGTCGTCGTTCGCACCGAACGCGAAGATCATCCACGCCGACATCGACCCGGCCGAGATCGGCAAGAACCGGGCCGTCGACGTCCCGATCGTCGGTGACTGCAAGGCGGTCATCAGCGAACTGACCGAGACCCTGCGCAACGAACGGGCCACCGGCACAACGCCGTCGGACCTGTCCGCGTGGTGGGGCTACCTCGACGGCATCCGTCGTACCTACCCGCTGAGCTACGACCGTCAGACCGACGGATCGATGTCGCCGGAGTTCGTCATCAGCGCACTCGGCAAAGCGGCCGGACCCGACGCGGTCTACTGCGCGGGCGTCGGACAGCACCAGATGTGGGCCGCGCAGTTCATCTCGTATGAGAAGCCGCGTACCTGGCTGAACTCGGGCGGACTGGGAACCATGGGCTACGCGGTCCCGGCCGCGATGGGCGCCAAGATGGCCGCACCCGACACCGAGGTGTGGGCCATCGACGGTGACGGCTGCTTCCAGATGACCAATCAGGAACTGGCCACCTGCGCCATCGAGGGCATCCCGATCAAGGTCGCGCTGATCAACAACGGCAACCTGGGCATGGTCCGTCAGTGGCAGACACTGTTCTACGAGGAGCGCTACTCCAACACCGATCTGGGCACCCACTCGTTGCGTATCCCGGACTTCGTGAAGCTGGCAGAAGCGTTGGGCTGCGCGGCATTCCGGGTGGAGAACGAGGCCGACGTCGATGAGGTGATCGCCAAGGCACGGGCTATCAACGACCGCCCGGTCGTCATCGACTTCATCGTCGGTGCCGACGCACAGGTGTGGCCGATGGTCGCTGCCGGTACCGGCAACGACGAGATCATGGCCGCGCGCGATATCCGCCCGCTGTTCGATGACGACGAGGCGGCCTCCGACCCGGTCGACATCCACGAGACCATGCTCAAACCCGATGCGACCAAGCCGGGTTCGGCAACCGATTCGGCCAGTAAAGGCGGTGCCCGATGAGCACACATACCCTGTCGGTTCTGGTTGAGGACCGTCCCGGCGTGCTGGCCCGTGTGTCGGCACTGTTCTCCCGCCGCGGCTTCAACATCGAGTCGCTCGCGGTGGGACCGACCGAGCTGAAAGGCATTTCGCGGATGACCATCATGGTCAGCGTCGAAGACTTCCCGCTCGAGCAGGTCACCAAACAGCTCAACAAGCTCATCAACGTCATCAAGATCGTGGAGCAGGACCCGGGCAACTCGGTCTCGCGTGAGCTGATGATGGTCAAGGTCCGCTCGGATTCGACGGTCCGCACCGAGGTTATCGAGGTGGTGAACCTGTTCCGCGCCAAGGTGATCGACGTCTCGCCCGAGTCGCTGACCATCGAGGCCACCGGTACCTCTGAGAAACTGGAAGCCTTGCTGCGGATGCTCGATCCGTACGGCATCCGCGAAATCGCGCAATCGGGCGCGGTGACTTTGGGCCGCGGGCCCAAGAGTATGTCCGCCAACCGCTGACACAACCAACTTTTGAAATAAAACCCCTTGTGGGGCACAGGAAATCGAAGGGAATTCAACTGTGGCGATCGAACTGTTCTACGACGACGACGCCGATCTGTCGATCATCCAGGGTCGTAAGGTCGCGGTGATCGGCTACGGCAGCCAGGGGCATGCGCACTCGCTGTCGCTGCGTGACTCCGGGGTCGACGTCGCAGTCGGTCTCCGCGAGGGCAGCGCATCTCGCGACAAGGCCGCCGAGCAGGGACTGAAGGTGATGACCGCCAAGGAGGCCGCCGAGTGGGCCGACGTCATCATGCTGCTCGCGCCGGACACCAGCCAGGCGCAGATCTTCACCGAGGACATCGAGCCGAACCTCAAGGATGGCGACGCGCTGTTCTTCGGTCACGGCCTCAACATCCACTTCGGACTCATCAAGCCGCCGGCCAACGTCACCATCGGCATGGTCGCTCCCAAGGGCCCTGGCCACCTGGTGCGTCGTCAGTTCGTCGACGGCAAGGGTGTGCCGTGCCTGATCGCCATCGAGCAGGACCCCAAGGGCGAGGGCCAGGCACTGGCGCTGAGCTACGCGTCGGCCATCGGTGGTGGGCGCGCGGGCGTCATCAAGACCACCTTCAAAGAGGAGACCGAGACCGATCTCTTCGGTGAGCAGGCCGTGTTGTGCGGTGGCACCGAGGAATTGATCAAGACCGGCTTCGAGGTCATGGTCGAGGCGGGCTACGCGCCGGAGATGGCGTACTTCGAGGTGCTGCACGAGCTGAAGCTCATCGTCGACCTCATCTACGAGGGTGGCATCGCCCGCATGAACTACTCGGTGTCGGACACCGCTGAGTTCGGCGGCTACGTCTCCGGCCCGCGCGTCATCGACGCCGACACCAAGGAGCGCATGCGCGGCATCCTGCGCGACATCCAGGACGGCACCTTCGTCAAGCGTCTCGTCGCCAACGTCGAGGGCGGCAACAAGGAGCTCGAGGCGCTGCGCAAGAAGAACGCCGAGCACCCGATCGAGGTCACCGGCAAGAAGCTGCGCGACCTGATGAGCTGGGTTGATCGCCCGATCACCGAAACCGCCTGATACGCACCACACATCAGACAGCTGCGGCCCTGCTTCCATCTCGGAGGCGGGGCCGCGGTCGTCGATACCGGCTCTGGCGTGGACCGGCATCAGTTTTCGCTGGGGGTATCTGAAGCTGCTGGCTTTGCAACCGTGGCGTGCTTGTGCAGACCCAGCGTTAAGGAGTCAAAGGAGTTGTGGCTGTGACGAAGTGGACCGCGGAGGCGATCCTGCGGGAGTCGGCCGGGTGGACCTCGGCATGGATTCCGGCCGATTCGGCCTATGCCGCCACCGACGAATTCCGGTTCAGCGTCGAGGGTTCGGAAGCAACACTGCGCGTATACACCGGACCAGATGCCGACGCCGACGGCGTGCTGGCTCGTGCCCTTGCGGCAGCGTCGGACCTCGGCGTCTCCACACTGCGCGTCACCATCGGACCTGGACTGCTCGGCGGCGTGACGACGGAACATATCGCCGGGCTCTCGCCGGAAACCGTTGAGATCTATGACATTCTCGCCATCGAACTCGACGACGAGCCCTGGACCTGGATGTCGGTGGCACACGGTGTCGAGGTTCGCGAGATCGAGACCTCCACCGATGCGGCACTTTTCGACGCCGCGTCGGAAAGCGTCTGGGGCGCAGCGCCACTCGACGGTGCGTCGACCGAGACGGCGAACCGGACCGCCGAACCCGGCTCCTTCGTCGCTCTGCTCGACGGCACACCCGTTGCCTCCGGCGGCTTTTCGCTCGCCGGTCCGGTGGCGAGGTTGTGGGGTGGGGGAGTCGTGGCCTCGGCGCGCGGCAGAGGAGTATACCGAGCGCTGGTGGCGCGCAGGCTGGCCGTCGCCGCCGAACGTGGTGCGACACTGGCGATCGTGCACGCACAGCCGACGTCGTCTCCGATCCTGCAGCGCAGCGGGTTCGCCAAGTACGGAGAACGACGCCTGACGCGGTTGAGAGATCTGCAGGGGTGCCGGTGAACGCGGACGTTGACACTACTTTTCCGGTCCCGGAGATCTGGTGCGTGCGCCGATCCCGGGGCGACGTCAAAGGCCTGTTTCTCTTCGGCATGCTCTGCGCCCTCGGACTTGTTTGTAGTCTGTTCGCGCTCACGGGTCACGACACCGCAGAGGCGCTGTGCATGGGGCTGTTCGCAATCGCCATGGCGGTACCCCTCGCCGATCGTCTGATCTCGGTACCGTCGCGGTACCGACCGTTATGCGACACGCAGGGAGCCCGGCTCGTTCACGGCAGGCTGGAAATAGCGGTGGATCCGCGTTCGCATGCGCTCAATAACGCGGGAATGCTGTTGGCCTCGTTGGCTCTTCTAGCGACCTCGTTGGCCTTGAAACAGGGCCATTTCGAGTCGCTCTTCCCAGATGCGATGACACGCGACATTCGCGCGGCCATCAGTTTGTTGTTGGGGGTTTCCGGGGCGGTGGTGACCATCCGGTCGGCTCTAAATCGGGCGCCGGCACTGGTGATCTCCGGTGTCGGATGTCAGGTGCCGAAGTCCAACATCGACCTGCCGTGGGCGGACATCGAGCGTGTTCGTCCGTCTCCGTTGCGTGGGGACAATCGTGAAGGCTGGTGGGTGTCGCTGGTACCCGACCGCAGGAGCGATGAGATTCGTGTGGACGACACATGTCTCGGGCCCTTGCCCACGTTCTGGCTGATGGACTTCTATCACCGGCATCCTGAGCTGCGCGACGAACTGTCCGACGCGCGGGTACTCAGACGTTTACGCGACGGATCGTTGGTCGAGCAGCCGTAGTGCGGCTACCGAGCCCCGCGCCACCTGACTCGCCAGAACCGTTCCGGCACAAGGATCTTGTTGAGTTCGAACTGTTTGACCTGCGTCGGGTAACAGCGCACCGCGGCGGTCTTGAGGTCGCACGCCCCACCGCTGAGTGATTCGCGGCGCAGTGAGAAGCCACGGCGGCGGATGGCGAGTCGGGCACGCCACGCGTCGCGCGCACGATAGCAGCTGTACGGCAGATCGGCGTAAAGGTAGAGCGGCACATCGAGATCCGCGGCAAGAACCGCATCACGCACCCGCTCATGGTCGTCGTGATGGACTCCGAGCGGACCCACCACCACGTCGGGTCGATGCTCGTCCACCACGTCGCGCAGGGCGCCGGCCATCTCGACGATGTCGGCCGGCTCATACTGGCCGTCGAGGAATCCCAGATGCACCGGAAGGGCATGGAGTTCGGCGAGCGCCGCCTCGTCCTCACGCCAGCGCGCTTCCAGTGACTCCTGCGACGAAGCGAATCCGCTGTCGGTGTCCCACTCGGTCACCACCGGGGGATCGGGTGCGCCGGCCAGCATCGTCACGACCACCGATTCCGGTCGGCTGGCCAAGAACTCTCCGGCCGAGAAGACGGCATCGTCGAGATGCGGTGACACGACGAGCGTGCGGATCACGTGTGGTTCCCCCTGAAGTATCGACTCAGCAGAATGGAGTCATCGATGTGGATTCATCGACGTCGTAACACGGCAGAGTACGTGTTCGGCATCACCTTGATCGTCAAAGCGAATGCGGCGGAACGGAACTGCCGGTCACACAATAGCGGGAGCGTGTCGGCGACCCGGCTGCGCCTCCGGGACTTCTCGAGGATCTCGCCAATCAGTGCGGGTTCCCCGGTGCGGTCGTGCCGGGCGCGCATCGCCAAATGAGCGGCCGGTATCAGCGTCTCGCGATAGAGGAATCGTCGGGCGAGTCGTCGAGCCTGCTTGCCGTCGAACATCTCGCCGATCAGTTCCGACATCTCCTCGCCCATGGCGAAGACGTCTCGGGTGTGCGGCGCAACGACGTGTGAGGTCGATTGGTCGTGCTGTCGATACGACATGAGTGGTTCGTCGATGAGCGCGACGGTGCTCGAGCGCAGCGCGATCCGGGTGGTGGCGGCCATGTCCTCATAGGCCCGGCGATCGTCCCACGGGTGGTCGCCGAGAACGTCGCGACGGAATAGGCGCGGCGTGGGATAGGCCTTGACGTCGCCGTTGATCAACATCGAGGCGAAGTCCCGACCGCTGACCGCGGTCTCGCGAAATCGAGGCTCCACGGTGCCGATCATCGTGCCGTTCTCCTCGACGAACGATGTTCGGCAGGTGACGAAGTCGGCGTCGTGCGCCACCAGGGCCCCGGCCATCTCCGCAGTGAACGCGGGTGCGGCGAGATCATCGCTATCGAAGAACCAGATCACGTTCCCGGTCGCCGCCGTGACGCCGGCATTGCGCGCCCGACCCGCACCCTGGTTGCGGTCCTGGCGGATCACCGAGACCTCGACGGTCGACGCGGCCAGGAATCGGGTCGCGATCTCGATCGAATCATCGTCGGTGCAGTCGTCGACGAGGACGATCTCCTCGACTCCGAACTGCTGGTCGAGGACCGATTGCAGGCAGTCCCGAATGTAGGTCGCGCTCCGGAAGACCGGGATGACCACAGATATCCGGACCTGCGACAGGGAGAGCGGTTCGTGCACGAGTGCACGTCCACGTCCATACACGTGCGGATTCCCCTCCGACGACGACAAGTCGACTAAGGGTAGCCTTACAACAACCTCACAGCCAAGTGCCAGAAACCGGTTGGGAGGCGTCGCACAGACGACTCGTGCGCGGCGCCACTGATGGCACCGCGCACGAGGTCGATCAGATCAGGACGATCAGATGACGTGGAAGCCCTTGTAGTTCGGCAGCGAGTTCACGCGGGCCAGAATCGGGCCGATGTTGGTGCCGGTCTCCGGACCCACGCAGGCCAGGAAGTAGTAGGCGTTGACCATGGCGACCAGGCGATCACCGACCACCACGGGGCTGCCGCTGTCGCCTTCGACGACACACAGCTGGCTGAGATGGGCATCACCGTCGGAGAACCAGGCCACGCCGCAGGTGGATCCGGTGGTGCGGCCGGTCTTGCAGGCGATGGTCGGGAAGCCGATCGGACGCGTGTCGACGCTGTTGATCGTCACCCCGCGCACCGATCGCACCGGAATCACCCGGTTCTGATCGAACTCGATCACCGCGATGTCGAGGTCCGGCGTCGAGTAGGTGATGGTGCCGGCCTGACCGCGGTCCTGGAAGCTCTCCGAATAGACCTTCTGGCCGGGCTTGCCGCAGTGGCCGGCAGTGATACCGATCAGTCTGCCGGTACTCGTCCTGCCGATGGTGGTCAGCGTGCACGCCGACGCGGAGTTGCCGCCCTTGAGAACGAGAATTCCGGAACCACCGCCGAGGGGGATGTTCGGTGCGGCCATCGCCACTCCTGAACCCCAACCCGCCAACACCGTCGCCGCCAGGACGGCCAGCAGTGCCGTCAGCTTCCTTGTCATCACGCTCCACTCGTCAACGCACCCATGGCCACCTGAGCCGGAGGCCATATGACACCGTACCGGGAGATTCTGTGAATGTGCCGTGACCGGAATCCTCCCGCGGTTCGTTTGCAACCTATCCGTAATGCCGATCACAATCCACCCGCGCGCCACCTGCAGCGGTTCGCTCGCGACGGACCGGCTGTCTGCCGCGCGATGGGCGACCTCTAAGCTGATCGCGAACGTCCGCCATCGACAACATGGAGAAAATCGTGAGCTCAGCTGGCCGTCCGGTCGTCCTGATCGCCGACAAACTGGCACCGTCGACCGTGGAGGCGCTGGGTGACGACGTCGAGGTCCGGTGGGTGGACGGTCCTGATCGTCCCAAGCTGCTCGACGCCGTCGCCGACGCCGACGCGATCCTGGTTCGCTCGGCAACCACCGTCGACGCCGAGGTACTGCAGGCCGCGCCGAAACTGAAGATCGTCGCCCGTGCCGGCGTCGGACTCGACAACGTCGACGTTCCGGCCGCGACCGAGCGCGGCGTGATGGTCGTCAACGCGCCGACGTCGAACATCCACACCGCCGCCGAACACGCCATCGCCCTGCTGATGTCGGCATCGCGACAGATCCCGGCCGCCGATCGCACGCTGCGCGAGCACACGTGGAAGCGCTCGTCGTTCAACGGTGTGGAGATCTTCGACAAGACCGTCGGTGTGGTCGGGCTCGGCCGCATCGGACAGCTGGTCGCACACCGGCTCGCGGCGTTCGAGACCTCGATCATCGCCTATGACCCCTACGTGTCACCGGCGCGCGCGGCGCAGCTGGGCATCGAACTGGTCAGCCTCGACGAACTGCTCGAGCGCGCCGACTTCATCACCGTGCATCTGCCGAAGACGCCGGAAACCCTCGGCCTCATCGGTAAGGAACAGCTGGCCAAGACCAAGCAGGGCGTTGTCATCGTCAACGCCGCCCGCGGCGGGCTGATCGATGAGCAGGCGCTGGCCGACTCGATCACCGCCGGCCACGTGCGCGCCGCCGGACTCGACGTGTACGCCACCGAGCCGTGCACCGATTCGCCGCTGTTCGAGCTGCCCGAGGTCGTCGTGACCCCGCACCTGGGTGCCTCGACGTCGGAGGCGCAGGACCGCGCCGGCACCGACGTCGCCAAGAGCGTCCGCCTCGCGCTGGCCGGTCACTTCGTCCCCGACGCGGTGAACATCACCGGCGGTGCGGTCGACGAAGAGGTTGCGCCGTGGCTCGAGGTCGCGCGCAAGGCCGGTGTGCTGGTGGGTGCCATCGGATCGGAGCCGCCGACCTCGCTGCAGGTCGACGTGCGCGGCGAGATCGCCGCCCACTCGGTCGAGGTGCTCGGGTTGTCGGCCCTGCGCGGACTGTTCTCCGCGGTGCTCGACGAGCCGGTCACCTTCGTCAACGCTCCGGCCGTCGCCGAGCAGCGCGGATTGACCAGCGAGGTCAGCACTGCCACCGAGAGCCCCAACCATCGCAGCGTGGTCGACGTGCGGGCGGTCTACGCCGACGGAAGCGTGCACAACGTGTCGGGCACCCTCAGCGGTACTCGCGAAGTCCCGAAGATCGTCAACATCAACGGGCGCAACTTCGACCTGCGTGCCGAAGGCCGGAACCTGCTGATCAGTTACGCCGATCAGCCGGGCTCGCTGGGCAAGATCGGCACCCTGCTCGGTGATGCCGGCATCGATATCAAGGCCGCCGGACTGTCCCAGGACGCCGACGGTGACGGCGCGACCGTGATGCTGCGGCTCAGCGATGTCATCGCCGACGACGTGGTCGCCGCCATCAGTGACGCGGTGAAGGCAACGCTGATCGAGCAGGTCGATCTGTCGTGAAGCTCGCAGTCATCGCCGGCGACGGCATCGGACCAGAGGTCGTGACCGAGGCGCTCAGCGTGCTCGACGCGGTGAGTCCTGGTCTGCAGACCACCGAGTACGACCTCGGAGCCCGCCGCTATCACCGCAATGGTGAGCTGCTCACCGATGCCGATCTCGACTCGCTCCGTGAGCACGATGCGATCCTGCTCGGCGCCATCGGTGATCCGTCGGTTCCGTCGGGCATCCTCGAGCGCGGATTGTTGCTGAAGATGCGCTTCGCGCTCGATCACCACATCAACCTGCGGCCATCGCGTCGATTCCCCGGTGTGCCGACCCCGCTGGCCGGCGATCCGCAGTTCGACTTCGTGGTCGTGCGCGAGGGGACCGAGGGTCCCTACACCGGCAATGGTGGCGCCATCCGGGTCGGCACGCCGCACGAGGTCGCGACCGAGGTGTCGGTGAACACCCGTTTCGGCGTGGAACGCGTGGTGCGCAACGCCTTTGAGCGCGCTCAGCAGCGTCGAAAGCATGTGACGCTCGTCCACAAGACCAACGTGCTGACCTTCGCCGGCTCGCTGTGGGCACGTGCGGTCGACGAGATCGGCGCTGAGTTCCCCGACGTCGAGACGGCCTACTGCCACGTCGACGCCGCGACGATCTACCTGGTCACCGATCCGGGCCGGTTCGACGTGATCGTCACCGACAACCTGTTCGGCGACATCATCACCGACCTCGCTGCCGCGGTCACCGGCGGAATCGGTCTGGCCGCTTCGGGCAACATCGATGCCACCCGCACCAACCCGTCGATGTTCGAGCCGGTACACGGCAGTGCACCCGATATCGCCGGTCAGGGTAAAGCCGATCCGACCGCTGCGATCCTCTCTGCTGCCTTGCTGCTCGAGCACCTCGGACAGGCCGACGCGGCTGCCCGGGTTGAGCAGGCCGTGCTGGCCGACCTCGCCGACCGTGGTGGTGCCAAGCTCGGTACCACTGAGGTGGGCAAGCGGATTCGCGAACGGCTGTAGGTCGCCGATCACGGCGTCGCACTGACACCGATCACATGAAAATGCCCGCCGCGAGGCGGGCATTTTCGATAGGGCATTGTTCTAATTGAGATAGAACTATACAATTTGGCTCATGTTCATCCGTGTCGACCCGTCCGCTCGGGCGCCGCTCTTTGAGCAAGTGGCGTCGTCGGTACGGGGTGCCATCGTGCGCGGCGAGGTCGGTCCGGGGGATCGGTTGCCCTCGGCACGGGACGTCGCCGCGTCGTTGGAGATCAACGTGCACACCGTGTTACGGGCGTATCAGGACCTGCGCGACGAGGGACTGGTGGAACTTCGCCGGGGCCGTGGTGCGGTCATCACCGAATCTGCAACCGGCCGTGCCGAATTGGTGACTGCCATGGATGCGGTGCTGGCTGTCGCGGCGCGGCTGGGCATCGACCAGGACGCGTTGTTCGCAGCGTTTCGGGAAAGGAGCAAGGAATGAGTCGGGAACCAATAACGAATAGTGGCGGGGCGTCGCCACGGCCCACACGCGCAGATCGACTCCGATGCGTCGCCGCCGTGTCGGTGCCGGTACTGCTGGTGGGCCTAGTCGGCTGGTGGTTGATGCGTCAGTGGCGCTCTGAACTGCCCGATCCGGTGGCCACCCACTTCGGGTTCGACTCCACCGCCGACGGTTTCACATCGTATGGCTGGGTCTCGGCCATCCCGCTGATCATCGCTGCGGTGGGCTTGGTGGTCGGAACCGCGGCGACCGCTGTGGCGCGGGACAGTGCAGTGGTACGGACCATTGTCGGTTTGCTCACCGGCACAACGACGTTCACTACGGCGATCACCGTGATGTCGGTGGCCGCGCAGCGCGGTCTTGCCGATGCGCACGACGCCAGATGGCAGTGGTGGACCATGATTGCCGCTGCGCTGATCGCGATCGCTGTCGGATGGAGTGCGGCGCTGATCGTCCCGAGCTGGCCGAGTGTTCCAGTCGAATCGGATACCCCGCCAAGCTATTCGGATCTCGCACCTGGCGAACAGTTCATCTGGACCACCACGGTGACGTCGCGAGTGCAGATCGTGCTCGCGGCCGTCGCGATCGCCGCCACCGTGGTCGGCATGGTGATCCTGCGCAGCTGGGGATTCGTAGTCGTTGTGCTGGTGCTGATCTCGTTGCTGATGCTCGGAGCGCTTCGAGTGGTGATCAACCGCCGTGAGGTGCGTATCTCCGCGTGGCCGGGCTGGCCGCGAGTGGTGATTCCGGCCGAATCGATCGAGCGTGCCGACGTGGTCGAGGTCCGTGCGATCCGCGACTACGGTGGCTGGGGCTACCGGTTGGGTGTCCGGGGCGCATTGGCGGGTACCAAGGGATTCATTCTGCGATCTGGGTCCGCGCTACGGATCGGCCGCGTCGACGGCCGTGCCGAGGTCGTCGTGATCGATGATCCGCATACCGCGGCGTCACTCATCAACTCGACTGTGCGACAACATGTCCGAGGTCAGGATTGCTGAGAGGGGGCGATGTCGCGCTTCGGTACCTGAATGGGGACGCAACCGACTGCGATGAGTGGTGCCAGCGCGGCGATCCCGAAAGCGATCGGGTAGCCCAACGCCCCGATCGTCGCGCCGATCGCCGGTACCGCGGCCGCGCTCATCACGTACTGCGCGGTGTTCTGAATTGCCAATCCCCGTCCGCTCCATCGCGGTCCGGCGTACTCGGCGATCGCGGTGAATGCCAAACCGTTGTCGGCCACCGAGACCACTGACGCGGCGACCATCAGGGGGATGGCGACCGCGAGGTCCCACTGGTCGGCCAATGCCAGTGCGGCTGTCAGTACGGCTGCCGCAACCGCGATGACGCGGATCGGTCTGGTCCGCGATCCCCACACATCCGACCACCGTCCGGCAGCGATACGTCCTGCGGCGCCCAGGAATTGGGTGATCGTCACCAGGACACCCGCGGTGGGTGCCGACCAGCCGCGGTCGACGATGAGCCAGGTGGGAACAAAGGTCCACAGGATCATCTGCGGCACCACCAACAGCACGCTGGCGGCGTGGATTCGGGCCAGAAAACCATTGGCACGGTACGGGTTCCACGACTGTGCGGCCGACGCGGTGTCATTCTCGGCGCCGGACCCCTTGCCGGACCCCTTGCCGGAGCTCTCGTCGGATTCGGCTGCCGCTACCGATGTGACGGTCAGCGGTGGGTCGACGATGAACAACGCGGTGGCCACCAGTGCGATCACCGCCATCGCGACGAAAACCCCGAGTCCCGCTGCGACACCGTGTGATTGGCTCAGTACCGGCACCGTCATCGCGCAGATCCCGACGCCCAGCGGCTGCGCGGTCTGCCGAATCCCCATCGCCGCCCCGCGCTGCTCTGGTGGGAACCATCCGACCACAATGCGACCGCTCGCTCCGTTGGTCGACGCCGCAGCCGCGCCGGACACGAGTAACAGAATGCCGACGACCCAGTACGGCGCGCCGGTGGCTGCCGCGGCCACCGTCAACGAGGTGGCCACCACGGTCAGACCCAGTGAGATCAGCAGGATGCCGCGCTCTCCCCAGTGATCGAGCGCCCAGCCCCACGCGATCGTCGTGAGCAGCAATCCCACCATCGGTGCCGCGGCCAGCAACGACGCGCTCGACAGACTCATCCCGTCTCGGTGCAGACCCGGGATCAGGAAGGCGACGCCGCTGACCACGCAGGTGGTGGCCAACGCGGCGAGCAGGGAGGCGGCCAGAATCACCCAGCGTCGCCTCGTGCTGATCGTCGTCTCCGTGCTGATCGTCGTCTCCGACACGACCTCACCTCCCCGGCCGGCCGTCAGGCCAGTCTCACTATTCGGGATTCTGTGACCACATTGTAAAACCGGATGACGCGCCCTGGCCACCTGGTGTCCCGCGTACTGGGATAGGCTGGACATCATGCGTTTAGGACGAGTAGCGAGTCCCGACGGCCTGGCGTTCGTGGCGTTCGAAGGCGACGGTGACGACGCGGAGGTGCGCGAGATCGCCGAACACCCCTTCGGTACGCCTACGTTCACCGGTCGGAAGTGGAAGCAGGCCGATATCCGCATCCTCGCGCCGATTCTCGCGTCGAAGGTTGTCTGTATCGGTAAGAATTACGCCGACCACATCGCCGAGATGGGCGGGGAGGCGCCGGTGGACCCGGTGATCTTCCTCAAGCCCAACACCTCGGTCATCGGACCGGAACTGCCCATCGTGCGACCGCCGTCATCGCAGCGCGTCGATTTCGAGGGCGAGTTGGCGGTGGTGATCGGCGGACGCGGCGCCAAAGACGTCAAGGCGTCCGCGGCCGAGCAGGTGATCCTGGGCTACACCATCGCCAACGACGTCACCGCGCGTGATCAGCAGAAGTCCGACGGCCAGTGGACCCGCGGCAAGGGCTACGACACCTTCTGTCCGCTCGGCCCGTGGATCGAGACCGAACTCGACCCGTCGGATCTCCTGCTGACCACCGAACTCGACGGCGAGGTCCGGCAGCGGGCACGCACGTCGTCGATGATCCACAGCATCGGTGAGATCGTGGAGTGGATCTCGCGCGTGATGACGCTGCTCCCCGGTGATGTGATCCTGACCGGCACGCCGGAGGGCATCGGGCCGATGGTGGCCGGGCAACGCGTCTCGGTGACCGTCGAGGGCATCGGCACCCTGAGCAATCCCGTGGTGGACAAACCGTGACCGCACCAAATGTGGCCCGGATCAACGGAATTGATCTGGCCTTCGAATCCACCGGTGCCGGCCCGCTGGTGGTGATGGTGATGGGTACCGGAAGTCCCGGTCGGGTCTGGAAGGCCCATCAGCAACCGACCTTGGTCAAGGCGGGATACCGCGTCGTCGTGTTCGACAATCGCGGTATCGCGCCGACCTCGGAATGTCCCGAGGGCTTCACCATCGACGACATGGTCGCCGACACCGCGGCACTGATCGAGCATCTCGACGACGGTCCGGCCTTCGTGATCGGAACCTCGCTGGGCGCGCGGATCACCCAGGAGTTGACCCTGGCACGTCCCGATCTGGTCGCAGCGGCGGTGATGGTTGCCACCTACGGCCGCAGTACGCCTCTGCAGCAAGCGATCTCGGCTGGCGAACGTGCACTCTACGACCAGAACATCACGCTGCCGCCGGACTACGACGCCGCGATCACCGCGCACCTGAACCTCTCACCGCACACCCTTGCCGACGATCGTGCCGCGCGTGACTGGCTCGACATCATCAGCTACTCACCGCAGAAGGTGACCGCGGGTGTGCGTGCCCAACTCGAGTTGCACAACGGCGAACTCAACCGGCTCGATGCCTACAAGCTCATCACCCGGCCGTCGATGGTCATCGGATTCGCCGACGACCGCACTCTGCCACCGATTCTCGCGCGTGAGGTCGCCGACGCGATCCCGGGTGCGAGATATGAAGAGGTGGCCAAGGCCGGTCACTTCGGCTATCTGGAACAGCCGGCAGAGGTCAACCGCCTGCTGATCGACTTTCTCGCACAGCACCGCTAGAGGGCCGGGGCGCCGGAGGTCTGGGCGCCAGAGATCCGAGCGGCAGAGGTCGTGGCGCGGTTCGATACCCTGACCATCATGAACAGTCCAGCGCCGGTCCGTGTCCGATTCTGTCCCTCGCCAACGGGTACCCCGCACGTGGGACTGGTCCGGACCGCGCTGTTCAATTTCGCGCAGGCGCGCCACGACAACGGCACCTTCGTGTTCCGGATCGAGGACACCGACGCCAACCGTGACTCCGAGGAGTCCTATGCGGCGATCCTCGACGCGCTGCGCTGGTTGGGTCTGAACTGGGACGAGGGGCCGGAGGTCGGTGGTCCCTACGGTCCCTATCGACAGTCGGAGCGTCGCGACATCCACCTCGACGTGGTGGCCAGGCTGCTGGCTGCCGGCGAGGCCTACGAAGCATTCTCGACGCCCGAGGAAGTCGAGGCACGACACCGGGCCGCCGGCCGCGACCCGAAACTCGGATACGACAACTTCGACCGAGGCCTCACCGACGATCAGCGTCAGGCCTACCTCGCAGAGGGACGCAAACCCGTTGTGCGCCTTCGGATGCCCGATCACGATCTCACGTGGGACGACCTCGTGCGCGGCACGACGACGATCAAGGCGGGCACTGTGCCCGACTTCGCGCTCACCCGTGCGAACGGTGACCCGCTCTACACACTGGTCAACCCCGTCGACGACGCGATGATGAAGATCACGCACGTGCTGCGTGGCGAGGACCTGCTCTCCTCGACGCCGCGGCAGATCGCGCTGTACGAGGCGCTCGGCAGGATCGGTGTGGCCGACGGGATTCCGATGTTCGGTCATCTGCCCTTTGTGATGGGGGAGGGCAATAAGAAACTCTCCAAACGAGATCCGGAGTCCAACCTCTTCCATCACCGCGACCGGGGTTTCATCCCGGAGGGACTGCTCAACTACCTCGCCCTGCTGGGCTGGGGATACTCGCACGAACAAGATGTGTTCAGCCTCGAGCAGATGATCGAGAAGTTCGACGTTCGCGACGTCAACTCCAACCCGGCACGGTTCGATCAGAAGAAGGCCGACGCGATCAACGCCGAACACCTTCGGCTCCTCGAACCCGCCGACTTCACCGCACGCCTCAAGGCGTATCTGATCGCCCAGGGACACCTCGGCGAGCCGGTCGACGACGCGTTGCTGACCGCGGTCGCCGACCTCATTCAGACCCGCATCCAGGTGCTCGGTGATGCCTGGGGACTGATCTCGTTCCTCTATGTCTCCGACGAAGATTTCGTCATCGACGAGAAGTCGGCGTCGAAGAATCTGGGGGCCGACGCCACCGAGGTTCTCGACGCCACCATCGCCGCCGTCGAACCGCTCGAGCATTGGAGCGGGCCGGCGCTGGAAGAGGCGCTCAAGACCGCGCTCGTCGACTCGCTGGGCCTCAAACCACGCAAGGCCTTCGGGCCGGTGCGGGTGGCGGTGACCGGATCTCAGGTGAGCCCGCCGCTGTTCGAGTCGATGGAGTTGCTCGGGCGCGAGCGGAGCCTGGCGCGCTTGGCCGCGGCCCGGGAGTTGACCACACGCGGCTGAACGCGCGGGGATTCCTCAAAATGGTGGTCTGAACTGCTGATTTGTGGTCAGAGGGTCTCCCTTTGGTACTCTACTGCTCGGTCCTTTTCGGGGCGTGACAGCGAGCAGAGCGAGCGGCCACACCACCTCGGACGGGTAACCCCTTGGGGTATGGTGTAATTGGCAACACAGCTGATTCTGGTTCAGCCATTCTAGGTTCGAGTCCTGGTACCCCAGCGAGCTTTATGAGTTCACGCGAGCTCTTGGAGTTCAAAACTGAATATGGTCATCGTCTGCCGAGTTTGTTTGGCTGATCTGTCTTTCAGATCTTTCGGCTGTTGCGATGAGTCCTGGCCCCGTCGTCTAGCGGCCTAGGACGCCGCCCTCTCAAGGCGGTAGCGCGGGTTCGAATCCCGTCGGGGCTACAACGAACAAACCCCGGTCCTGTCCTCAGGGCCGGGGTTTCTTCTTGTCTCCGAACCTCTTCCGCGTCGAACTCGACGTTCCGGCACCTGCCGGACACGGACGATCGAACTCGACGCGGAAGAACCATTTTCGGCGGCGCTCAGGGTCGTGAACCGGGCTGCAATCGTTTCTGGATGGCTTCGGCGGCGGCGAGGAGGTCGGCCGCCCACCGGGCGCCCGGGCGACGCCCCATCCGATCGATGGGGCCTGATACGGAGATGGCAGCGATCACTTCACCGGTAGCATCGCGGACCGGTGCGGAGACGCTGGCGACGCCGGCGGCGCGCTCACCGGCGCTCTGTGCCCAGCCGCGACGGCGGATCTCGTGCAGTGCGCGCTCGGTGAAGATGCTGTCGTGCAACAGGGTGCGCTGAGTGCTCGGTTCGGCCCAGGCGAGGAGCACCTTGGCCGCCGAACCCGCGGTCATCGGGAACCGGGTTCCCACCGGCACGGTGTCCCGGAGGCCGGTCGGCGGTTCCATTGCGGCGATGCACACCCGCTCGGACCCCTCGCGTCGATAAATCTGTACCGATTCGCCGGTGATCTCACGAAGGCGGGGCAACACCATCAGGGCCGCCTCGCGCACCGGATCGTGCGCCGATGCGGCCAGCTCTCCCAGGGCCGGTCCCGGATACCACCGCCCGGCGGCATTGCGTGCGAGGAGCCGATGGGTTTCGAGCCCGACGGCGAGCCGATGCGCGGTGGCGCGCGGCAATTCGGTCCGTTCGCACAGCTCGCCGAGGTTGGCGGGAGCGTCGGCGATGGCTCTCAACACGACGACCGCCTTGTCGAGGACGCCGATACCGCTACTGGCAGCTGATGCGTTATCCTGTCCCATAGGACGATACTAACTGTCCAAATATTGAGATGCACGTCTACTGAGATACACGTCGCCGGAGTGTTTCAGCCCGCACCGGTGATCCGAACAGATGCGAGTACCACCTATGAGCGACAGCCCTGCAGCGCCAATCGATAACCGGCCACGTACTCTCGCCGAAAAGGTCTGGGATGACCACGTCGTCGTACGTGGTGAGGCCGATGCCCACGGCAATCACAATCCCGACCTCATCTACATCGACCTCCACCTCGTGCACGAGGTGACCAGCCCGCAGGCGTTCGAAGGCCTGCGACTGGCCGGACGCCCGGTGCGCCGGCCCGATCTCACGATCGCCACCGAGGACCACAACGTCCCCACCGTCGACATCTTCAAACCCATCGCCGACGAGGTGTCGCGCACCCAGGTGGAGACCTTGCGACGCAACTGCGAGGAATTCGGTATCCGACTGCACCCCATGGGCGATGCCGAGCAGGGCATCGTGCACGTCGTCGGGCCCCAGCTGGGCTTGACGCAGCCGGGGATGACCGTCGTCTGCGGTGACAGCCACACCTCGACGCACGGTGCGTTCGGAGCGTTGGCCATGGGCATCGGTACCTCCGAGGTCGAGCATGTGATGGCGACACAGACACTTTCGTTGCGGCCGTTCAAGACAATGGCCATCACCGTCGACGGGGAACTGCCCGACGGCGTCACCAGCAAGGACCTCATCCTGGCCGTCATCGCGAAGATCGGAACCGGTGGGGGACAAGGCTATGTCCTCGAGTACCGCGGCTCGGCGATCGAGAAGCTCTCGATGGAAGCGCGGATGACCATCTGCAACATGTCGATTGAGGCGGGTGCACGTGCCGGCATGATCGCCCCGGATGCCATCACCTACGAGTTCCTGCGCGGCCGTCAGCACGCGCCGACCGGAGCGAACTGGGATGCCGCAGTTGCCTACTGGGACAGCCTGCGTACCGATCCCGATGCCGAGTTCGACGCCGAGGTGCACATCGACGCCGCTTCGCTGACCCCGTTCGTCACCTGGGGAACCAACCCGGGTCAGGGTGCGCCGCTGGGGGATCGGGTCCCCGATCCCGCCGAGATGGGTGACGAGAACGCCGCCACCTCGGCCGCCAAGGCGCTGGAGTACATGGACCTCACGCCCGGTACCCCGTTGCGAGACATCAAGGTGGACACCGTGTTCGTCGGGTCGTGCACCAATGGACGGATCGAGGACCTGCGTGCGGTTGCCGGCATCCTCAAGGGCCGCAAGGTCGCCGACGGCATGCGCATGCTGATCGTCCCGGGCTCGATGCGGGTGCGGGCACAGGCCGAGGACGAGGGTCTCGGTGAGATCTTCACTGCGGCAGGGGCAGAGTGGCGTCAGGCCGGATGTTCGATGTGCCTGGGAATGAATCCCGACCAGCTCGCCCCGGGTGAGCGCTGCGCCTCGACGTCCAACCGCAACTTCGAAGGGCGGCAGGGCAAAGGCGGCCGAACGCATCTGGTTTCGCCTGCGGTCGCGGCGGCCACCGCGGTGCGGGGCACGCTCTCCGCGCCCGTCGATCTCGTCTGATCTGCTCCCCACACACTCTGAACACACCCAAAGGTACTGACATGGAACGTTTCATCACCCACACCGGAATCGGAGTGCCGCTGCGCCGCGGCAATGTCGACACCGACCAGATCATCCCGGCCGTCTACCTGAAGCGGGTGACCCGCACCGGATTTGAGGATGCGTTGTTCGCCGCGTGGCGTAACGATCCGGACTTCATCCTGAACTCCGAGCCGTGGAGTCATGGCAGCGTGCTGGTCGCCGGACCCGACTTCGGCACCGGATCGTCACGCGAGCATGCGGTCTGGGCGCTGTCGGACTTCGGATTTCGGGTCGTCATCTCCTCCCGCTTCGCAGACATCTTCCGCGGCAACGCCGGAAAGGCAGGTTTGTTGGCGGCACAGGTGGAACAAGCCGACGTCGAGTTGCTGTGGAAGCGACTTGAGGAAGAGCCCGGGCTGGAACTGACCGTCAGCCTTGAAGATAAGACCGTCACCGCCGGAGAACTCGTGGTGCCGTTGGCAATTGATGACTACACACGGTGGCGTCTGATGGAAGGACTCGACGACATCGGGCTGACATTGCAGCAGGTAGAAGCGATTTCCGAGTATGAGCGATTTCGTCCGTCATTCAAACCGGTGACCCTCGGCGACTGACGAGAAACCCCTCGACACACCAGCTTTCCCCGCCGGATCGCAGAAGTCGCGCGGCAGCGTCGATTTCGCAACACGACCGGCTAATTGGCGTGGAAGATGGACGTTTTCGAATCTGACGTTTACCGTGTGTTGGTAGCTGGCCCAAAATGGGGTCAGAACAGCTTGCGGAGGTTTCCAATGAACAAGGCAGAGCTCATTGATGAGCTGACCAAGAAACTCGACGCGGATCGCAAGACTGCGACCGAAGCAGTCGAGCTCGTCGTCGACACGATCGTGCGCGCCGTCAACAAGGGCGAGAGTGTCACGATCACCGGCTTCGGTGTTTTCGAGAAGCGCCGTCGCGCACCGCGCGTCGCACGCAACCCGCGCACCGGTGAGACCGTCAAGGTGCGCGCCACCTCGGTTCCCGCGTTCCGTCCGGGTGCTCAGTTCAAGGCAGTCGTTGCCGGCAAGCAGAAGCTCGCCGCCACCGGCCCGGCCGTGAAGCGTGGCAGCACCGCCGGTGCCCCGGCCAAGAAGACCGCCGCCAAGAAGGCGGCTCCGGCCAAGAAGGCGGCTCCCGCGAAGAAGACCGTGGCGAAGAAGGCTCCGGTCAAGAAGGCGGCTCCGGCCAAGACCGCCGCCAAGAAGGCTCCGGCGAAGACCGCCGCCAAGAAGGTCGCTCCGGCCAAGAAGACCGTTGCCAAGAAGGCTCCGGCCAAGAAGACCGCCGCCAAGAAGGCTCCGGCCAAGAAGGCCACCCGCCGCTGATTTCGTAGCACTTCACCACAGTTCGGCCTCCGACGCACTTCCCTCGTCGGGGGCCGAACTGTTTTGTGTGGTTCCGACTATCCGGCGTCGGTGGCGGGCAGCGGACTGTCGATATGGTCCGCGGCGACCATCAGCCCGTTGTGGAGTGACACAACCCAGACGCTGGCCTTGCGGTTGCGGGCCGGGGGCAACTTGACACCGTCGGCGTCGGCCCACCACTGGATCAGTGATGGAATCACCTTGCCCTGACTGCAGATAGCGTGCACCGACGACGGGTCCTGCGATATCTCGCGGATGCGCTGCCGGGCCGGTTCCGGATCTTCCCGGTATGCCTCTTCGGACAAGGTCGGTTCACCGAGGATCGGGGTGGCCAGCGCGGCGGCTGCCGGCTGCATGGTCTGCTCACACCGGACACGGTCGGCGGCATGGAAAGTCGTCGCGTTGAAGGTCCGCAGCAGCGTCACCAAGGCATCGGCTTGTGCGCGGCCGAGACTATCGAGGGGGCGGAGCCGGTCGTCGCCGTGATAGCGCGCGCGTCGGCCCGCGCGGGCGTGACGAACCACCAGCAGCGTCGTGAGATCCGCCGGGAGTCGGGTGAATTCACGCAGAATCGACCGATCGAGTCGGTAGCTCAATTTGTCTGCCGCCTTGTCGACGGGGAGCCATCGAATCCGATCGACCTCGCTGCCCGGCTCGAAGTCACCTCCCAAAGGCCTGGCCGCCCAATACCTGACGTGTTTGCGACCGCCCGTCGGCAGGTCGTAGGACACGTCGCGAAGGTGACGGCCCAGTGCCACGCGGTATCCGGTTTCCTCCTCGAGCTCGCGAGCACCGGTGGCGATCAGCGTCTCACCGGACTCGGCCTTGCCCTTGGGCAGGGTCCAGTCGTCGTAACGGGGCCGGTGGACGAGGCAGACCTCGGTGGTTCCGTCGTCTGTTGACCGGTGCAGGACTCCGCCGCCGGCCCAGACCGTTCTAGCTGTCTTGGACATCGAGATGATCGTAGACACTCATGGTGAACGGCAGACTAGGCGTCGTAGAGCCGGCGGTTGCGGCGCATCATCTGGCGTTGATGATCGCGGACTTCCTCACCCGCGGCCGGGGAGGCCACCCAGCTGCCGTCGGATTGCAATACCCAGCACCGCGTCCTCGGATCGAGCGCGGAGGAGAATATCTCGCCCAGTTCGGCGGTGAGTCGGGTGTCGCGCACCTGGACCATGACCTCGACGCGACGGTCGAGGTTGCGGTGCATCATGTCGGCGCTGCCGATCCAATATTCGTTCTGCGCACCGAAAAACATGATGCGCGAATGCTCGAGGAACTGCCCGAGGATCGAGCGGACCGTGATGTTGTCGCTGACGCCGGGCATGCCGGGACGCAGCGCGCAGATGCCACGCACGACCACCTCGACCGGAACCCCGTTCTGCGACGCGCGATACAGCGCATCGATCACCTGCTCGTCGACGAGTGCGTTGGCCTTCAACCGGATTCGGGCGGCGGGGTCGCCTCGGTGGCGCGCGGCGATCTCCCGATCGATCCGCTCGATGATGCCCGACCGAATCCCGTGTGGCGCAACGAGAATGTTGCGGTACTCCTTCTTGCGGGAGTAGCCGGTCAGCGTATTGAACAGGTCGGTGAGGTCGGCGCCGATATCGGGCGCGGCGGTCAACAGGCCCACATCTTCATACAGGCGAGCGGTCTTCGGATTGTAGTTACCGGTGCCGATGTGGCAATACCGCTTGATGGTCGAACCCTCACGCCGTACCACGAGGCATGTCTTGCAATGTGTTTTGAGCCCGACGAGCCCGTAGACGACGTGGACTCCGGCCTGCTCGAGTTGCCGCGCCCACTTGATGTTGGCCTGCTCGTCGAATCGTGCCTTGATCTCGACAAGCGCCACCACCTGCTTGCCCGCTTCGGCGGCGTCGATGAGCGCGTTGACGATTGGCGAGTCGCCCGAGGTGCGGTAGAGCGTCTGCTTGATCGCGAGGACCTGGGGATCTGCCGCGGCCTGTTCGATGAATCGCTGCACACTCGTGGAGAACGAGTCGTAGGGGTGATGGACCAGTACATCTCCGTCACGCAGCGTCGAGAACACGCTTTTGGGTGTCTCGCGTTCACCGAATGCCGGATGAGTGGCCGGCACGAAGGGACGATCCTTGAGATGCGGCCGATCCAGCGCGTTGACCTCGAACAGGCAAGACAGATCGAGCAATCCGGGAACCTGGATGACATCGGCAGGGTTGACGTCGAGTTCGCGCAACAACAATTCGAGCATGTGGTCGCTCATGTCGTCGGCCACTTCCAGGCGCACCGGAGACCCGAAGCGGCGTCGGGCGAGCTCACGTTCGAGGGCCTGCAGGAGATCCTCGTCGCGATCTTCCTCGACCTCGAAATCGGCGTTGCGGGTGATCCGGAACGCGTGATGCTCGACGACGTCCATGCCGGGGAACAGGTGCTCGAGGTTGGCCGCGATCAGGTTCTCCAACGGCAACAGCACCACCGTGCGGCTGGGTTCGCCGCCCGGTGGCGTGGGAACCGGCAGCAGCTTGTCGACGCGAACGAAGCGATTCACGTTGTCGGGCACCTTGATGCGGGCGAAGTGTTCCCCGCCCTCGTGCGCGTCGCGCACGGTCACCGCGAGGTTGAGGCTGAGCCCGCTGATGTAGGGGAACGGGTGCGCCGGATCGACGGCGAGGGGAGTGAGGACCGGGAACACCTCGTC
The DNA here is from genome assembly GCA_023461275.1 of Actinomycetes bacterium. Taxonomy (GTDB): domain Bacteria; phylum Actinomycetota; class Actinomycetes; order Mycobacteriales; family Mycobacteriaceae; genus Gordonia. The sequence continues at coordinate 29,102 of JAEYMI010000032.1, read as the reverse complement.
GTGGAAGTAGTCGACCATCCGGCCTTTCTGATCGGCCGAGAGGTCTGACCAGGTGACGACGTGGATGTTGTTCTCGGCGAGTGCCGGCCGAACAGAATCGAGAAAGACACGGGCGTGCCGATCGGCGATGGTCTGGGTGCGCCCGGCGATCCGCAGCAATTGTTCGCGGGGTGAGAGCCCGTCGGCCGACCGCACCGACAGCCCGGTCTCGTCGCGGCGCTTGAGCCCGGCCACGCGCACCATGAAGAACTCGTCGAGATTCGACGCGAAGATCGCCAGGAACTTCGCCCGCTCCAGCAGCGGCATCGAGGTGTCCTCGGCCAGCGCGAGCACGCGTGAGTTGAAGTCCAGCCAGCTCAGTTCACGATTGAGGTACCGATCCTCGGGTAGATCCGCGGATTCGTCGGGCGTGATGGTGGCGGCGGGCGGCGCACCCGGTATCGAGGTCGTCGGTTCTGCGGTGGTGTCGTCGGCGGGGCTCACCGGTCAATCATGACGTATTCGTCGGGTTCGCGGCGCCGATGGGCGGTCCGAGTGAGACGACCGGGCTGGTGTATTCAGGATTGCGCCGCCAGCGCCGCGGCGGTCCGCGCCCCCAACCCGAGTGCACTGGCGACCTGCAGATCGTCGAGGGTGTCGACATCGGTCCGCAGATCGGGCCAGCGCCGATGGTGCGGATCGAGTTCGACCGCACCCGAATCACGATGTGCGGCAGCCGAATCCGCACCGAATCGGGGTGGTTCGGACACCTCGGCGCCGCGGATCAGCATCGCGGTTCCGACGCCGCTGCGGTCGGTGACCATGGCCTGTGCGTGCGGCACGGATTCGATGAGCGCCTCACGGATGCTCGTAGCGGTCGCCGAGGGCAGATCGGCCTGAATCAACACGACCCGGGTGATCGCCGGCCAGCGTCGGCGGGCTTCGATGCAGCCTTGTGCCAGAGCGAGATTCAGCCCCGAGAGTCCGGTATGCGGGTCGGTGGTGGATGACAAGGGTTCGGCAACCGCGATCGCGCCGGCTTCGCGCGCGGCGTCACGAACCGTCGGGTCGGGACTGACCAGGACGATCCGGTCGATACCGGCATCGCGAACGGCCGAGACGGTGTCCAGCAGCATCGCCACCACCAGGGCGCGATGCTGTGGTGTCGACTTCGGCGCCAGCCGCGATTTGGCGCCGGTGAGATTCTTCACCGCGAGCACTGTGGCCACCGCAAGCGACGGGTCGTCGGGCCACCGCTGCGGTGACGTCGGACCCGCGGCGCGTTCGGATCTCACGCAGGTATGCCGTGCCATGACAACCATCATGGCCGACGGTCCTGCCCCGCGTTGCGAGTGCACGGCGGACCTGGCGGTTTCGGGCCGCAGGCACCGCCCACCGATTAGGGTTGGCAGATCAGTCGGATGTGGAATGTGGCAAGAGGAGTCGAGCAGTGCGCACAGCGGTGATGGGTGCCGGGTCCTGGGGTACGGCGGTCGCCAAGGTGTTGATCGACGCGGGCAACGAGACGTCGATCTGGGCCCGACGCGAGGACCTGGCCCAGCGGATCAACACCGAGCACGCCAACAGTGATTACCTGCCCGGCATCACCCTGCCGGCGGGCCTGCGGGCCACCAGCTCCACCACCGAGGCACTCGACGGTGCCGAACTGGTCATTTGCGCGGTCCCCTCACAGTCGTTGCGCGACAACCTGACCGAGTGGACGCCGGACCTCGCTTCGGGGGCGACACTGGTCTCATTGGCCAAGGGCATCGAGAGCAGCACCCTGATGCGCATGAGTGAGGTCATCGCCGAGGTGACCGGCTTGCCCGATGCGCAGATCTCGGTGCTCAGCGGACCCAACCTGGCACGTGAGATCGCCGAAGGTCAGCCGGCGGCCACAGTCATCGCATGCGTCGACGGCGAGCGTGCCGAGACCGTGCAGAACGCCTTCAACACCGGCTATTTCCGGCCCTACACCAACACCGACGTCATCGGCTGCGAGATCGGTGGCGCGGTGAAGAACGTCATCGCGCTCGCCTGTGGCATGGCCAGTGGTTTGGGATTCGGCCAGAACACCCTGGCCACGATCATCACCCGCGGTCTCGCCGAAACCATCCGGCTCGGTGCCACACTCGGCGCCAACATCGAGACGCTCGCCGGCCTGGCCGGGATCGGCGACCTGGTGGCCACGTGTTCCTCACCGTTGTCGCGAAACCGGACGTTCGGTGCGCGCCTCGGCGAGGGAGCGACGATGGCACAGGCGCAGGAGGCCACCAACGGGCAGGTCGCCGAAGGGGTCAAATCGTGCACGTCGGTGCGTGCCCTGGCCGACAAGTACGACGTGCCGATGCCACTGACCGAGGCCGTTCACCTGGTGTGCCACGAAGACCTACCGGTCATCGATGCGGTCAGTTCGTTGCTGGGACGCAAGCCCAAACCGGAGATCTACCGCGACTGACGGTGCGCGGACCGACCCCGTCATCCGAAATCCAGTGGTCCTCGCGGCAGCGTGTTGTCGATGGCCGCAGAGACATCGGTGATGGGGGCGTTGCCGGCCCCGATCGGCAACCACAGCGCGACGTACGGGCGATGGTCGACGCTGACGAAGGCCTGGCCGGTGCCCTCGACGGTGTCGGTCAGAAACCACTGCACCGGGTGCACCACCTGCAGACTGCTCGACGGTGAGAAGTCGGCCGGGCGGGTGACCCCGCAGCGCAGTCGCACCGGCCCGCCGCCCTTGTCCGCAGGCCAGGTGACCGTGTCGCCGGTGATCGTGCGGTCTCCGAAACCGGGAAAGGTGCGCGGCAATGCCGCGGACAGCTTCGCGCAGTCGGATGCGGCGGCCGCCTGCGTCGCATAGGAGTCGATCGGGGTGACCGCGTCGTCGGAGTCGGTGCCTCCGGAGAAACGCAGGGCCGCGAACGTGATGAACCCCGCCAGCACCATCACCGGGATGGCGACGAGTGTCGCCACGAGCCCTGCACTGAGCTGACGACCCGGCTGCTGACGGCCCGGCTCCGACGCCGTGTCCGGATCCGCCGGCTCGGCGGGAACCGGGTCGTCGTCGGGAGAGTCGGTCACGCCGGTCAGCCTAGATCATGGCGGCAGAGGTCAGCGGTTGGTGTTCACCACCGGGCAGGTGAGGGTTCGGGTGATGCCGTCGACCTTCTGGATCTGCGGGACGACGTCGTCGGTGAGGTGGGTGGCGTCTGCGGCGTCGACGCGAACGATCACGTCGTACGGTCCGCTGACCTCCTCGGACGATGCGACACCGGATATCTCCGCGATCGTTGCCGCCGCCAGCGCAGCGCGGCCGACCTCGGTCTGGATCAGTATGTATGCCTGAACCACGGCCATCCTCTCGTTTGCCACATCGATGCCGGATCGGGCTGGTGAGTTCCGGCGTGCTCCGGGCCAGGGGCCCGGAGCCAATACACTGTGGCACACATTGTCGCCGACAAACCTGCCAGCGCGCGACTCAGGGAGAAGTTTCGAGGAGGCCGATGGGTTCGCGACCAGCCGCCGCCGGTGCGTCCCCGAGTCCGGCCGATCGGGCCCGCACCGTGGGCGAGATCGGTGAGCGTCGGCTGCTGGCACTGCTTACATCTGCGGCGAGCGCACCGGATTCGGCCGTCGACGCTACTGCGGATTCCGGCGACATCGTCATCGGCTCGGGAGACGATGCCGCGGTGATCGATACCGGCGGACCGGCGGTGGTGAGCACCGACACAGCTGTCGAGAACCGCCATTTCCGGTTCGAATGGTCGCGACCGTTCGACGTCGGGGCGCGTGCGGCGGTGCAGAGCGCGGCCGACATCGCCGCCATGGGCGGCCGGGTCACCGGGGTGGTGGTCTCGTTGGCCTGCCCGCCGTCGACGACGGTCGGCACGCTGGTGGATCTCAACGCCGGGATCGTCGACGCGGCACACCGACTCGGCGCCCGGGTGCTCGGTGGGGATCTCGTCGCGGCCAGTGAGGTGGTCATCGGCGTCACGTCGATCGGAGTCCTGGGCGGGCTCGCACCGATCGTGCTGAGCGGCGCTAGCGATGGTGACGTGCTGGCGCTCAGCGGACCGCTGGGTGCGTGCGCCGCCGGACTGGCTGTGCTCGCCGACGCCGACGCGAGTCGATCGCGGGAACGTATGGACCGCTACGACGATCTGGTGGCGGCGTTTGTCCTGCCGTGGCCCGATCACACCCAGGGGGTCGTCGCGGCTCGGCACGGCGCCCACGCCATGACCGACGTGTCCGACGGGCTGATCGAGGAACTGATCACGATGTCGGCGGCGTCGGGCACCCGTCTCGAAGTCGACAGCGCGGCAATTCCGAGGTGGCCTCAACTATCTTCTGCCGCAGCAGAACTCGGGGTGGATGAACGCGAGTGGGTGCTGGCCGGCGGCGAGGACCACGAGTTGCTCGCGGCGTTCGCGCCCGACGACGTCCCGCCCGGCTGGACGGTGATCGGGCGCGTCGTCGGAGGTCGCGACGACGCACCCGGCACGGCCGTCGGAGTCCTCATCGACGGTGCACCCGCCGACCGGGTGCACGGGTGGCAGTCCTTCGGTGAAACGACCTGATTAGATCGTCGGTATGCCCATCTATGCGCTCGGAGAACTCGAACCCACCATCGACGCCGATGCCTACGTGCACCCCGACGCGGTGGTGATCGGCAACGTGACCCTGGCCGCCGGGGTCTCGGTGTGGCCGAATGCGGTGCTGCGTGGCGACGCCGGCAGCATCACGATCGGGGAGCGCACCAACATCCAGGACGGCACCGTCATCCACTGCACCCCGATTCACCCGACGGTGATCGGGGCTCGCACGGTGGTCGGGCACAGTGTCCACATCGAGGGCGCCACCATCGGAGACCGATGCCTGATCGCGTCGGGATCGGTGGTGCTCAACGGATCCGAGGTCGCCGACGGTGCGGTCGTCGGAGCCGGCGCGGTGGTTCCCTACGACTTCTCGGTGCCGCCCAGGGCGATGGCGCTGGGTGTGCCGGCGCGCATCCGGGAGGGATTCGAGGTGGCCGAGGATCACGTCGACCTCAACGTCGAACTCTATTTCCATAACGCGCAGTACTTCCGCGACTCCTTGCGGCGGCTGTCGTGACCGCCGCGACCCCGGAGGCATCCGGCAGCGGGCCGAAACCGTTGGCGCAGTTGCTGGATCCGGGCTGGGCGGAGGCTCTCGCGCCGGTGGAGCCGCAGATCTCCGCGATGGGACAGTTCCTCCGAGCCGAGATCGCCGACGGTCGCGCCTATCTACCGGCCGGCCGGAATGTGTTGCGGGCGTTCACCCAACCCTTCGACGACGTACGTGTGCTCATCGTCGGACAGGATCCCTACCCGACGCCCGGTCACGCCGTCGGGTTGAGTTTCTCTGTCGCACCCGATGTTTCACCGATTCCTCGCTCGTTGGCGAACATCTATCGCGAGTACTGCGACGACCTCGGATATCCGATGCCGAGCACCGGTGATCTCACGCCGTGGGCGCAATCCGGTGTGCTGCTGCTGAATCGGGTGCTCACTGTGATGCCCGGCGAGCCGGCATCGCACCGGGGCAAGGGGTGGGAAGAGGTCACCGAATGCGCGATCAAGGCACTCGTCGCGCGTGAGGGTGAGCCGCTGGTCGCGATTCTGTGGGGGCGCGACGCGATGAATCTCGAGAAATGGCTACCCGACGTTCCCGTCATCGCATCGGCGCATCCGTCACCGCTGTCGGCGAGCCGGGGATTCTTCGGCTCGAAACCGTTCAGCCGTGCCAACGAGGCACTGTCCGACCTCGGCGCCGACCCGATCGACTGGCGCCTGCCCTGACGTGACGGCAGACGTTGTCGGGAGCCGGGAGTCGGCCGCTCAGCGTGCTCGGGCGGCACCGTAGTCGGGTCGGCGCTTCTCGGTGAACGCGTCGACGCCCTCCACTCCCTCGGAGGTTCCCGACAGCAGGGAGATCGAGTGACCCTCATGCACGAGTTGTTCGACGAGGGTGCGGTCGGCGGAGGCCGAGAGCAACGCGCGGGTTGCGCTCAGCGAGCCTCGCGGGCCGGTTGCGAGCTTCTCGGCTGCCGCTCGGGCGGTGGCCGACACGGCATCGTCGTCGACGACCTCTGACAGCACCCCGAGGCTCAGCGCCTCCGATGCGTCCAGGACGGCGTCGGTCAGGATGATCGAGCGTGCCTTCGCCAGCCCGACGATGCGCGGCAGCGTCCACGTCATGCCGCCGTCGGGGGACAGGCCGATGCCGGGGTAGGCGGGGCGCAGGTGTGTCGAGGTTCCGCCGATGGCGATGTCGGCGTGCAACACCAGGCTCATGCCGGCGCCGGCCGCCCAGCCGTTCACCGCGGCCACGACGGGCCGATTGGCCTCATACAGCGCGCCGATGAAGGCATGGAAGTCGTCGGCGAGGCCACGCAGAAACTCGGGGCGGTCCGGCGCCGAGGCGAACGCCCGGACATCGCCGCCCGCGCAGAAGTTCTTGCCGGTGCCGACGAGCAGAATCGCGCCCACATCCCGCTCGTCTCTGGCCACCGACTGCAGTACCGAGCGGCCTTCGGTGACCGCTTCCCGCGACAGGGACGTGCCCGCATTCGACGTGGAGACGGTGATGGTGAGAACGCCGTCGGCTTCGCTGATCGGGGTGGGCGAATCAGCAGAACCGGCGGGGGTGGCGGTGGTCACAGAGCTCGTCATGTGGTGGACGATACGGGACCCCGAAATGCAGCCAACCCCCGGGCCGAGCGTTCGCTCGGTGCGGGGGTTGGTGAAAGGCGGTGGATGTGCCTCAGACTGCGGCGGTCTTGCCGGCCTTCAGGCATGAGGTGCACACGTTCTTGCGCTTCCGGTTACCCGGGGCGACCTCGACCCGCACGGACTGGATGTTCGGGTTCCAGCGCCGGTTGGTACGACGGTGCGAGTGCGACACCGACTTGCCGAAGCCCGGGCCCTTGCCGCAAATATCGCAGACGGCAGCCATGGTCGAACTCCCTTGATCGTTTGATGTTGGTCTTGGTGGATACCGGTCTCCTCGACTGGCAACCTTGCAAGAATAGCGAAGCAACCTCGCCCCGGCCAAATCGCCGCCGGTGGTGGTCTCCGCGGAGCCTGCGTGGCGCGGGCGCGACGGGGGTGACGGTAGTCGCGGGTAATCTCCATTCTTGACCCCACTCGTGACTTAATCCGGGGTGGGTCACCCGAATTCGTCGGCATCGTTCGAAGGGCGTCATGGAGTTGCGCGTCGCATCCGAGAAGTGGACCGCTTGATGTCCACTCCCGACGACGCACGCGCTCCCGCACGCGACCATGTCACGGTCGTGACCCTGAATCCCGAACTGCTGCGGGACTGGGCCGAGCAGGCGGCGGACAACCTCGCTGAGCTCCGCGGCGAGATCAACGACCTCAACGTCTTCCCGATCCCGGACTCCGACACCGGCAGCAACATGCTCTTCACGATGCGCGCGGCCGCCGAGGGAGCCGCGTCCGTCCCCGACAACTCGACGGTGACCGAGGTGGCGCGGGCGATGGCCGACGCCGCGGTGGCCAACGCACGCGGCAATTCGGGCGTGATCCTCTCGCAGGTGCTCGTCGGCCTCGCCGATGCCGCCGACCTGCAGGCCGGTACGTCGGACCCGTCCTTCGGCTCGCTGGTGGCGGCCGGGCTGCGGCTGGGTTCGCTGTCGGCGGTCCGGGCGGTCAGCGAGCCCAAGGAGGGCACGGTGCTGACGCTGATCCGGGTGGCCGCGCAGGTGGCCGCCGATCACATCGCCGACACCCCTGCCGACTTCGCGCGGGCGATCGCCGACGAATGTGCCGACGCACTCGAGCAGACTCCCGATCAGCTTCCCGAACTGGCCAGCGCCGGCGTTGTCGACGCCGGCGGTCGCGGCTTCCTCGCACTCCTGGACGCCTTGGTCGCCGTGCTGACCGGGGTGGCCAATCGTCGGCGTCGGTACCGCGGCATCCTGACCGGAGGTGGCAATCCCGGGCATTCGGATGACTCCTGCACCGGTGGGGCCGACATGGACTTCGAGGTGATGTACCTCCTCGACGGCGCCCCGCCCGCGCAGATCGCCGCACTGCGTGACACCTTGAACGATCTGGGCAACGCCGTTGTCATCGTCGGCGACAGTTCCGGTGGCGACGGGGAACGGTTCTCGGTGCACGTGCACACCTGCGATCCCGGTGCGGCCGTGGAGGCCGGCGTACAGCGAGGCGCGGTCACCGACATCCGGATCAGTTGTTTTGCTCTGGATGCCATTCGCGCACAGACTGATTCGGCTGAACCGCCGCCGCGTTACAAGCGCGCGGTGGTGGCCGTGGTGGCCGGTGCCGGGGCCGCCGAGCTCTTCTCCGAGGCGGGCGCGGTGGTGGTCGTCGACGACGGCCGGGTGACGTCCGAACAACTCTCCGCGGCGGTCCGGACAACCGACAGTGCGCATGTGGTGGTGATGGCCAACGGGGCGCTGTCCGCCCAGGATCTGGTGGCGGTCGCGGCCGAGACGCGCTCAAGTCAGCGGTCGGTGGTGTTCATACCGACACTGTCGATGGTGCAATGTCTTTCGGCGTTGGCCGTCCACGATCCCACCGAGTCCGCCGATACCGATGCCTACGCGATGGCCGAGGCCGCCGCGGGCACCAGGTGGGGATCGTTGCAGTTGGCCGATTCCAAGATGATGACGCTGGCCGGTACGTGCGAGGTCGGCGATGTCATCGGCCTCATCGGTTCCGACGTCCTGGTCATCGCGGCCGATCAAACCGCAGCGTTGACCGCGCTGGTGGATCTGATGCTCGCCACCGGCGGAGAGTTGGTCACCGTGCTGACGGGTTCGCAGGTCGACGAGGACGCCTTGACCGCGGTCGAGGTCCAGATGCGCCGCAGCTACGCCGGTATTGAACTCTCGATCTACCGCACCGGACAGCCCGACCAATTGATCCAGATCGGCGTCGAGTGATGGCGGTCGCGTTGTCCGATCCGCTCGAGGACGTACTGAGTGCGCAGCTCGCCGCCCGATTGGTTGATCTCGGCGTGGCGACGGTCGGGGAGTTGTTGCGCTACATGCCGCGACGCTATGTGCGGCGCGGGCAGCCCTCGTCGGCCGACCTTCCCGCCGACGGCGACTGGGTCACCATCGTCGGTCGGATCACGCAGTCCGACGTGATTCAGATGAAGTCACGCCGTGGCTCCTTCCTCAAGGTCACCGTCGACGAGGGTAGCCGCGTGTACTACGCGAACTTCTTCAACCCCAAATACATTCGCCATAAACTCACGGTCGGCGCCCAGGTGATGATGGCCGGCAAGGTCAAGATCTATCACGGCAATGTGCAACTGTCTCATCCCGATTGGCTGGTCCTTCCCGACACCGAGGCCGGGGCGGGCAAGGTGGTCGGCTCGGCGATGCTCACCGAGATGTACGCCTCCCAAGCCGCCGAAGACGGCGACGATGGGTTCGACGCGAGTGTCTTCGACCATGACATCGTGCCGATCTATCCGGCCACCAAGGACATCCAGACGTGGGCGATCTCGGCGGCGATCAAGAAAGTGCTCGCCGCCGTCGAGACGATTCCCGACGCGCTCACCGACACCCAGCGCTCCAGTCGGGGCCTGATGTCCACCGACGAGGCGATCCGCCGCATCCACATGCCCGAGACCGACGCCGACATCGAGGCGGCGGGGCATCGGCTCAAGTTCGACGAGGCACTCGCGATCCAGACCGCGCTGGCGCAACGACGCCTGGCCGGGCGTAGCGAGAAGGCGCCACGCTGCCCACGCGTCGAGGGTGGATTGGAAGACCAACTGCTGCAACGGCTTCCGTTCGAACTGACGGCCGGGCAACGTGAGGTGGTCGCCGAGATCTGCGCGCAACTTGCGCAGCCGACGCCGATGAGCCGGTTGCTGCAGGGTGAGGTCGGCTCCGGTAAGACCTTGGTCTCGCTGCTGGCGATGCTGCGCGTCATCGACAACGGTCACCAGTGCGCGATTCTGGCACCTACGGAAGTTCTTGCCGCGCAACACTATCGGACAATGAGATCGATGTTGGGTGATCTCGCCGAAGCGGGCACCCTGTCCGCCGCACCGGGCGCGACGTCGGTGGCCCTGCTGACCGGGTCGATGAGGACCGCGGCCAAACGTCAAACCCTGCTCGACGTGGTGACCGGGACGGCGGGCATCGTGGTCGGCACGCATGCGTTGCTGGAGGACAACGTCACCTTCTTCGACCTCGGGCTGGTGGTGGTCGACGAGCAGCACCGCTTCGGTGTCGAGCAGCGGGATGTGTTGCGCAACAAGGGGCGTGACGGCATCATGCCGCACTTTCTGGTGATGACCGCGACGCCCATCCCGCGGACGGTGGCGATGACGGTCTTCGGCGACCTGGACACCTCGGTTCTCAGTGAACTCCCACGTGGCCGCCAACCCATCTCGACGTCGGTGGTGCCGTCGGTGCGGGCGGACTGGGTGTATCGGGCCTGGGAACGCGCGGGTGAGGAGGTCGAGAAGGGCCGTCAGGTGTACGTGGTCTGTTCGCGCATCGGTGACGAGGAGGACGACGACCCCCGCAAGTCCGGCGAACCGCCGCGCGGCCGCTCGGTGATCGATCAGTACGACGAACTTCGCGCCGGCGCACTGGGCCACACCAGGATCGCGTTGCTGCACGGCCGGTTACCGGCAGACGAGAAGAACGCGACGATGGACGCCTTCGGGCGCGGCGAGATCGACGTGCTGGTGTCGACGACGGTCATCGAGGTCGGCGTCGACGTCCCCAACGCCACCATGATGATCATCGTCGACGCCGATCGGTTCGGGGTCAGCCAGTTGCATCAGCTGCGCGGCCGCGTCGGACGTGGAAAACACCCGGGACTGTGCCTGCTGATGACGACGGCCAAGCAGGTTTCGCAAGCGATGGAACGGTTGCGGGCCGTCGCTGCGTCCAATGATGGATTCGAGTTGGCACGGATCGATCTCGAGCAGCGAAGGGAAGGTGACGTGCTCGGTGCGATGCAATCCGGTGGCACGTCGTCGTTGCGTTTCCTGTCGCTGCTCACCGACGCCGAGGTCATCGCCGACGCGCGCGCCCTGGCCGACGAGCTGGTCGCGGCCGATCTCACCCTGGCCGATCACCGACCGCTGGCAGACCTCGTCGATGCGGTACTGGTGCCGCACAAGGTTGCGTACCTGGACAAGTCGTAGGCCACCCGCGCAGGGGCTCGGCTGGACTCGGCGGTCGTGGTCGATGCTGATCGTCGCCGTCGTATCGGCAGTGGTCGTTGCCGTCGGCGTCGGGCTGCGCGGGCCTGCGCCGGGCGACGGGCAACTTCACTCGGCGGCGGTCGCCGCGCAGGCGATGCTGGCCCGGTTGTCGGTGGTGGCCGAGCGTGTGTCACGAAAGGACTACCAGCGCAGCGCATTCGGAGTGGCGTGGTCGGACGCTGCGCCAGTGATCGACGGCGGAAACGGCTGCGACACCCGCAACGACATCCTCACCCGTGACCTCGTCGACCGCGCCGAGGCGGCGATGTCGAGCTGCGCGCACGCGGTGACCGCAGGTGAGTTCCGCAGCCCCTACACCGGTGAGTTCATCTCCTTTCGGCGTGACCGTCGGGCCACTGCCGTGCAGATCGACCACATCGTGCCGTTGGCCTACGCGTGGGACATGGGCGGGTGGTCGTGGTCGCCGGCCACCCGACTGCAACTGGCCAACGACCCGGCGAATCTGGTGGCCGTCGACGCGAAGTCGAATCAGGACAAGTCCGATCAGGAACCCGCGGTGTGGATGCCACCCAACCGAGGGTTCCATTGCCGATATGCCGTCCAGTTCGTCACGGTGTCGGCCACGTACCGTCTGGCGGTCGACGCACACTCGCGGGAGGTGCTGTCGAAGACGCTGCGTCGGTGCTGATCGAGGTTGGCCGGGTCTGTCCGAAAGCCGTGTTTGGGCAGTTCATGGACGTTGGCTAGGCTTGGGGTGTTACCTATCGTCCGCCCACGTCTCGAGGATTCATGAGCGCACCCACCGCCGAGCCGGTCGTCGACACCGAGCAGATCGTCCGGGATCAGGCTGCCGCCGCGCGCGTCGCGTCGAAGGTTCTCGCCGGCCTGACCACGACGGCCAAGAACGACGTCCTGCTGGCCGCCGCAGACGCCATCGAGGCTCGTGCCGAGGAGATCCTGGCTGCCAACGCCGCCGACATCGAACGCGCCGAGAACGACGGGACCGAGGCGAGCCTGCTCGACCGCCTACGGCTCACGCCAGAGCGGGTCACCGGTATCGCCAACGGACTTCGACAGGTCGCGGTCCTGCCGGACCCGATCGGCGACGTCGTCGACGGCAAAACCCTGCCCAACGGCTTGGAACTGCGCCAGGTCCGAGTGCCGCTCGGCGTGGTCGGAATCGTCTACGAGGCGCGGCCCAACGTCACCGTCGACGCCTTCGGGATCGCGTTCAAATCCGGCAACGCCGTGCTCCTGCGCGGCTCGTCGTCGGCGGCCGATTCCAACGCCGCGCTCGTCGGCGTGCTGCGAGAAGTGGTGAAAGACAACGGGATCAACCCCGACGTCGTGTCGCTGCTGCCCAGCGCCGACCGGTCCAGCGTGACCGCGCTGATCCAGGCCCGCGGTCTGGTCGATGTGGTGATCCCGCGTGGCGGCGCCGGGCTGATCAACGCCGTCGTCGCCAACGCCACCGTGCCGACCATCGAAACCGGTACCGGCAACTGCCACGTCTACGTCCACGCGCTGGCCGACCTCGACGTGGCCACCCGGATCATCCTCAATTCCAAGGTCCGCCGACCCAGCGTGTGCAACGCGGCCGAGACGGTGCTGATCGACAAGGCGGTCGCGGCCGACGCATTGCCGAAGATCAGCCAGGTGCTTCAGGCCCAGGGTGTGGTCATCCACGGCGACGAAGCGGGGATGGAACCGGCGACGGAATCGGATTGGACCGACGAGTACCTGTCGATGGACATCGCGATCAAGGTCGTCGACGATCTCGACGCCGCCGTCGCGCACATCGACACCTACGGCACCGGCCACACCGAGGCCATTGTCACCACCGACCTGTCCGCCGCCCGCGAATTCACCGCCCGCGTCGACGCCGCAGCGGTGATGGTCAATGCGTCGACCGCCTTCACCGATGGTGAACAGTTCGGTTTCGGTGCCGAAATCGGTATCTCGACGCAGAAACTGCACGCCCGCGGACCGATGGGACTACCCGAACTCACCTCGACCAAGTGGATCGTGTGGGGCGACGGACACGTCCGGCCCGCCTGATGAGCGAATCCAAGACGACCACCGCCGACGCGCAGTCCGGAGCCGGACCCGCAACCGTCCCGTCGTTCACCGGGGTCACCGACGTCACCGACCGGCTGCGCGCCACCGGCTACCTCGCCGATGATGCGACCGCCACCTCGACCTTCCTGGCCGACCGGCTCGGCAAACCACTTCTCGTGGAGGGTCCGGCCGGTGTCGGCAAGACCGAGCTCGCGCGGGCGATCGCCGCGTCGACCGGTGCCGAACTGATCCGGTTGCAGTGTTACGAGGGAATCGACGAGGCGCGCGCACTCTACGAGTGGAACCACGCCAAGCAGATCCTGCACATCCAGGCCACCGGCAACCGCGAGTGGGCCGACGCCAAGGCTGACATCTTCTCCGACGAGTTCCTGCTGCCGCGACCGCTGCTGCGGGCCATCTCCCGCGACGAACCGACCGTCCTGCTGATCGACGAGGTGGACAAGGCCGACGTCGACATGGAGGGGCTGCTGCTCGAGGTGCTCAGCGACTTCGCGGTCACCATCCCCGAGATGGGAACCGTCGCCGCCCGTCGCCGACCGATCGTCCTGCTGACGTCGAATGCCACCCGCGAACTGTCCGAGGCCCTCAAACGGCGCTGCCTCTACCTCTACATCGACTTCCCGGATGCGGTTCGGGAGCGGGAGATCCTCTCGTCGCGAGTGCCGGGTCTGTCGGATGCGCTTGCCGCCGAACTGGTTCGGGTGATCGGAGTGCTGCGCACCCTGGATCTGCGCAAGAAGCCGTCGGTGGCCGAGACCATCGACTGGGCCAACACCCTGCTCGCACTGGGGGTGGGGGAGAAGGCCGGGGACAAGGCGCGTGGGCGACGTGACGGCGGACTCGACGACGGCCTGATCTCCCGGACACTGGGTGTGGTTCTCAAACATCGACCCGATCTGAAGACCGCGCTCAAAGAACTCAAGCTGGGCTGATGCCGCGCCCGGGTTCGTCGGCGCCGGTGATATCCGGTGACGTGCCGATCGTCGATCATCTGACCGGGTTCGTCGACGATCTGCGGTCCCGTGGGATCACCGTCGGACCGTCCGGGCTGATCGATGCCGCCCGGACGCTGGAAGTGCTTGACCTGCTAGATCGTTCGCAGGTTCGCGAGGGGCTGGCGGCGAGCCTGCTCAATGACCACATGCATCGTCGGGTCTTCGACATCGTCTTCGATCTGTGGTTTCCGTCGGCCATCGGTGTCCGCACGTCGGGCACCGACCTTCCGCGCACCGCCTCCGGCGAGGTCGATATCGAGGCACTGCGTGAGATGCTCGCCGAACTCCTCGCCGACGACGCCGCGCAACGTGACGGACGCATGGAACAGATGGTCGGGCAGATCGTCGACGAACTCGGCCAGTACACCTCCACCCGTGGTGAGGCGTTCTCGGCGTATCAGGCTGTCTCCGCGGTCAATCCGCAGACGCTGATCGCCAAGATCGCCGCCGCAATGGAACTCGGCGGTGCCGACGACGACGACACACTCGGTGATCGCGCCGGGACAGCCGAGCGCTACCGGAAGGCCGCCGGTGCACGCGCCGCCGACCTACGCGCGGCGATCGAAACCGAAACACAGCGCCGGATGGCCGATCGCAACGGCCGCGACCGGGTGGCCGACTACGCCGTCCCCGCCTTACCCGAGAACATCAACTTCCTCTCCGCGGGCGCAAAGGATCTCGCCGAGATCCGACGCACCATCGAACCGTTGGCGCGGCTGCTGGCCGCCAAACTCGAAACCCGGCGCCGACGAGCTCACCACGGCGCCGTCGACGTGCGCAAAACCCTGCGGGCGTCGATGTCCACCGGCGGTGTCCCGATCGAACTCACCCACCGCAAACCGCGGCCCGGCCGACCCGAACTCGTCATCATCTGCGACGTCTCCGGCTCGGTCGCCGGCTTCTCCCAGTTCACCCTCCGGCTGGTGTACGCACTGCGACAACAGTTCTCGAAGGTGCGGGTGTTCGCCTTCGTCGACACCGTCGACGAGGTCACCGACTACTTCGACCGTGGATCGGCCGATGAGGATTTCGGGGCCAGCATGCACCGGATGATCACCACCGCGAAGATCAGCACCCGCGACGGGCACTCCGACTACGGCAACATGCTCCGCGGATTCGTGGCCGACCACGGTGACTCACTGACCCATCGCGGAGCATTGCTGATCCTCGGCGACGGACGAACCAACTACCACGACCCCCGGTTGGCGGCATTGCGTGAGCTCGTCGAACGGGCCCGGCATGCCTACTGGCTCAATCCCGAGGATCGGCGCCACTGGGGTGCTGGAGATTCGGTGGCGACCAGCTACGCCGAGATCATCGAGATGTTCGAGTGCCGCAACGCGACCCAGCTGGCCCGCGCCATCGCCGACATCCTGCCGGTCTGACCCATCCTCCAGGTCTGACTGTGTGCACACCTGCGGCGTCGACGGCGCCCGGCGGCGCGTCGGCGGGTAAAGTCAACCTCCATGTCACCCGACCGACCGCGTGCGCGCCGCATCGGTGTGATGGGCGGGACCTTCGATCCGATCCATAACGGACACCTGGTGGCCGCCAGCGAGGTGGCCCACCGATTCGAACTCGACGAAGTCATCTTCGTTCCCACCGGCCGCCCGTGGCAGAAGCTCGACGGACCGGCGCCGGGCGCCGCCGGTGCCACCTCGGTCAGCCCCGCCGAGGACCGCTACCTGATGACGGTCATCGCCACCGCCTCGAATCCGCAGTTCAGCGTGAGCCGCGTCGACGTCGACCGCGAGGGCGACACCTATACCGTCGACACGTTGCGGGACCTGCGCAGACTGCACCCCGAGGCCCACCTCTACTTCATCACCGGTGCCGACGCGCTGGAGTCGATCCTGTCGTGGCAGGACTGGGAAGAACTGTTCGAGCTCGCCAACTTCGTCGGTGTCAGCCGGCCCGGTTACGAGCTGCACGCCAAACACCTGGCCAAGCATCTGGAAGCGCTCCCGGAGGGCACGCTGCAACTGCTCGAGATCCCCGCGCTGGCCATCTCCTCGACCGAGTGCCGGCAGCGGGCCGGACAGGGGCGGCCGGTCTGGTACCTGGTCCCCGACGGCGTCGTTCAGTACATCGCCAAGCGACGCCTGTATCGTCCGTCGTTGGCATCCGCGCCAGGGGTATCAGCACCGTGACCAGAAGCCTGAGCACCACCGAAAGCCTGCGCACCACCGACAGCCTGAGCACCTCGAAAGGGAACGAGTGACCGCGTCACCAGAAGCCATCTCGATGGCTACGATCGCCGCACATGCGGCGGCGGACAAGATTGCAACCAACGTCACGGTGATCGACGTCTCCGAGCAACTCGTCATCACCGACCTGTTCGTGATCGCGTCGGCCGACAACGAGCGACAGGTCAACTCCATCGTCGACGAGGTGGAGGACAAGCTACGCGAGGCCGGATACAAGCCGGTGCGTCGCGAGGGAACCCGCGAAGGCCGTTGGGCGCTGCTCGATTACGCCGACATCGTGGTGCACATCCAGCACAGTGACGAGCGTGACTTCTACGCGCTCGAGCGGCTGTGGCGGGACTGCCCGATCGTCGATGTCGGTATCGTCCAGTCGGATTCCAGCCGGCCGGGTTCGAGCCAGTCGGGATCCGGCAGTGAGCTTTGAACCCGATTCCCACGACACATCGGTGGAGCGGCTCACGCCGGTGGTGCGACGTCTGATCCTGTTGCGACACGGTCAGACCGAATACAACGCGAACAGTCGGATGCAGGGTCAGCTGGACACCGATCTCACCGATCTTGGTGTGCGACAAGCCAAGTCGGCTGCCGTGGCGTTGGCGCAACGAAATCCACTGCTGATCCGATCGTCGGATCTGCGGCGTGCGCGCGACACCGCTGAAGCGCTGTCGATCATCACCGGGCTGCCGGTGGACACCGACGTGCGGCTGCGCGAAACCCATCTCGGAGACTGGCAGGGCCTGACCCATCTCGACGTCGACGCCGCGATGCCCGGCGCCCGCATGATCTGGCGTGACGACGCCACGTGGCGGCCACCGAACGGGGAGAGCCGGATCGACGTCGCCGCCCGGGCCACCCCGTTGGTCGACGAACTGCTGGCAACGACACCGGAGTGGGGAAGCGGGGACACCCCGGAGGCGCCGGTGGTGCTCGTCGCCCATGGTGGGGTGATCGCGGCGATGACGGCCGCGCTCCTGGACCTGCCGCACGCCAACTGGCCGGTCTTCGGCGGGCTCGCCAACACCAGCTGGGTGCAGTTGTCCGGGCACGGCATGCCCGACGCATCCCCGCGGTGGCGGCTGGACGTGTGGAACGCCTCGGCCGAGGTCGCCGACGCCGCGGTGCAGTGACCCCAGTCCGGGACCCGGCGCGGCCGGGACCGCTGCTGGTGCTGTCGGATTCATTGGCGTACTACGGCCCCGAGGGTGGACTGCCGGCCGATGATCGGCGCATCTGGCCCAACATCGTCGGACAGCGGTGCGGACGCGAGGTCCGGTTGTTCGGCCGCATCGGTTGGACCAGCCGCGACGTGTGGTGGGCTCTCACCCAGGACCCCAACATCTGGGCGACGATGCCCTCGGCCGATGCGGTGATCCTGGCCGTCGGCGGTATGGACAGCCTCCCGTCGCCGCTGCCGACGGCGCTGCGCGAGCAGATTCGCTACCTGCGACCCAACCGACTGCGACAACTGGTCCGCGACGGGTATCAGTGGTTGCAGCCACGGTTGTCCCCGGTCGGCTGGCCGCTCGCGCTGCCACCGTCGGTCACCGTGGAGTATCTGGAGAAGACCAGGGCCGCGATCGCCCACCTGCGTCCCGAGCTGCCGATCATCGTCTGTCTGCCGTCCACGCACCGCAGCCCGTACTACGGCTACGTCCACGCCGGACGAATCCCGACAACCGCCGCCATCATGCGGTGGGCCGACGAGCATGGGTTGGCGTGCGTCGACTTCTATCCGATCACCCGCGACGAATTCGACGACCCCGCGGCGCAGATGAATCCCGACGGTATCCACTGGGGCTTCCGATGCCACCAGCGCCTCGCCGAGCTGACCGTGCCCACGGTGTCCGACGCCCTCGAATGAGATCCGACGCAGAGAGTGACCAACGCAGTGGTCGTGGTGTGACGTGGACCGACTAACGTAGAGCCGTGCCTGTCGTCGTCGTCACAGACTCTTCCGCCCGAATCCCGGACGGTGTGGCAACGCACTACGGGATCCGTCAGGTGCCGTTGCACCTGACCGTGGACGGCGTCGACTACCTTGACGGCGTCGATGAGATGCCCGCCGGCATCATCTCCGCGCCCGGGGTCACCACCGCCGGGTCCAATCCACATGATCTGGCCGAGGTCTTCGAGAAGGCGGTCGCCGCCAGCGACGGCGACGGGGTGGTGGCCGTGCACATGTCCCGCCGACTGTCCGGCACGTGGGCGGCGGCGCGGTTGGCCGCCGAGAAGTTCTCCGGTCAGGTGCGCGTCGTCGACGCGCGGTCGGTGGGGTTGGCGGTCGGATTCACCGCGATCGCCGCGGCCCAGGCGTCGGCGGGCGGGGCAGACCGCGACCGCGTCTATGAGGCGGCGATCCGGCAGGCGGCCACCGTCGACTCGATGGTCTGCCTCCACGAGCTCGACAACCTCCGCAACAGCGGCCGGATCAGTGCCGCGAGCAAACTGTTGGGCTCGGCGTTGTCGATCAAACCGATCCTGCACATGGTCGACGGCACCCTGACCTTGAAGGAACGACACCGCACGTTCTCCAAGGCGCTCACCAAGATGGTTGACGCCGCAGTCGAATCGGCGGGCGGTCGGGCGGTCACCGTCGGCATACAGCACGCGCAATCCGACGAGCTCGCACGTGAGATGATGGCGCAGCTCGTCGACCGGTTGCGGGTGGTGACCTCGCAGATCATCGTCGATCTGGGGCCGATCCTGGGTGTCCACATCGGCGCCGGTGCCCTCGGCACGGTGATCGGCACCCACCTCGACCCGATCGAGGGTCTCGACGTCGGCTGAGCGCACCGGCCTGTCGGCTTCCCGCGCCGCCCATTCATTCACAGGGTCGCTGATCGTTCCACAGATATCGGATATCCGTATCGGCGGCCGGTTCGGAACACTCTGTGGCGCATAGCGTTGCCGGGTATGAACAGCTCAGCGCCACGACCACCGTCGGATCATGGCTGGGGCCCGACGCGTCCGGGAGGCAGGCGTAGCGCCCTGGACAGGCTCGCCGTCTCGGCCGACACCGCGGTCCTTGATAACACGGTCCTTGATAACACGGTGCTCGATAGCACGGTCCCTGATAACACGATCCTCGACACCGTCGGAGGAGACACGGCGATCGCCGCCCCGACCACCGGCCACCAGAGCGGCTGGGGAGTCACTGCGATGCCGACCTGGCTGACACCCGACGGTGACGATTCGCCGTCGTACACTCGCGACCCGGCCAATGCCGACCCGCACGAAGACGACCGTCGAGACGACGACCTCCACGACGACGACCTCCACGACGACGAATTTCCGCGGCGCAGAACGGTTATGGCGCCGCCGGCGGCCTTGGTCATCATTGCGATCGGGGTGCTGGCATGTGCATTCGCCGGATACTCTCTGCTGCGGGATCGTTCGATCCCGACCGATCCGGTGGCCTTCCCGATATCGGCGGGACCGACCGCGCCCAGGGCGGCGGCACCGTCGGCCGGCCCGCCGTCGTCATCACCCGCGGCGCCGGAATCTGCCGCACCCGCGGAACTCGTCGTGAGTGTCGTCGGACTGGTCCGACGGCCGGGGCTGGTCCGGCTGCGCCCGCAGGCCCGGGTGGCCGACGCGATCGAGCATGCGGGCGGTGCGCGAGCCGGTGCAGATCTGTTGTCGCTCAACATGGCTCAACCGCTTCGAGACGGTGATCAGGTCCTGGTCGGATACGCCGGGGACGGCGGCCGGATGTCGATGCGCAGCAACGTCGTCTCCTCGGCCGACGCCGGGTCGGCGCCGCCGGGTGGGAACGGTACGGCCGGCTCCGGCGCACCGGGCTCGACCGCGGCGGGTGCGCCGGCCGCGGCCGGCGGGAAGGTCGATCTCAATACCGCCACCGAGGCGCAGCTCGACGCGCTACCCGGCGTCGGCCCGGTCACCGCCAAGGCGATCGTGGCCTGGCGTACGCAGAACGGGCGTTTCGCCTCGGTTGAGCAACTCGGTGAGGTCGACGGCATCGGGCCCGCCAAACTGGCCAGGCTCCGCGACCTGGTCACCGTCTGAGCCCGGCGCACGAACTCGACGTTGGCCGAAAGGACGCTTGCCGCATGGACGTTCGACTGGTCTTCCCGGCGGTCTCGGTCTGGGCAGCGACCCTCGCCGGTCTGCACGCCGGCCGCGATATCTCGCTCGCGATGTGTGTGATCGCCGGACTGCTATGCGCCGCATGTGTTGTCGCGGTGCGATGGCGGAAGGCGCAGTGGGCGACGGTGGGCCTGGTCGTGGTGATCTCGGGAATGGTCGCCACCTCCGCGGCGGCGTTGTTCCTGCGGCAGGAGGCAATCGCCGAACACCCACTGACCGGGCACGACGGCAAGGCGCGGGTCACCGTGGTCATCCGCGACGACCCGATCGCCATCGGCGTCCACCGATCGCGTGTTCTGATCCGGGTGGATGTCACCGCAGTCGGGGGGAGGCCGGCCGCCGAGGCGCCCGCGCAGCTCACCGCCCCGGCCGAGGGATGGATGGTACTTCTTCCGGGACAGCAGGTCTCGGCGATAGTCGCGGTGCGACCACCGCAGCGCGCCGATCTTAGTGTGGCGAGCCTGTCGGCGGGTGGTGCGCCGCACCTCATCGGCCGGCCACCGCCGCACCAGCGGGTGGCCGAACATGTGCGGGAACGGTTGCGCGACAGCAGTTCCCGGGCCCTCGGACCTCAGCCTTCCGGGCTCCTGCCCGGACTTGTGCTCGGCGACGTCAGCGGCCTCGACGACGACGTCGGTGACGACTTTCGCGCGGCCGGACTGTCACACCTGGTGGCGGTTTCCGGCGCGAACTTCGCATTGGTCTGTGGCGCAGCGGTTCTGGTGATCATGGCGTTGGGTGCCTCGCCGCGAACCGCGGCGGTCCTGGGTGCGGTGGTGATCGTGGTGTTCGTCATCCTGGTGCGCCCGTCGCCGAGCGTGTTACGCGCGGCGATGATGGGCGCGGTGGGATTGTTGGCGATGGTCACCGCACGACGCGGGCAGTCGTTACCGGCGCTGGGTGCTGCGGTGATCGGCGGATTGTTGTGGTGGCCGGAGCTGGCGATCGCGCCGGGATTCGCCCTCTCGGTGGCCGCGACTGCGGGACTTGTGGTGTGGGGCAGAGGAATCCGTGACTGGTTGCGCGATCATCGGGTGCCCGCCGGGGTGGCCGATCTGCTGGCCATGACCCTGGCCGCTCAGGTGGTGACCGCGCCGGTGCTCGCGATGCTCAACGGTCGCTACCTGGTCATCGGTGTCATCGCCAACGTACTGGTGGTCCCGGTGGTGGGCGTGATCGCGATTGTGGGGACGCTGGCCGCTCTCATCGGCGCGATCGGGGGCGACGATGGCATCGGAATGATCGTCAGTGAGTTGCTGGTGCGGGGGACCGGGCCCGAGCTCTGGTGGATGATCACCTGCGCCCGGGTCTGCGCGCGTCAGAGCTGGGCGAGTGTGCCGGTACCCGACGGCATCGGCGGGTTGTGCCTGGTGGGTGCGGCCACCGCGGTAGGGGTGCTCGGAATTCGTCGGTCTCGTCTGGCAGCATGATCGGGGTGACCGACCGCCTGCATCTGCTCCTCGGAGACGACGACTTCTTGACCGGTCGAGTGATCGCCGCCGTCGCCGCCGAACGGTCTCGTGCGTCGGGAACCGATGTGCCGGTCACTCGTGTTCGGGCCGGCGACGTGAGCGAATACGAGCTCGCCGAGATGCTGTCGCCGTCGCTGTTCGCCGACGAGCGCATCATCGTGGTGGAATCTGCGGCCGAGGCGGGCAAGGAGCCGGCCGCGCTCATCGCATCGGCGGCCGCGGCTCTTCCGGACGGCATCACCTTGATGGTGATCCACACCGGCGGCGGACGGGCGAAGTCGATGGTGCCTGCGTTGAAGAAGGCCGGCGCCGATGAGCATCCGTGCGTCGCGCCCAAATGGCCGCGCGAACGGATGGATTTCGTCCGGGCCGAGTTCCGTGCGCTCGGCGCCAAGGTGTCGCCGGACGTGATCGAGCTGATCGTCGAGGGAGTCGGCTCCGAACTGCGCGAGCTGGCCGCCGCCTGCGCGCAGCTCGTCGCCGATACCGGCGGCAAGATCAGCGCCGATGCGGTGCGCCTCTACTACCAGGGCCGGCCGGAGATCACCGGTTTCGAGGTCGCCGACAAAGCGGTGACCGGCGATCGCGCCGGAGCGCTGGAATCACTGGCGTGGGCCCACCACCACGGCGTGCCACGGGTGCTGCTGGCCGACGCGCTCGCGGAGGCAGTGCATTCCATTGCGCGCGTACGCGAGGTGGGCTCGATGGATCAGTACGCGGCCGCCTCCGAGCTGGGTATGTCGCCCGGCCGCGTGAAGAAGGTGCAGGCGCAGGCCAGGGCGTGGGACGCCGATTCCGTCGCTCGGGCGATGACGGTGGTCGCCGGACTGAACGCGGATGTGAAGGGCCAGGCCGCCGACGCCGACTACGCGCTCGAGCACGCGGTGGGCGCCGTCGCCGACCTGAAGCCGACCCGCCAGCGCAACTGATCGAGAAAGCGCGACCCCGGACGACGTGACTCGGGACAACGCAAGTAGGACAACGCAAGTCAGGACAACGCAACTCACCCCGGTGACCGCGTGGAGGTCACCGGGGTGAGCCGGTAAGGCAGTGTTTCTGGTGGCTGTGTTGCTCGGCCTGAGACGTGCTCGGCCCTGAAAACCGTGTCAGGGCCGCGGCGTGGAGCCGAGTGTCAGAGCTTGTTGACCGCGAGAGCGATGGCCGACTTCTTGTTCGCGGCCTGGTTGCGGTGGATGACGCCCTTGCTGGCGGCCTTGTCGAGCTTGCGTGCTGCGACCTGGCCGAGCTCGGCGGCCTTGTCCTTGTCGCCGGCCTCGACGGCCTCGCGGAAACCGCGGATCGAGGTACGAAGCGACGAGCGCACCGACTGGTTGCGCTGACGAGCCGCTTCGTTGGTCTTGATGCGCTTGACCTGGGACTTGATGTTTGCCACGCGTGTCTACTCTCTACGTTTTGTTCGGGTGTGTGTCCGGCTTACGGAGCGATCTCGCGGTGTTCCGCGGATCTGATCCGTGCAGGTCGGCGGCTCCCCGAAAAGTGGGCACACGTCAACGCTGCGACAGCGGTCCACTTTATCAGCCCGGTTGGGCGCCACCCAAATCCTCGGGCCATGGGGTCTTGGAGCCATAGGGTAGTCGGCATCATGTCAGTTGTTTACGTGCACATCGGGCTGCCCAAGACCGGTACGACTTATCTGCAGGATCGGCTGTGGCGCAATCGCGACCTGGCCTTGCGTGAATCGGGATTGCTCTACCCGGGCAACGCGATCTCCGATCATTTCCACGTCGCCACGCACCTGCAGCCGGATCGCTACCTGGACTGGGCGGATCCCGCCTTCGCCGGCACCTGGTCGACGATTCGTAAGCAGATCAGGGCGTGGCCGGGCACGTCATTGCTCTCCCATGAGCTGTTCAGCACGGCCACCCAGGCGCAGATCGCGTCGCTGATCGACGATCTCTCCTTCGCCGACGAGGTGCACGTCATCGCCACCGTGCGCGACCTGGCCAGACAGTTGCCGTCGGTCTGGCAGGAAAACGCCAAGAACCAGCGTCAGGCGTCGTTCTCGGAGTTCTTCGACAACGTCCGCGCCCATGCGGGGCCACTGGACGGCGGTACCCCTGCGCAGGTCGACACCGACGAGACCGCCCCGGAGGAGCCGTTCTGGGAGTTCCAGGACTACGTGGCGATCCTGCAACGATGGTCGGCGGCGGTCGGCGCCGACCGCGTGCACCTGGTCACCGTGCCGGCCGGGCGAGTTCCTGCCGGCGACGGGTTGTGGGAGCGGTTCCTGTCGGTGCTGGGGGTCGATGCCACACCACTGAATCTGGTGGTTCCCGGAACCAACACATCGTTGTCCGCGGCGCAGGCCGACTTCGTCCGTCGGCTCAACGCCAGGCTTCAACCGGAGAACATCGAGTGGCGTCGTTATGAGCGGGTGATCAAGGGCCGGCTCATCGGCGAGATCCTCTTCGAGGCGCAGTCGGGTCCGCCGCAGGGTTTGTCCACCGAACAGCGCGGATGGGCGTCGGTGTACGCACAGCAGATGGTCGCCGCGGTGACGCGGGCCGGTTACCCGGTGACCGGCGATGTCGCCGACCTCGGGGTATCCCCGGAGTCGTCCGGCGACGACGCAGTGCCGACCGCGGCGGAGGTTCTCGACGTCGCACTCGACACCGTCGCCGAGATGGTGCAGCGCGCACCGCTGCCCGATGTCTCGCCTGCCTGGCAGACCCGGGCGGTCAATGTCGTGCGCCGGGTGCGCCGCCGGGCGCTGGGATTACGTGGCCCGAGGTGATCGGCGCCGGACGGGGCTGAATGTCGGAGTCGGGGGCGTCCGGAGTCCGTGACCGCCGCCGGCTCGACACACGCCTTCGGCGACCGTCATGCCGAATCGCGGAATGTGTAGCACCATGAACGTCTATGAGCGCGACGTCAGCGGCCGCCAAGCGTGCGGCCCGGAAAACCACACCGTCCAAGCCGGCCGCCACTACGTCGTCGACCAAGGGGGAGTCGAAACCCTCTGCGGCGAAGTCCGGCGCTCCCGGCGCGTCGTCGAATGGCCGCTCCAAGTCGTCATCTGCCTCCTCCGGAGACTCTCGTAAGGACGTAAAGGTCACGGAGAGAGGCATTTTCGAGGGTTACACCAGCGGCGCCAGCTTCGGCAAACCCTACGACGAGATGTTCGACCGCGATGGCGAGCTCCGTACTCCGTACCGCGGCATCTACAAGGCCATGACCGACTCGGACCGGGCCGATCTCGATGTGCGGGTGGAAGCGCTCGGACGCGCCTATATGGACCAGGGCATCACCTTCTCGCTGTCGGGTAAGGAACGTCCGTTCCCGTTAGACCTTGTGCCACGTGTGATTTCGGCCTCGGAGTGGAACAAGCTGGAAGCCGGCATCACCCAGCGCGTGCAGGCACTCGAACTCTTCCTCGACGACATCTACGGGGAGCAGGAGATCCTGCGCGACGGCGTGCTACCCAAGCGGCTGGTGCATTCGTGCGAGCACTTTCATCGTCAGGCGGCAAATATTCGGCCACCCAACGGTGTTCGCATCCACGTCGCCGGAATCGACCTGATCCGCGACGCCAACGGCGACTTCCGGGTCCTCGAGGACAACCTGCGTTCGCCGTCGGGTGTGTCCTACGTGATGGAGAACCGGCGCACGATGGCCCGCGTCTTCCCTGATCTGTTCTCGTCGCATCGTGTTCGCGCGGTCGGTGACTATCCGAGTCATCTGTTGCGCGCGCTGCGGGCCTCGGCTGCTTTCAACGAGGCGGATCCGAATATCGTCGTGCTGACTCCCGGTGTCGCGAACTCGGCCTACTTCGAGCATTCGCTGCTGGCCCGGCTGATGGGTGTGGAACTCGTCGAGGGCCGCGACCTGTTCTGCCGCGACAACGTGGTCTACATGCGCACCACCGAGGGTGAGCAACGCGTTGACGTCATCTATCGCCGCATCGACGACGACTACCTGGATCCGATGCAGTTCCGGCCGGATTCGATGCTGGGCGTCGCCGGTCTGCTCAACGCGGCGCGCGCCGGCAACGTGGTGATCTCGAGTGCCGTGGGCAACGGTGTGGGTGACGACAAGCTGATCTATACCTACGTCCCGGAGATCATCCAGTACTACCTGGGCGAGAAGCCGTCGTTGATGAACGTCGACACCCTGCGGTGCTGGCTGTCCGACGAGTGTGAGGAAGTGCTCGATCGCATCGACGAACTCGTCGTCAAACCCGTTGAGGGCTCGGGCGGCTACGGCATCGTCTTCGGGCCCGACGCCACCAAGGCCGAGCTCGACACGTTGGCCAAGAAGGTGCGCAACGACCCGCGCGGGTGGATCGCACAACCGGTGGTTCAGTTGTCGACGGTGCCGACCAAGATCGGCGATAACCTGCGACCACGCCACGTCGACCTGCGGCCGTTCGCGGTCAACGACGGCGAGTCGGTGTGGGTGCTGCCCGGCGGTCTGACCCGCGTGGCGCTGCCCGAGGGATCGTCGGTGGTGAACTCCAGTCAGGGCGGCGGCTCCAAGGACACCTGGGTGCTGGCCACGAAAGCAACCGAGGGTGAGCGCGAGCTGGCCGGGGCCAAGGTGGTCAACGCGAAGAGCGCTGCCGCGGCCCGCCCGGCCGAGAGCGCCCCCGAATCCCTGCACACCCAAACCCAGCAGCAACAGCAGGCACAGCAGAAGCAGTCGCCGCAGCAACTGGGTGGCAATCAGCAGCAGCAGACCGGGGGCGATCACCGATGATGTTGGCGCGCAACGCCGAATCCCTCTACTGGATCGGCCGATACGTCGAGCGAGCCGACGACGTGGCCCGCATCCTCGATGTCGCGATCCATCAGCTGCTCGAGGACCCGACCGTCGACGTCGACCGCCAGGCGCGGCTGGTGATCCAGGTTCTGGGACTTGCACCGCCGGACACCGCGGACGAACTCGACGTCTGGTCGCTGACCGAACGGGTGGCCTACGACAAGGACTCGGTCGGGTCGATCGTCGACCTGATCCATTCCGCCCGTGAAAACGCCCGTGGCGCACGCGAAGTCACGTCGAGCGAGATGTGGGAGTGCCTCAACACCACCTACAACGGACTCGGCGACGCCGAACGACGGGCGCGGCGTCTGGGACCGCATGAGTTTCTCTCCTATGTGAAGAACCGTGCCGCGATGTTCGCCGGTCTGGCCGACGCGACCCTGAGCCACGACGACGGCTATCGCTACCTGCTGCTCGGGCGTTCGGTGGAACGTGTCGACATGACGATCCGAATGTTGTTGTCGCGGGCGGGGGATCGGATCAGCTCCCCGGCCTGGGACACCGTCCTGGTGTCGGCGGGTGCCCATGACACCTACCTGCGGACCTACCGCGGCATCATCGATGCGGAGAAGGTCGTGGAGTTCATGCTGCTCGACCGGCTGTTCCCGCGGTCGGTGTTCCATGCGTTACGCGTCGCCGAGGACAACCTGGCCAGCTTGGAGATCGGCCCGAGTCGTGTCGGTGCCCAAGCTCAGGCGCAGTTGTTGCTCGGTCGAGCTCGCAGTTCGTTGGAGTTCGTCGACACCAGCACCGTGCTGGATGATCTGCAGGTTCGACTGCTGGATCTGCAGGACACCTGCCGAGCTGTCAACGAAGCCGTCACCGCGCAGTATTTCCATGTGTCACCGTATGTTTCGTGGGCTGACGCCCGAGTCAGTGACTCCGAGGAGCACGTCATCGAGGAGAGTGAACTGTGAGCTGGCGGCTGCGCGTCGTGCATTCCACCGGATTCGCCTACAAGAGCGCGGTGACGTCGTCCTACAACGAGGCCCGGTTGACCCCGCGTAGCGACAATCGGCAGAACGTCATCGTCAATCGTGTCGAGACCGTTCCCGCCACCCGATCCTACCGCTACACCGACTACTGGGGTACCGCGGTCACCGCCTTCGACCTGCATGCCCCCCACGAGGAACTCGAGGTGTCTGGGCTGTCGGTGGTGGAGACCGAGGCCGGTGAACGTCCCGGCCCCGACGACCAGCTCGGCTGGGAGGACCTGGCGACGGAATACGTCGAGGACCGCTACGACGAGATGCTGTCGAACACCAAGTATGTCCCCAAGAATCGTGCATTGGCTTCTACCGCAAAGCGATTGGCCAAAGGGCTGACGCCGGAGGAGGCCGTCGAAGCGATCTGCCGGTACGTGCATGCCGAGATGCAATACGTTCCGGGCACCACCGGGGTGCACACCACCGCGGTCGACGCCTGGAATGAGCGAAAGGGCGTCTGTCAGGACTACGCGCACCTCTCGTTGTTGATGTTGCGCAGCCTCGGCATCCCGGCCCGGTATGTCTCGGGCTACCTGCATCCCAAGCCGAACGCCAAGATCGACAGCACGGTCGAAGGTCAGAGCCACGCGTGGATCGAGGCGTGGACCGGCGGTTGGTGGGCGTTTGATCCCACCAACGACACGATGATCACCGAGCAACACGTTTCGGTGGGTGTCGGACGTGACTACGCCGATGTGTCCCCGCTGAAAGGCATCTACACCGGCGGTGGCGCGACCGACCTCGACGTCGTCGTGGAGATCACCAGGCTCGCCTGATCGGCATGGCCTGATCCGTTCCCGGGGCGGTCACGTCCAGCCGTAGCGAGTGCGCAATTCGGTTGCCACGACGTCGAATCGGTTGCGCGGCAAGATGGCTCCCTCGCGTCGGATGCCGTGTTCGGCGATCAGGAGTACCCGATCGAGTCGGATGAAGCTTTCGCGGTGCCTGGTGTCCCACTCGCCGGTGCCGACCGACAGCCAGTTGGGGTCGTCGCGGTGATAGTCCTTGCTGGACAACATCAATCCCAGCAGCGTCTGTTCATCACGCCCGACGACGAGCGCGGGTCGATCCTTGCCCTGGGTCGGGTCGTCCTCGAATACCACCCAGGTCCAGACGATCTCGCCGGGATCCGCCGCACCATCGAGATCGGGCGAATACACGATCCGCCGGCTCAGTTCGCTCGGGTCCCTGGTATCGGGTGCCGGCGACGTCATGAACCCACCTTAGGCGAGCTGATCGAGGCCCGGATACACCGGCGGGGGCGGGGGGGCCGGCCCGGGGCGCCCGGGGGGG
>JAEYMI010000031.1 GCA_023461275.1 Actinomycetes bacterium | reverse complement strand
CCCCCCCGGGACTTTACAGCGCAATGCCTAAAAGCGCAGGGACCACAAATCGCCGGGCCCAAATCGTCGGGTCCAAATGCACAGGGACCACCAGATGCGCAGGGACAAAAAGCGTCGGGCCTAGAAGCGCGGGTGCTCGCCCAGCAGCGTGGCACTGCCGCCGTCGGTGTCCTTACCGGAGCGCTTGATGCTGCCGAGCACCCAGTTGTGCACGTGCCGTGCGGTCAGCACAGCCTGCGCGCGATCGGTGTCCTCAGGCGCCACGACGGCGACCATGCCGACACCCATGTTGAAGGTGCGCTCCATCTCGGCGCGTTCCACCCGGCCACGCTGGGCGATCATCGCGAACACCGGTGCCGGTGTCCACGTGGTGCGGTCGAGTTCGGCGACCAGACCCGGCGGGATCACCCGCGCCAGGTTCTCCACCAGCCCACCGCCGGTGACGTGGGCAAACGTGCGTACGTCGGCCTCGGCGATCAGCGCAAGGCAGTCGCGGGCGTAGATCCGGGTGGGCTCGAGCAGTTCATCGCCGAGAGTCCGTCCGAACTCCTCGACGTGACCGGACAGATCCATGTGTCCCCAGTCCAGCAACACCTTGCGGGCCAGCGAGTAGCCATTGGAGTGCAGGCCCGACGATCCCATCGCGATGACCACGTCACCCGGCCGCACCCGTTCGGGCGAGAGCACGTTCTCACGTTCGACGACGCCGACCGCGGTCGCCGACAGGTCGTAGTGGCCATCACCCATCAGTCCGGGATGCTCGGCGGTCTCGCCACCGAGCAGGGCGCAGCCGGCCTCCACACAGCCGTCGGCGATACCGGCGACGATCTCGGCGACGGTTTCGGGAACGACCTTGCCGATGGCGATGTAGTCCTGCAGGAACAGGGGTTCGGCGCCGCAGACCACGAGATCGTCGACGCACATGGCCACGAGGTCGCGACCGACGGTGTCGTGCCGGTCCATCGCCTGCGCGATCGCCAGTTTGGTGCCGACACCGTCGCTGGCGGCGGCCAGAACGGGTTCGGTGTAGTTGCCGCGCAGCGCGAACAGTCCGGAGAATCCGCCGAGACCGCCCAGAACTTCTGGTCGGGAAGCCCGCTTGGCATGCGGCGCAAAGAGTTCGACGGCGCGCTCGCCGGCGTCGATGTCGACTCCGGCGGCGGCGTAGGAGGCACCTTGCGTGGTCGTCGGATCAGCACGAGCCCCGTCGGTCATCTCGCTGGGCACCTCTTGTCGAATCGAGTCCAAAGTTCTGCGGTCAGGCCGTCAGTTGGCAAGCCGACTCCACACGCTACCCGACGTCGTACACGTTCCGGAGGCCGGATCGGGGCCGACGGCGATGCGGTGATCGCGACCGTGTATCTACGGCCGCATGACCGCGCTGACATTGTCATTACCGGCGGTGAGCGGATCGGCCCGCCCCTCATCCGCGGCGCTGGCCAGCATCTGCTCGAGTACGGCCTTACCCATCGACGTCTCCTCCGGGAGCTCGATCGGGTAGTCGCCGTCGAAGCAGGCGGCACACAGGTTCGACGCAGGCTGGTCGGTGGCGGCGATCATCTCGTCGATGCTGATGTAGCCCAGCGAATCGGCGCCGATCGCCTGCCGGACGCCCTCGACCATGCCGGCCTCGGACTCCATGCCGTTGGCGATGAGTTCGGCGGGTGAGGCGAAGTCGATGCCGTAGAAGCAGGGCCACCGCACCGGGCTCGACGCGATCCGCACGTGCACCTCGGCGGCGCCCGCCTCACGCAGCATCCGGATCAGCGCGCGCTGGGTGTTGCCGCGGACGATCGAATCGTCCACCACCACAAGGCGTTTGCCGCGGATCACTTCCTTGAGCGGATTGAGCTTGAGGCGGATACCGAGCTGACGGATGGTCTGCGACGGCTGAATGAACGTGCGACCGACGTAGGCGTTCTTCATCAGGCCCTGGCCGTAGGGAATGCCGGATTCCTGCGCGTACCCGACCGCGGCGGGGGTACCCGATTCGGGCACCGGGATCACCAGGTCGCCCGACGCGGGATGTTCGCGGGCCAGTCGACGGCCGATCTCGACGCGAGCCGAGTGCACCGACCGGCCGTGGATCACGCTGTCGGGGCGGGCGAGGTAGACGTATTCGAACACGCACCCGCGCGGAGTGGGCTCGGCGAAGCGGGTGGACCGCACGCCGTCGGCGTCGATGGCCAAGAGCTCACCGGGTTCGATGTCGCGGACGAAGGAAGCGCCGACGATGTCGAAGGCGGCGGTTTCGGATGCGACCACCCAACCGCGATCCAGGCGCCCCAGCGACAGCGGACGCACGCCGTGCGGGTCCCGCGCGGCGTACAGGGTGTGCTCGTCCATGAAGGTAAGGCAGAACGCGCCACGCAGCGTCGGCAGCAGTTCCATCGCGGCCTGCTCGATGGTCGCGTCGGCGGCGCCGTGGGCCAGCAGCGCCCCGACGATGTCGGAGTCCGACGTCGCGGCTCCGGCACCGGTGCTCATCACGCCGGCTGCGCGGGCACGGCTGGCCAGGTCTGCGGTGTTGACCAGGTTGCCGTTGTGGCCGAGCGCCACCCCGGTCCCGGCGGCGGTGGTCCGGAAGATGGGCTGCGAGTTCTCCCACGTCGTCGAACCGGTGGTGGAGTAACGGCAGTGTCCGATGGCCACATGACCGACCATGGCGGCCAGCGTCTGTTCGTCGAAAACCTGGCTGACCAGGCCGAGGTCTTTGAATACCAGCACCTGCCGGCCATCGCCGACGGCGATGCCCGCGGCTTCCTGACCGCGATGCTGCAGCGCGTAGAGGCCGTAGTAGGAGAGCTTGGCGACGTCCTCGCCAGGGGCCCAAACACCAAAAACGCCGCACTCCTCGCGCGGCTCGTTCTCGGGTTCGTCGGAAATCTGTGGGCTCATCGGCCGTGCACCGCAAGGGTGCGCCGAGGGAGCGAGGAGGTTGGCACTGGTGATCGACAAGTCGGTCATTTTCCGATGAGCTCCCTGGGCTGCTGGTTCAACGCGACACTCGTCGGATTCGGCCGGCGGCAACGACGTGGCGAACTCGAACGCGTATCGGGTTGGGAGACGTTTTCGAGTTTAACGGTCGGTGGCCGTCGAGTGCGAACTCAACAACGGTGCGTTGCGATCGTTGATTCCCTCGGACCGTTCTCGGGCGGTGTGAGGTTGCGCACCGGTGGGCCCCGGGCCAGCCGGTCAGGCGGTCGGGCGGGCGGCGGAGAACAGCTCCACCTGCCGTTGTGCCGACCCGAATCCGAGCTGCCGGTAGAGCCGCTCGGCGGCCGAATCCGCTTCTGCGGCGATCACCAGGCGGCTCACAGCCCAGTCCCGGGCGGCAGTCCGGCCGGCGAAGGAGATCAACGCCGACGCCACACCCCGGCCGCGGTGGGCCGACGCGGTGACCACCGTCCGGTAGCGCGCCGATCCGCCGCCGTCGGTGAACAGGCCGAGCGCGGCCACCATGGTAGGTGACTCGGCCGCGTCGTCGGTGCCGGTCGGCTCGGTGAGAGCTGCGAACCAACTGCCGGCGCCGTGACCGGCCCCGACCGCGCGCCGCAGTCGGGTCATTTGCTCGATCAGCATCGGATACAGCCGCGCAGGTTCGCGATCCGACGCCGCGGTCAGCCGGGCGGCGGTCGTCCATTCGTCGGCCGTGTCGAGGCGAACGAGCCGGTATCCCGGCGCCACCGACTGGGCCAACTCCGCTGGGTCCATCACAGCCACCGTCTGGAGTTCGAGCGACATTCCGCCGTCGGCGGCGGCGCGCGACCAGACGGTCACGTCGGGGTCGGGGTCGTCGACGATGAAATACGCGCTGCGACAGCCGGGTAGCTCGTTGTCGGCGACAGTCTGCCAATGCCCGATGCCGTGGCGCAGCGAATCCGGTTGCAGGACCAGCGCATTGCCACGCGCCCAACCCGATTCGACGGGATGCCGGACGACGAGGTGGCTGCCGCGGCCCATGACCTGGCAACCCTGCATCCGCATGAGCATCACGTCGGTGTCCGGGCCGACGCTCCGCGGACAAAGATAGTGCGGCCCTCGCGGCGGCACGCTCACGCCAGTGGCGGGAGATTGCAGATCTGGATCATTTCACTGCCTCGGGCACGCGAGATGTACTCGCCACGACCGGCCGGCAGTCGCTGCATCTTGGTGCGGCCCACGATGTTTCCTTCGTCGGGATCGCCGCTCATCAGCAGAATGTCGGCGGAGAGATCCTTCAGGCGACCGAGGAACGCGTCGTACAGCGCCCGTCCGGCACCACCGGAACGTCGGCACACCACTAGCCGCAGGCCGATGTCACGCGCCTGTGGGAGCAGTTCCATCAACATCGTCATCGGGTTGCCACTCGCGGCGACCATGTCGTAATCATCGACCAGCACAACCACATCCGGACCCGTCCACCAGCTCCGGTCACGAAGTTGCTGTGGCGTGAGGTCGGGTCCGGGCCGTCGGCTCTTGAGCACCTGCACCAGTTGGGCGAACATCGGCTGCAAAGCCTCCGACGACGTCGCGTAGCCGGCCAGATGATCACCGGTCACCTGGCCCAACATGGTGCGCCGATAGTCGACGAGAACGATCTTGTTCTGCTGCGGGGTGCCCTGCTCCATCATCGACATCGCGATGTTGCGCAGCAGCGTCGTCTTACCGGATTCGTTGTCGGCGAACACGATCACGAACGGCTGGGTACCGAAGTTGATCATCGCCGGTTCCAGCTCACGTTCACCGAGGCCGATGAAGGCGTACTCCGGACGCCGCTCGATACCCAGATCTGCCACCACTCGCAACATCTCGTCGCGGGACAGGTCCAGTCCGAGCCTGCGCACGCGGGGCGCCATCCGACCCGGATACATCTGCGCGACCTGCTCCACCGACCACCGCACGCCGTCGGAGAGCGTCTCGGTGTCGGAGTCGGCGTCGAGCCGGGGCAATCCGACCAGCATGTGCAGTTGCTCTGCGGTGATGCCGCGTCCCGGTCGGCCCTGCGGCACCATCGCGGCGACCTTGCGCGCCATCTCCGACTCCATCGGATCACCAAGGCGCAGTTCGATTCTCGAACCGATCAGGTCCTTGACGGCAGGCCGGATCTCACCCCATCGGGTGGCGCTGATCACCGCGTGCACGCCGTAGGACAGACCCTGGTTGATGATCAGCGAGACGCCGGCCTCCAGCGAGTCGAACTCGGCCCGGAACGCCGCCCATCCGTCGATGACCAGGAAGACGTCGCCGAACTCGTCGACAGCCAGGGCAGCGGCCGCGTCGTCGGACATCCGACCGTCGCCGGCGGTTGCCTTGAGCCTGCGGAAGTCGCGCATCGACTCGATTCCCAAGGCGCGGAAGCGTTCCTCCCGCTCGCGGATCAGCGTGACCACCTCGGCGACGGTGCGGCGGACACCGTCGATGTCAGATCGCGTCGCGACTGCGCCGACGTGCGGCAACCCGGCCAGACCCACCAGCGAACCGCCACCGAAGTCCAGGCAGTAGAACTGCACCTGCTCGGGGGTGTGGGTGACCGACGCAGCCATGATCAGAGTGCGCAGTGCCGTGGACTTACCCGACTGCGGACCACCCACCACCGCCAGGTTGCCGGCCGCACCACTGACATCGACGATCAGCGCATCGCGGCGCTGATCATATGGACGGTCGACGATGCCCATCGGGAACTGCAGTGCCCCAGGCTTATTGACGCCGTCACGCCAGTCTGCCGAAGGCACCAGAACGTCAACGGTCGGCGACTCCTCCAGCGGCGGCAGCCACACCTCGTGCGCACCCCGGCCGTGCCCGGCAAGACGTTCGACGACGATGTCGAGCAACGACTTCGACAACCCGGACGCCGACGTCGGCAGTGGTTGGGCCTCAAGCTCTTCCAGCGGCGGCAACTCGATCATCGACGACTTCGGCGGTTCGTCGAGCTCGTCGGGGTCCAGCGGTACCGGCGCCGCGGTGAACGGTTTCATTCCGCTTCGGCCCACGCGCCCGCTTTCGACGATGACGTCGGCGTCGGCGGAGCTGTACGGTCCGGACACGTAGCTGGTGTGGAACCGGACCGGCTCCGACGAGTCGCACTTGAGGTAGGCCGAGCCGGGAATCGACGGCAGGTGATAGGCGTCGGGCACGCCGAGGACGGTGCGGGATTCGCTGGCGGAGAAGGTTTTCAGACCGATGCGGTAGGACAGGTGCGAGTCCAGGCCGCGCAGCTTGCCTTCTTCGAGGCGCTGCGAGGCAAGGAGCAGATGCATCTGCAGGGACCGGCCAAGTCGACCGATTGCGACGAACAGTTCGGCGAAATCCGGCTTCTGCGAGAGCAATTCGGAGAACTCGTCGACGATGACGAACAGTGCCGGCAGCGGATCGAGAGCTGCACCGGCCACCCTGGCGCGTTCGTACTCGCCGACGTTGGCGAAGTTGCCCGCCGAGCGAAGGAGTTCCTGACGGCGGTTCATCTCACCCGACAGTGCATCCTTCATGCGATCGACCATCGCCAACTCGTCCTCGAGGTTGGTGATGACCGCGGCCACGTGCGGTGCGGAATCGAGCCCGAGGAACGTCGCGCCACCCTTGAAGTCCACCAGGACCAGGTTGAGGGCGTCGGGTGAATGGGTGGCGATCATCGACAGCACCAGGGTGCGCAGAAACTCCGACTTACCCGAACCCGTTGCGCCGATGCACAATCCGTGTGGTCCCATGCCGCCTTCGGCGGCTTCCTTGATGTCGATCTCCAGTGGCGTGCCGTTCTGCGCGACACCCACCGGTACCCGTAGCCGGTCGCGCGGGGATCGTGGCCGCCACACCACCATCGGAT
This sequence comes from Actinomycetes bacterium, assembly GCA_023461275.1. Classification (GTDB taxonomy): domain Bacteria; phylum Actinomycetota; class Actinomycetes; order Mycobacteriales; family Mycobacteriaceae; genus Gordonia. The sequence continues at coordinate 50,854 of JAEYMI010000031.1, read as the reverse complement.
CGAGTTTGGTGGCGTCGGGGATGTTCAGCAACGACATCAGGCCGGGATCGGCCGGCGTCGAATCGCTTTCGAGGCTGACGATCTGCGCGGCGGTGGCCACCTTGTACTTGGCCATCAGCCGGGCGAACGTCTCCGCGTCGGCCACCGATACCGAGTCGATAGCGGCGAAATCCTCCGCACCAGAAGGGGTTTTGGCAGCCACCCGGCCCCGACCGACCACCAGCGACAACCCGCGGCGGGTGGCCAGCCCGTCGGCGGGCGCGGTGAGATCGATGACGCAGACCGCATCCGTGCCCGATTCGCTGACCAGACGTTCGGTGCCGTTGACGTAGCCGTCGTCGATGATGATCACCAACTGCTTGCGGTTCGCGTTGGCCGATGCGGTTCGCGAGAACCGGCCGCGCTCAATGAGTTCCGACGCCAGCGCTTCCTCGAGTTCGGCCAGCGAACCGTAGAGCATGCGTTCGGCGCCGATGCCGTCACGTCGTTCGGGGTGGGCGACGTGCGGCAGCCATTTGGTCCACACCCAGGACTCGGCCTCGGGGTCGTGACAGACGATCGCGACCATCAGGTGATCGGGACCATGGAACGCCGCCAGCTCCATCACCATTGCCCGCGCCAGCGCCCGGGTCTCCTGGCGCGCGCCTTCGATGTTGATCGCCGCGAACGATCGCAGCGACACCGCGGTCGGCAGGGCATGCACCACCGAATAGGTGCGCACAAACCTGCGCAGGGCAACGGTGGCAACCGGTTCCAGATCTTCGAGGGGTCCGGTCTCCGGCGGCATCAACCGGGTGGCGAGCCGCTGGCTGCCCACGCCGACCCGGACGTGGCCGAAATCGTGGTCGGTCGGGCGTCGTTCCCACATCCGTCGGGTCCCGACCACCCGGTTGAGCGCGATGGGCTCGGGGTGACTCCATTCCAGGGCGGCGCGTTGCGCAGTCCCGGTGGTCTGCACATCCTCGCGCAGCTGTCCGAGATAGCGAAAGTAGTCTTTGCGTTCCTCATTCAGCTCTGCGGCCTTCTTGCCACCCGACCGCCCGCCGCCCATAAACATGCCGCCCATCGACACCAACATCAGCATCGGGAACATCAGCATCATCGGATTGCTCAGCATGCTGCGCCCGCCGACGGTGAACATCAACGCGATCATGCCGACGATCGCGATCAGCATGATCACCGGAAACAGCTTCATCAGCACGTTTCCGGGAATGATGCGAGGTATCTCCGGCGGCGGCTGGATATTCACCTCACCGCCGGGCGCTACCGGCGGGGCGATCCGCGGCCGCCGCACAAATCCACGGGTAGCCATATCGAGGTCATCGTAGGCGAGTCCGGTAACCTGCTTGCGTCCGACCAAGAACTCGGCATCGGGGGGTGTCTGCGTTGTCCATTCAGGATCCACTCGCCTCACTCGACGAGTCGGTAGGCGCGCGTCCGGAATTGACCAGGGTGTCGATCATCGGACGCGACACCCAGGTCGACGTCGGACTCCCGCCCGGCGTACCGATCGCCGCGCTGCTCCCCGATCTGGTCGCATTGATCGACGGACGTCGACGGGGTTCGCGCACACAACGACCCGACAGCGGCGCCATCACCGAGCACTGGACACTCTCGCGCATCGGCCAGCCCGCATTGTCGTCGGCACACACGCTCGACGACGCGCACGTCGAAGACGGCGAGCTGCTGATGCTGCGCTCGGTGGCCTCCCGCGAGACCCCGGCACTATTCGACGACGTCATCGACGCTGTCGCCCGTTTGAACGACTCCGCCTTCCGGCACTGGACGGCCAACTCGGCGCGGGTGATGGGCTGGATCGTCGCTGTCGGAGCAACGCTACTGGCGGCGGGCGTGCTGGCCGCCCTCCGATCATCCACGGGCAGTTGGATTCCCGGTGTGGTGGCGTTGGTGCTGGCCATCGGATTCGGTGCCGCGGCCATCGTGGTGGCACGGCAGTACCGCGAGTTCGGTACCTCGACGGTCCTGACCTGCTGCGCACTGGCCCTGGCCTTCGTCGGCGCACTGCTGATCACCCCGCACGGCTTCGGCGCCCCACACCTGATGTTCGGTTTCGCGGCGGTGGCCGCGACGTCGGTGGTGGTCTACCGGGTCACCTCAGCGGGACCGATGGTCAACGCCGCCGCGTTCACCGGTGCCATCATCGGGTTGATCACCACCGCGGTGGCGCTGATCTGGGACGTCGATTCCATCGACCTCGGCGCCGGATTGTGTGCCGGCGCAGTCATCATGGCGGCCATCGCAGTCCGCTTCACCATCCTGCTGGCGCGGTTGCCGTTGCCCCCGGTGCCCACCGCCGGCGCTGCGATCGACCCCATCGACTCCGAGGTCGCCCCGACCATCGAGGGCATCGGCGCGATCGGCGCGATGGCGTTGCCATCGGCGGTCGAACTCGAACGTCGCGCGCACACCGCCAATCACTATCTGACCGGCATCCTCGCCGCGGTCGTCGCCGCCGGGATCACCGGAGTCCTGCTGGTGCTCACACCATTCGGCGGGTACCCGGGCTGGAAGGCGGTCACCCTGGCCTGCTGCGTGGCGCTGATCTTCGCACTGCGAGGCCGCGCGCACTCCGACATCGTCCAGGCCGCCACCCTCATCGGCGGTGGTGCACTCACTTTCGCCGCGGGCGCGGCCGCGATGGCCACCCACGGCACCCTGTGGGTGTGGGTGTCGTTCGGTGCGTTGCTCGCGCTGGCCGTCATCGGGCTGCTGTGCGGTGTGGTGGCCCCGCATCAAGAGTTCTCACCGGTGATGAAGCGGACCGGCGAACTCATCGAGTACACCTTGGTCATCGTGGTGGTTCCGTTGGCCTGCTGGGTGATCGGCGTGTACGGATACATCCGGAACCTGCCGTGAGCCGGCGCGCCGCTGCGCTGGCCGCGGCCGCCGGAATCGTGTTGGCCGCAGCGAATCCAGCAGTGGCCGTGGCGATCAGCCCGCCGACGGCAAGCCTGTCCGCGCTGGAGGCCAATCCGCCGTCGAATCCACCCGAACCCACCAGACAGAGCGCGATCTGCGGCGCTCCGTTCGCCTCCGACGCTGCCACGCTGCGGGATCCGTCGGCCGCACAGCAACTGATGGACGTCGAACGCGCCTGGCAATACAGTCGCGGGGCCGGCCAGCTGGTGGCGGTGATCGACACCGGGGTCAATCCGAGCAGCAGGTTCACCCGCGTGATCGGCGGCGGCGACTTCGTCTCCGATTCCACCGGACTCAGCGACTGCGACGGCCACGGCACGACGGTCGCCGGCATCATCGCCGCCCGGCCACGCCCGGATACCGACGCCTTCGCCGGGGTCGCACCCGAGGCGTCGATCCTGTCCATCCGGCAATCGGCGGCGACCTTCGAGGCCAAGGACTCCAAGGACTCCGGTCCCACCCGGCTGGCCACGGCCGGCTACGGAGATGTCCGCACGCTCGCCTGGGCGGTGGTCACCGCGGTCAAGCGGGGTGCCACTGTCATCAACATCTCCGAAGTCGCTTGCGCCGCAGACACTTCGGACATGCGCGACGGCGCGCTGGGCGCTGCGCTGCGGTATGCCTACTCCCGCAACGTGGTGGTGGTCGCCGCGGCCGGCAACCTGACCGGCTCCTGCGAGAACCAGAATCCCGACCCCAACCCGGCCAGACCCGACCTGCAGGGCTGGGACACCGTCCGCACCATCGTGTCGCCGGCCTGGTACAGCGACTACCTGCTCACCGTCGGGGGTGTGCACTCCGACACCGGTCAACCGTGGGCGCTGAGTGTGCACGGCCCGTGGGTCTCGGTGGCCGCGCCGGCCACCGACGTGGTGAGCATCGGCACCGGCGGGCGCGCGGTGAACCGCCAGAACGGCGGCGACCAGGGGCCGGTTCCGTTGAACGGCACCAGCTTTGCCGCACCCTACGTCGCCGGCCTGGCAGCGCTGATCAAGTCACGCTATCCGGGAATCTCCGCGCGCGAGGTGATGGACCGGATCACCCGGACCGCCCACGGTCCCGGGCCGGTGCGTGACAACGCCGTCGGGTACGGCGTCATCGATCCGGTAGCGGCGCTCACCGATACCCCGCCCGGCGTGCCGGAGCGTAGCCCGACCGAACCGAAAGCAATTGCCGCGCCGCAGAGTTCGAGTGATGCCGGCCGGTTGCCGAAGTTGATCGGACTGCTGGGCACGCTCGGCTGCCTCGTCGTGGCGGGTGTGGCCTGGGCGATCTCGTTGCCGCGGCGGCACTTACGTCGACTCACCGAGGATGACTACTGACCGAAACCTTCGCTGATCGGGACCGTTTCTGATCAGGTGACCATTGCTGATCGCCGCGCGTCAGTTCCCCGGTCCGTCGATGACCGCGGCCTGCGAGTCCGCCGGCATCGCGTCATGTGCCACGAGTGCGTTGGTGCGGGAGAGCATCGGTCCTGCCACCAGTAGGCCCAGTGCCGCCCACGGTGCCCGCTGCGGTTTGTCGCCAAGGCCCAACGCCTGACCGGTCTGCGCGTCGGGAATGCCGTAGCGCACACCGACATCGGAGATGTACAGCAACGATTCCGCGCGGGTACTGCCCGGGTTCGAGCCCGTAGAACGCACGAACGCCCCGGTGCCCGGCGGCAGGTAGAACTCGTCGACGCCACTGTCGGCGCCGTCCGCGGTGGCCAGTTGCACCACCGACCTGTCGGCCGGAATCGGCAGTCGGTCGCCCACCAACGCAGTCACTTTGGCGTCGGACTCCCCCTCGCGCGACCACGCGTAACAGAGCACCGGCGAGTCGGATTGGCTGATGACGGTGGGTACCTCACCGGGAAACTCGCCGACCGGCAGCGTCTGGACCGAACGCATCTGCGTGAGCAGTCCCGGTGCGACGGTGATCGGGTCGGCACCGGCCGGATCGGCGGCCGCGATCACCGCCGCGGCCGCCGGCGTGACCTTCTGAATGCCATCGGCGAGAACCACATACAGGGTGCGCTGGCCGGTGGCCACATCCGACACCTGCAGCAGGTTGCCCACCCGCGCAGCGAGTGCCGACGGCCCGCCGGCCTGCTTGCCGCGGTTGGCGATCATCGGCGTGGTCAGTTCCGGTGCCTGCGGAAAAGCGTTGAGCAGACCGGTGCTGATCGGTCGAGGTTGCTTGTCCTCCAGTTTCAGCGCGCGCATCACGGCCGCGTCGTCGGTGTCCACCTGCGCACGACGTCCGTCATAGATGAGGTAGCGCTTGTCGTCGGCCTGGACGTATGCGGCCTCGTTGCCGGCCATCCGTCGGTTGCTACCCACCGATTCCGGGCGATTGCCCAACACCGACAGGGTGACGCCTCCGGCCATGGACCCGGCACCGCTGGGAACCCGGGCGGTGTCGCAGACATTCCAATAGGAATTCGACGCATCCGCCGGGCCGGGGAGCGAGGTCGGTGCACCGGCGATACCGAGCAGGGGGCCTCGCGAAAAACTCTGCAACTTACTGTCCGACACCGACGCCGGGCTGTTGGCCGACCCGACGATGAGCCTCGCTGACGCCACGTTGAGGACCGGATGCAGGGTGTCGCCGACGACGACGAACAACCCACCGCTCTGTTTGCCGACGACGATCTTGCTCTCGCCCACCGATCCGGCCGGTTTGATCAGGCCGTAGACCGCGCAGCCACCCACCGCCAGCAGCGTCAGGGCGATACCGATCGACAGCGAGCGCAGGTGGGCTCGCATGGGGTCGTGCAACATCCGAACGTCACGCCGGATCAGGGCGTGCTCGAGCCGACGCAGCAGGAACCGATAGCCATTGACCTGCTGCCGAGTCGTCAACGGAGCCGGCACGCGATGCTCACCCCTCACCGTTTCCCCGAGGCGGTAACCTGTTGCGAGGTCGACGCCGGTATCGATCAGGGTCAATGGTAGGGGGTGGCGCGTCGTGGCCGATGAGCGGCTCCACAGAGTTGAGAACGATCAAGCACTGCACGTGGACCAAACCCTGTGGCTGCGTCGGGCACTGCCGATCCGGGTCGCCATCGCCGTACCGTTCGTCATCATCGTCGCCGCACTGATCGGTGGCGCGGTGGGTCTGCAGTGGTGGATCGGGCCGATTGTCGGGGCGGCGCTGTGCCTACCGCTGCTGGTGCGGGTGCGCGGCGAGTCGGTGGCGGCCAAGCTCTCGCGACGCACCCGCTACGCCACCCGATCGATGTTCAGTGGCCAACCGGAGTACCCGGAGATCCCCTTCGATGTCCCGTTGCCCGAAGGCGGCAGCTGCGGCATTCGCTGGGAGAACGGCACCCTGATCACCATGCTGCGCCTGGAGTCACCTCCGCAGCACATGACGAAATTCGTTCCGGGCGTTGCCATCACCGACAACACCGTGCCCTTGGATCTGCTCGCCGAGAGCCTGGTCCAGTTCGATGTCGCGCTGGAATCGATTGACGTGATCAGTCACGGTTCACGTGCCTACGGAACCGGCGACGTGGCGCGTATTTATCACAGCGTACTGGGTCCACTGCCCGCCACAGCGTTCCGATCGGTATGGATCGTGTTGCGGCTCAACCCTCTTGACGGTTCCGACGCGATCGCTCGACGCGGCGGCGGCGCCACCGGCGTGCTGCGCACCGCGATGATCGCCACCCGCAGACTCGCCAAGCGACTCACCGACAACGGGACACAGGCGTTGATCATGTCGGCCGGCGAGATGAACGCTGCCACCGCACGGCTGGCCGAGGGCCACGATCTCCCTGCCGCCGAGGAACATTGGGATCACATCTCGGCCGACCGGATGAAGTTCACCACCTTCATCGCCAAGCCCGACGGCCTGGAGACCTTCCTGCTGACCGACGTGTGGACCGTGCCGACCTTGTCGACGACCATATCGATCCGGTTGCGCCGTAACGAGTCCGACGAGACCGCCATCAGTGCCCTGGTGCGCTTCAACACCTTGGAGACCGCGACAGTTCCGACGCCGGCGGGATTCACCACCCTGCACGGTCGTCAGCGCGATGCCCTGCTGGCCACCCTGCCGCTGCACGACAACTTCCGTGATCGCGCCGAGTTCGAGAAGTTCGGACCCGCACAACTGTTGCGCGAGATGGCGATTCCCGCGTCAGGCTGCGGTCAGCTGGTGGGTGCCGATGAGCAGGGACGTGCGGTGACCATCCCGCTCGTCGGCGCGTCGGTCCGCGAGATCTCCATCGTCGGCACCCTGCATCTGGCGCAGCAGGTCATCCTGCGCGCCATCGCGCTGGGTGCCCGGGTGATCGTGCACACCAACCGGCCGGGCGGCTGGGTACCGATGGCCCAGGCACTAGGGATCCCGCAGCAACTCACCATTGCCAACTTCGGCGGTGGCGGTCAGCAGGCCGGACACCGGCAGGAGTTCTCGGTGATGGTGTTCGATGGTGTGCCACCGATCCCGCATGCCGCCGAGGTCACCATGATCCGCATCTTCGGTTCGCCGACAACCACATCCGGCGCCCCGACCGCCAGCGCCACCGTCACCCTCACGCAGCAGACCCGCGGTGGACCGATCGTGCGGATCGAGACCGCCGAGGGGCACACCGACGTCATGATGGTCGCCACGCCGGACGAGATGCACTACATCGGCGGATCCCTCCGGGCTCCCGCAGCGTCGGGGCCGGCGTCGCATCCGATGCGCGTGCCCGCACCTGCCGGCCGACGCTGACGGGTCACCCCTGCCCCTGCCGATCGAGTGCCGGACGAGCGAGTGCAGCGAGCCCGCTCGCGGGCACTGCTCAATCAACAACAGAACTCCAAACACAAGGTGCCGGTTGCCTCTTCGTCGATCCGACGTTGAGACAACCGGCACCTGCGTCGATGTCGGAACGCAGATGCCGGCGCGTCTATACGCACGCGGCACTCGATCAGACGTTGATGTTCTTGGCTACCGTGTCGTCCTGAACCTTCATGTCGGTCGCAGCCTGCTCGACCTTCTTGGCGATGTCCTCGAGGATGGTCTGGGTATCGGAGAGCTCCGAGTTCCACTTGGCGATCGCCTGATCGTAGGCGGCCGCACCGCTACCGGTGAAGGTGCCGCGCAGCGACTGGACCGCCGTCTGCAGGGTCTCGCTCTCCTGCTGGAGGGCGTGACCGTTCTGGCGCAGTGCATCGGCGAGACGCCAGATGTCGTTGAAGTCGTACTTGATGGACATGACGAGAATCCTTTCGTGGGTGTCAGATCAAGGGCCTGAGCCCCTGCGAGATCAGAGGTTGAGGCCGCCGACGTTGATCGAGCTGAACGACGACTGGATGGTCTCGTCGGTCTGCTGACCGCCCTTGAAGGCGCTGTTGCTCAACGTGGTCTTCACCTCGTCGAGTGCGCGATTGAGACGGGTCGCCTCATCGCCCCACTGCAACGACACCTCGGTGAAGGTCTTGTTCGCCTGGCCCTGCCAGGTCGCCTTCGCCGAATCCACCTCCTGGGTGATGGTGTCGAGGGTCTTACGGATACTCGACACGATCTCGTCGACCGTGTTGACGTGCTTGAAGCCAGAACTCAGATCGAGTTCGAGCGCATTGTCACCTGCCATGCTCATCCTCCGTTATTCGGCACGAACCCGTTCTGTCGGGGCACGTGTGTGTGCTCGGGCTTCGCCCGACTGGCCCCCCGCCCGCGGTCACGGCATCCACCTACCACCGGGGAGGAATTCAAGGAGCAGACCGATTGCCTGCTCGATCCGACGCCTGGTACCGGGCGATATGGTCGTCCATATCCGCCCGTCCGCAGACGTACTGGGGCTTGCGACGATTCGGCCACGTCCAGTGGCATAGATCGCCACTGCCCCAGGGGTTTGATGTGTGGTGCCGGGTTGATGTTCCACGGCCACCACTTCGCATTGGCTGGTCACATCGGCGAACGCCGCCGACACCGCAGCAGCATCGGGATGCGACGCCCCGACGGCATGGAGCGCTTGCGCGAAATCGTCGACGCCACGGCACTCGTTGAGGCGCTCGGCGAGCTCGTCGCGCGCGGCGCTGATACCGGTGAACGACGCCGCGTCACCGGCGTCGAGGACGTCGAGTACCGCATTCCCGAGCTGCCCGGCATCGGTGACCTCAATCGACTCGACGATGGTGTTGTCACCAAATCGCAAGGCCCGCACATGATGTCGCCCGCGTCGGGCGATGCACATCCGTCGCATCCCGCTGGCGTCGACGATCCGGACCTCGAGTTCCACTTCGGGGCGGCTGAGCACATGGAGCACGGCGGCCAGGCCGTCGACGAGTTCTCCGTCGTCGGCGATCAGTCGTGCGGCCCGCAACTCGGCTTCGGCGGCCTGCCGTGCCGGTCCGATCTCGTCGGCGGTCCGGTACGACGGTGCCAGATCGAGAACGACCGGCCACGTCTGTACGTCGAGCAGATCCCCGGCATGCAGGAGCGCGTTCTGGCTGAGCGAGTAGCGGGTGGCGTCGACGGTCCACATGTCAGTGACCGCCTTCCGCGGTCCCGATGACCGGCGGCGCGGCCAGATTCAGGACCCCTTCGGGAGGCAGACGATCCCCAGAAGCGTTGTCCTCCAGGTTTTCCCACGACACCGCCGCATCGGCGTGAACGGCGGCGCCCAGCCACCCGGACGGCAGGTTGACCGCGTCGTCGAGTCCCGCGGCGGGCGCGGGAACCGCGGTGGTGTCGGTGTGCTCCTCGTCGCGTCCGGCGCCGGCTGCTGCGGCACCCGGCGCCATCGGGGGCGTCATGCCCGCCGAGCGCACCGGCGTCGCCTGCTGTGGCGCGGTGCCCGCCGGTGCCGGCTCGGCGACCAGTGGCGTCACGACGTGGGCGCCCTTGGGTCGTTGGTATCCGCCACCGAGTCCCCCGAGCCCACCAATCATCGGAGGTGCCAACGGAGTCGACGGGGTCGGCGACTGTGCCGCCTTGACGCGGTCGGCGGCGGCCTTGGCGGCCGCCTGCTCCGCGGCCAACGCACCGTCGGAGGCGACCTGCGGCGGCTTGGGCATCGTCCAGGGCGCGGCGACCGGTGTGGTGGCGTTCTCGTAGCTCTGCATGACGCGGGCCGCGCGCTGCTTCTGGTCTGCGCGAGCCCGTTCGGCGGCGGCCAGGCCGCCGGTCATCGGTACGCCCACCGACGTCGACGCGGACTCCAACAACTTCTGGATGTGCTCGCCGAACTCGATTTCCTCGATGCCCGGCATGGTCAGCAGCGCAACGGTATTGGCCGCGGCCTGAACCTCCGCGCGACCAGCGGCCTCGGTGGCCTTGGTGGCGATGTCGGCGAACCACGGTGCCAGTTGGGCGATCTTGCCCATCGCGTGGTTGTAGGTTGCTGATTCCCAATGGGTTCCGATGTCGGCGAGGATCTGTGCATACTCCACCGAGACCTCGGCGAGTACCGCGGCGATCTTGGCGTGCGCCTGTCCGGCCTCACTGATCGGTATGGGTCCGCGCCCGTGGGCGAGGTCGGCCGCCAGCTTCGGCAGGGGACGCGAGTCCCACACCACGCCGGTGAAGCCGACCATCGAGGAACCTCCATATTGGTTGTCGTCCGCGTGAGCGGCCGGGTAGTGCTTGCGCGCCGACGTTCGGTGCGTGAATCAATTCGCGTGCGCGGACTGCCGATTGGCAATCAGGCGCGGAACAGGGTCTCGTTTCCGATCTCGGACTTGGTGTAGCCGGTGGCCTGCAGCCGCAGCACTGCGGCAAGCTTGCGCAGTTCATGAGCTCCGGATTCCACCTCGGTGGCCAGCGAGGCGCCGACACCGTCGAAGGTGCGGGCCGCTGCATGCGAGACCTCGTCGGCTCCGCCGGGGGTGACACCGAGTCCGGTCTCGTTCGCCCGCAGGGCATTCGAGAGCCGATCGGCGAGTTCATCCAGACGATGTGCCGCGCCGGCCAATCTGACCGGGTCGACAGCCAGATGCTGATCGTTGCTCATCGGAGCGTGTCCTTTCAGTGGTCTTCGTGTCGTCGGTCTTAGTGTCGTCGGTCTTCGTGTCGTCGAGAACGGCGTGGCCGGGCCTACAACCGCAGGTGCGCCTCAGGCAGCTGCGGACGTCGCGCCTCGTCGTCGTTGGTGGGTTCGTCACCGATCACCGCCGGCGCCGCACCGGGCATATCGCCGACGATGGCGGTTCCGTGCTCGGCGGTCACCAGGTAGTCCGGCGAGCCGTGCCCGTCGTCGGATCCGGCGCCGCGCATACCTCCCATGCCACCGGCGGCTCCGGCGCCCATCGGCATCATGCCCCCACCGGAGGTCGTCGCCGATCGCCCTGCCGTCGACGACGTTCCTGAAGTGCTTGTCCCCGAGGAAGTTTCCGACAGCGGAGCCGACGATCCGGTGGGATTGGTCGGCAGGTTGGCCACGGCCGGACGCGCCGACAACGGGGTGGCGATGCCGCCGAGGCCACCGCCTCCGCCGCCACCGCCTTTGCCTGCGCCACCTCCGGCGCCGCCACCCTTGCCCGCACCCGGTTTATGGTCGCCTTTGTGATCACCCGGCGCCCCGCCGGCACCCAGCGGACCGAGCCCGCCCGGCAGCGATCCCTTGTGGGCACCCTTGTCCGACAACTTGTTCGACCCGGAGGCGAGTTGCTTGGTGACCGTACCGATCACCGACGACCCGGTGCTCGCGAGCGTCGACACCGGCTGACCCAACGTCTGCAACAGATTCGACGCGACGCCGAACGGGGAGAGTCCGGCCGGCGCTCCGGTGATCGGGATCTGTTGACCATTGATGGTTTGGGCGATGGTCTCCGGTGTCAGTGCGGCCTTAGTGGTGGCGATGATGACCTGCGCCTCGGTGATCGCCTCGGTCATCGTCGCCATGATCATCGCGGCACCGCCGGGATTCCAGATCATCGACATCTCGGCACTGACCAAGGCGGCCGTGCGCGTGATGAGTTCGACCATCTTCGCATTGCCCGCGGCCACGATGGCCGCTGCGGACTGGGTGTTGGCCGAGATGTTGGCCGACTTGGTGCCCACCGCACCACCCTCGGTCTGCGCGGTGGACGTCTTCGTCGTATTCGCTTGTGCGCCAAGGCCAGACCACAGCTGGTCGACCATTTTGAGTGCTCCACCCGACGCGCTGATCGAACTCGTGAGCAGTTGTGACAACGAGTTGAAGATCGTGGACGGGTCGATGCCGCTCGAGCCCAGATCGCCGCTCCCGAATCCGCTGTAGGCCTCGGTCAGCGGTTTGAACAGCTGGTCGACGTCGACGCTGGGCATCGGCGGCAGGGCGGGCAGCTCGGGAATGGGCGGTACCGGTGGGGGCATCGGCGGCAGCGTGATGCCTAGCTTGCCCAGGATCTCGCCGACCGGCGTGTGCAGGATGGCGCTCAGCGGACTGTTGTCGATCATGTCGATGATCGACTGGTCCAGTGGCGGAGCGGGAACCGGGTGGGTCGCAGCGTCGTAGGGTGCGTGAGACATCGAATCGACGCGCGCCGTCAGAGGAGGTTCAGAGTGGGCCCGAACGACTCGCTGTGCGAGACGTCGGTGGCCGCGTAACCTGCCGCGGCAGCAACCGATGTCGCTGCGATACCGGCATGCACCGCGGCGAGCTGACCCATCTCGAACAGGTTGACGCCCATCGCAGACAGCGTGGCGATCACGTGGTCGGCGCCGATGGGACCGAAGACCGGCGCGAGCGCGGCTGCGACGGTCGCCATCTCCACCCCGCCGGCGGCGGCGATATCGGCCGAGACCGCGGCCTGTGCCCCACCGAACGCCGTGATCGCGGCAGGTACTGCGGCTACCGGAGTCGTCATGAAGTCTCCCCCTTCAAAACTCTGCCCCCGAGCCAGAACCCGGGTTGGTCAGTTGTCCGAAACGATAACGCAGATGTACGACATTAGTCACGGACGACGACGCCATCGAGCGTCGGTTCCTCTGTTTGAACGAATCAATCGCCTTGGACCGCTCCGTCGTCAGCGGGCGGCGACACCAGGTCCGCGAACTCCTCGTTGAAATCCTGCATGATGCGCGCGCGGCGCGCCAACGCCTTTTGGCACGCCACCTGTGCGGTCGCCACCACCAGAGTGGACAGCGCCGAGCCCTTCAGCCGTCGAACACCGTCGGAGAACGCAAGATCGGTGAGCGCGCCGGTCCCGCTGACCGTCGCGGTCACCTCGCCGTCCGGCGAGGTTTCGGTCACCGTGATCGCAGCCAGACGCTCGTTGGCCGACTGCAGGGCATCGAGTTGCCGGGCCAGTCGCGCCTCGAGCTGATCCATCGTCGCGCTCATAGCGACCTCAGCCAGGTGCTCGGTTCGTGATCCTCGTACTCGGCGATGATCTCTTCGCGGGTCACCTCATCGGGCGTCGGCAGATTGAACTTCGCGATGATCTCCGGCCCAAATCCGGCTTCCTCCAACGCTCGACGATGCTCGAGCCCGGCGCGTTGCGCGGACTGCTTGCACAGTTTGAGGATGTCTGCCGCGAGCACCCGCGGATCACGACGCAGTGCGGCGTCGTCGACCTTGAGCGTCAGCGGCAGGCCTTCATATGACGTGGTGACCACGATGGCCCCGTCCCTGCTGGACGCGCTGGATCGAGATGGCGCGGTCATGGCACTCCCCCTCACGATGTGCAGCGACCCTCACAATGTGCACCGGCCCGGTAGCGGTGTCAGGATACATTTCTGGGCCACACACTGCCGACGGTACAGTCGGTGACTGACACCCGCCGATCTCGGTGAATCAGGGGACGTACGCGCCCGGGTCCGGGCCGGGGGAATGATGCGCTACCAGGGCGAGTCCTTTCAGGGGTGAGTTCTAATCAGGGGTGAGTGACAGTGAGTTCCGACGACGTCAGCCGATTGCCCGCGGCACCCCCGTGGCTGGCGGGCGGCTTCGGACAGTACGCATCGGCGTGGTCTACCGACGGATTCGACGCGCCGATCGCACCTCCCACCGAGTTCACCAAGGCCGCTTCGCGCGACGAGTCGCCCGAAACCACTGAGACCAACGAGGCGGACGCGCCCACTGAGACGGGCGTGCCGAACGAGGCCGACGAGACAAGTGAGCCCACCGAGACCGACGGACCGGAGCGGCCCGACGCCGGACTCCCCCCGGACGTCGCAGGATCTGCCGCATCCGGGCGCGGCCCCCATCAGCCGGCTGCCGCGAACCCTTCCGGTCTCCCGCAACCGCAGGCGACGTGGATTCCGGTTCCCGTACAACTCCCGCCGGGCCCCACACCACCGGCCCCTCCGGCCCCGGCGCAACCACGCAATTCTCCTCAGCCACAACGACACCCAGCGCAACAGCCGCCACCTCCGCCCCGGCCGCCTCAGCAGCGGCCGGCGCAACAGCGGCCACCGATGCCACAGAATCCGCCGGCGCAGCAGCCGATGCGCCAGCGTCCGCCGGCGCCCCAACGGCCGCCACAGCAGTCCACACCCCCACGGTCGACGCCGCCCCAGCGTTCGACACCACCCCAGCGTTCGACACCACCGCAGCGGCCCGCACCGCACCATTCCGTGCCGCAACAGCCGGCGTCATCTCAACAGCCGACACCGCCGCCACAGTCGGTGCCGCAGCGGCCCGCTCCCCAACAGTCCGCGCCACCCCAGCGGCCCGCTCCGCACCGCGCGTCACCACAGCCGGTGGCCGGGACACCCCAGTCAGCACCGGCCCAGTCACCGTCGGCCCGGTCACCGTCGACCCAGTCACCGCAGCCACCATCAGCACCGCCTTACTCGCCGCCACAATCGCCGCCGCCGCGCGGGGGACTTCCCGGTGGTCCATCCTTGCCGCCGGCCGGCTTCACCACACCGTTGCCGTCGAATCACGTTCCGTCGTACCAGAACTCGGCCCTGCAGAACATTCAGCAGCTCCGCACAGTCTCGCCCGCGCGGCACGGTTGGCGTAAAGCGGTGCATCGCGCATCGGGCGGATCGATCGATCCGGGGCTGTCGCGTAAGACCATCGAGCACGACATCCTGGTGCAACAAACGATGGCACCGCTGCGCGGCGTGTACCGGATCGCCGTCCTGTCGTTGAAGGGTGGCGTCGGAAAGACCACCACCACAGTCGGATTGGGCAGCACGTTTGCCGCGCGCCGCGGTGATCGGGTAATCGCCGTCGACGCCAACCCCGACCTCGGCACCCTCGCGCAGCGCGTCACCCAGCAGACCCGGTCCACCGTCCGAGACCTGCTCAACGATCCGTCACTGCATCGCTACTCCGATGTCCGCGTACACACCTCGCAGTCGTCGAGCCGTCTGGAAGTCCTTGCCTCCGACCGCGATCCGGCTGCGGCCGAGGCGTTCAGCGAGGAGGATTACCGCGGCGTGATGCGGGTGCTCGAGCGCTACTACAGCATCGTGCTCACCGACTGCGGAACCGGCTTGTCACATTCGGCGATGCGCGGCATCTTCACCTCCGCCCAGCGACTCATCCTGGTCACCTCGCCGGCGTTGGACGGTGCGCGTAGCGCGGATGCGACCCTGGACTGGCTCCACCATCACGGCTATGGCGCACTTGCTGATTCAGCGGTGGTGGTGATCAGCAGCAGCCGACCCGGTGGTGGTGCGCAGCTCGACATTCAAACCCTGGAAAAGCACTTCCTTGCTCGCGCGACGGCGGTGGAGGTCATCCCGTTCGACGAGCACCTCGCCGAGGGCGCCGAGGTGGAACTCGACCTGATGCACAAGGACACCCGAGATGCCTTCTTGAGGTTGGCGGCCGTGATGGCGCAAGATTTCTCCGGCGATGATGGCTCCGCGTACGGCCACGCCGGCAACGACATGCACACGAACAGATCAAGCCGAGGACTGCCGTGAACACCGAAACACTTCTGCAGGCACGGCGCGTCTTCGACGCCGGCGTACTGGCCTGGGGGTTGCCCGTCGACGGCCACGAGGCCGTCAAGGACGCCGACTACGCACGTCGGGCGTTCACTCGCGCAACCGAATTGGCGCCCGAGATGGCCGACGCCTGGGTGGGCCGGGTGGCTGCCGGCGACAAGAGCGTCGACGTGTTGTTCAACCTCTTCAAGTGCCGCGGGGCGCTCTACGTCGAGCAACGACGCCTCGGCCTGGAACCGGGCACCCTGTTCGGCCGGTTCAGCACCACCTTCTTCATCGACTACCCATTGTCGAGTCCGGCCGAAGCGGCGGCAGCGTATGCCTGCGCGATGCTCACCGAATCGGATTTCGACGGCGCCGAGGAGGCGCTCGACGCCGCCGGAACCTCGTCGCCAATCATTGATTTCGTTCGCGCACTGCTGCATTTCCGGACCAAGCGCTGGCCGGATGTGCTGACCGCGCTGAACAAGACGTCGGGTTGGTCCGACGAGTACATGGTGGCCGCGGCCAACATGATGGTCGGTACGGCGTGCGCTCAGCTCGGGTTGTTCGGCGAGGCGTTGCGTCGTCTCGATCAGGCCGAGCACGGACCGGTGGCCGCGATTGCCCCGCAGGCGATGTTCACCCGGGGCATGTGCCTGCGTGCGCAGGGCAACGAGGCCGAGGCGCGCGCATTGTTCGAGACGGTGTACTCCGTCGATCCCGTTTTCGCCGATAATGCTGCGGCACTGAATAATCCGCGATTCGGCTTGGTCGTCACCACCAAGGAGGCCATCGACTCGCGCACCGATCGCTGGGATCCCGATTCGGTGCCGTCGGGCCCCGAGCAGACCGAGGAATCGGCTGATCTGCTCGCCGAGGCGCAGCGCGATCTGGCCGAGCAGGTTGGCCTGCAATCGGTGAAAACCCAAGTCGCCAAACTACAGTCGACGGCGGCACTCGCGAAAGTTCGGGCCGACCGGGGCATGACGTCGGGAACGCGGAGCCACCACCTGGCATTCACCGGCCCGCCGGGAACCGGCAAGACCACCATCGCGCGCATCATCGCCAAGATCTATTGCGGTCTCGGCATCCTCAGCACCGACACCGTGGTCGAGTGCAGCCGAAGGGATTTCGTCGGCGAGCATCTCGGCAGCACGTCGATCAAGACCGGCAAGCTGATCGATTCGGCGCTCGACGGCGTGTTGTTCATCGACGAGGCGTACACCCTCATCCAGACCGGTTTGTCCGGCGGTGACGCGTTCGGCCGCGAGGCCGTCGACACGCTGTTGGCGCGGATGGAGAACGATCGCGATCGCCTCGTGGTGATCATCGCCGGTTACGACGCCGAGATCGATCGCTTCCTCGCCTCCAACGACGGCTTGTCGTCGCGGTTCGCCAAACGGATCCGGTTCGATAGCTACCGTCCTGAAGAGTTGGCATCGATCGGCAAACTCATTGCCACCAAACGTGATTCGATTCTCAGCGACGAGGCGATGGACGTGCTGACGCAGGAATGTCAGCCGTTGTTCGAGCAGACAAGCATCGACCAGTCGGGCAACGTGCGGCCACGCATCGACCTCGCCGGCAACGGACGTTTCATCCGTAACGTCATCGAGAGCGCCGAGGAGGAACGGGAATTCCGACTCTCGACCGACGTCGACGACTTCGATTCGCTTGATCGGGATGCGCTGATGCGGATCGAGGCACGCGACGTGAAAGCAGCGATGGACAACGTGTTGGGAATGCTTCGCCAGTAGTCGCCGGCCCCGATCTATCGATCAGATTGACTCAGCGACAAATACTTTCAGGCGAAGGATGTCACCACGCCCGCCCGAGTGGGCCGCCGGGCGTCGGGCGTTGTTCAAGCGATTCGTAGTACTCATCGTCGTCGTCGACGGGCGTCTGCCGCTCCGGTGAGAACGGCGGTTCGGTGGAGGGTTCCACCGGTTCGGGGATGTAGTCGTCGATATCCGGTATGCCGGGGAACATCTCGGACAGTTGGGGCATGGCTTTCACCCGGTCACGCATGGGTCCGAGGATCTCGTCGATCTGGAGTTTGACCTCTTGCGCGGCCTTCTGCGTGGCCTGCGTGATGTGGCGGCCCAGCGCGTCGAGCCCGCCGGCCCGTTCGAGCGCGTCCGGGTGGAATTGGAGTTGGATCAGGATTCCGCGGGCGTTGACCCATGCGGTGACAAGGTCATTGGTCGACTTGGCAGTGCCCATCACCGCGGCGAGCCGTTGCTGCAGGGTCGACATGTCTTCGCGTTGTTGGGCGAGTTCCTGCAGCAACTCGTGCAGCATCTCTTTCATCGCTTCATTGGCCACGTGATCTCACTCCTCGTCGGCCGTGACGGCGCGGTTCGGCGCCGACACGCGGTCAGAACTTGGAGGTGTTGCCGTCTTCGGCGTTGACGAATGAGGTGGACGCGTTCTCGATGGCGTCGGCGTACTCGACCATCGCCTGGATCTTGGTTTCCGCTGCGTCCATGACGTTTTGGTCTTGCTCGGTGTAACCAGATGCGTGGGTGCTGCCCGGTTTGTCGGTCCCCCACGACTGACCTTCGGCCTGCAGGCGCGAGCTCAGCGCGTCACGGATGGACGTGAGCTGGGTAGCCACCGCCGCCAAATCCTGCGAACCCCGCACGAGCTGCGCGAAGTCGACTTCAGTTGGTTCAGTCATCTTCATTCCCCCTCAGGTCTTACGCAGGCGTGACCGCGCACTGGCTTTGATCAAACCGGAATTTCGCTGTCAGGTCCAGTGGTGGCGTCCTCCCCTCACGTCGACGCCCGCGGTTTCGTGGATGCTGCGGATTACGACGGCCTACTTCCTGATATGGGGATAGATGATCGGGAAGATGTGATTCATCTTCTCGCACATATCGCCGACGGTCGCTTCGTGGCCCTTGGTCACTCGGACCCTAGCGTGCCCGTAACTCGTTGCCCACGATGTCGAACACGAACCTCTCGGATCGCCGTCGAATTCCGTCGTCGTGACCACGGCAGTGCGACCATCGGGCAGCGAATAAGTTCGTTCCACATGCTCAGGGGTGCCTTGGACCCAACTCTTCAGGGTGTACGAGCTCGTGGTCACCAACATGCCGAGCTCAGTGCTGGACTCACCGTTGCTGTTCCACGCACACATTACGATCCCGGTGCCCACACCAGTTGGGGTGTCCTTGTCGTTCGGAAACCCCGCCGCATCCAACGCCGACTGCGGAATATCACAGGGGTTCGGCACATCCGTTGCCGCCCAATCCTTCGTCGCCACACCCAACGAATCCCGCGGTACCTCCGGCGCACTGGCAGCATCCTTGCCACCACGCCCGATAACCAGCATCACCCCGGCAACAAGCGCGGCCACCACAACCACGCCCAAAATCACCCACAACGCACTACGCGGCTTCTTCGGCGAACCACCAGGCGCCGGCCCTTGCTGCGGCCCCACACCAGGCCCACCCACATACGGATACGACTGACCATGCGGCGGATACGACGGCCCACCTGGATACTGCTGCGGTGCGGCCACATTCGGCCCGCCCGGATAGGGCCCGCCTTGATACTGCTGACCCGCGTAGGGCGACCCACCCGCACCGTCGGGCTGGGGCGGGCCGACAGGCACACCTCCACCGGGAAATGTCACCAGGCACCTCTCACGTCAGGTCGGCAGACTGGGCGATCGCCAGACTGACCAACGCCTCATCGACGTCGAACCCTCGAGCAGCCGGCAGCAAGGTCTCCACCAACGTGCGGGTCACCATGTTGTCTTCAACCGCCGCCACGTAAGCATTGGCGGTAGCTGTCACGAGTTCCGACGGCGTGTCCGTCAACGCCTTGACGATCGCGCCGACAGTTTCAGCGGCACTCGTCACCGCCGGGACCGCCGAGAAACAGGCCGACGGTTGCGGAGACTCGACGGCCCGATACCAACGTCCGCCGTCGTACCACCAGCAGAAGCTCAGCATGCCGTCGATAGCGCGTGAGCTCAGCGTCGCATCAGTCACCCAGATCGGAGCGCCTGCAAACAAATTGGGTAGTTCGGCGCGGGCCAGATAAGCCGCTTTGAGATTCGGATCGCCAAACAGGCCACCGGACAACACCGCTCGATCACCGGGTAGCCGCACCAACGTCGACCCGTCGTAGCTGCTCGCCTCGAAGACCGCCAGGCTCGGGGCGATCGACGGCCCGAAATCGGCGTGCCGCGCGGCAGATACCGCTGACAGAGCGGCCCACCGCGACCACATCACCGGCAGATCCGGCCAATCCGCTTCGACGACAATTTGATCCGCGCTCCGACGGGAGTGCTCGGCGACCGCACGCGCGGGCGGGCGGTGCTGAGCACCATCGTGAAAGGCATACGCCACCAACCAGAGCGGAACATCACGTCCGGGGTAGGCCGCGATGTCGGCACGGTAGTCGGCAGGGTCAAACAGATACGGCCCGACGAAAGGTTCAGTGCCGTCGTCAGTTTGGATCTCGACGGGCACACCGGGCGAGGCGATCAGCGCCAATCTGAACCACGGGCCTTGTGCGGTCGATGCCGCTTCGTTGCGCAACGACCGAACAAGGTCGAATACCTCACGGCCAGGGGCGACTTCGACGCGATCGGCGCCTGTGTCGATAATGACGACGCCGTACTCGCGATTGACCGTCATCGAGAATGTCGCAGCCATCCGCACCCAGGATGCGGGGCCGCGCGCCACCAGAGCTTGCACGATGCGGTCTTCAATTGGTTGTGCACCATCCGCGTGCCGCGCAGCCTCAAACCTGACGTGTGCACTATCGCTTGTAGTGTCTGGAACTCTGAGCGCATCCAAGGTGAATGCCACGTCCACAGACTCGCTGCGATTCTCCGGCGACTCTCCCCCACCCGCTGACGGCACCATCACGTTCAGCAGTCTACGGCGCGATCAGCTCGTTCCGTGGTTGCCGGTCGTGGGGCGTCGCTGAATGTCTCCGTACTCGGTTACCCTCAAATCAAATGCGTCGAGTAGTTGCCGATAGGGCAGACGGTGAGTTGGGGATGGCAGGCACAGTCGATCGGGTGCGGGTGGGCAAGTCCATTTCTCGACTGTTGAGGCACGTGCCCGGCGAGTTGGACCGTGGAGTCGACGAGGACGGCTGGGCGTTCGTCGACGACGTCGTCAAGTCACTGACCGCGCGGTATCCGAAAGCTGACATCGACGCGGGGTTGGTACTTGAGGTCGCGTCCGATCCGAGCAACCCGCGTTTTGCCTTGGCGGACGGGAAGATCCGCGCAAAGTACGGGCACTCGGCCGTGGACTATGTAACCGAGCAACTGCCGCCTCCGAAGCACCTGTTCCACGCCACGCCGGTCGACCGCGTCGACGCGATCATGCGCAGCGGGGGGCTCTCCAACATGAACCGCAAGTTCGTTCACATGTCAGCGACTCCGGAACGGGCTCGTGTCGCAGCACGCCACCACCGTCGGCCAATGACGATGCTAGAGATCGACGCTCAAGGTGCATCCGAGTCCGGAGTACGGTTTCACAGCCCTGACGGAATCGTCTGGCTCGCACCGGAGGTGCCCGTCCGTTTCCTTCGGGCAGTGGAAGATGGCCTTTAGCCTACCTATTCCATAAATAGTGCAGCACCGAGAACTGCGATCATGTCGCCCCGCTTGACGGCTCTTCGTAGTTAGCTAACTAACGAAATGAAGCTGTTACTTCTACTATTCCATGAACAGTGCACCATCGAGAACGGCGAGCACCTGGCTCCGTTCGACCACACCACTGATGTCGAAGTCCTCAGGCTGAATGTCGATCATGAACGGAAGGTCACAGAACGTAGTACCGAGGCCAGAGAGAAAATCGCCGAGACTGGTATTCCGCGCGCCATCTACTTCTTCAATCAGCTCCCGCACATCATCGGCGAGATGTTCGTCGATTGACTCTCCGCGCGGAGTCGACGCAAATGCGCGCGATATCTCATCCACTAGGATCATGACTAAATCGATCCACCATAGGCGAACTTTCGACTCATGTTCGCAGCGATTGACCGTAGACACGATGAGCCTTTTCAGTCCTGGCACATTGTTTTCACTCGAGTTCGGATGACTTCTTATGTAGTAGTCCCTAAGGCCATCGAAACTTGTGCCCACAGCCTTATACGACTCAAGGGAGTAATTGTTGTCATCTGCGGGCAAATATCTCACCCTCCTAGTTTGGGGTTGTTCCAAGTTTCCCAAGGGGCATCCCTATATCGAATTTCAATAGACACACCCTCCGTAACCGTAGAGAACCGTCTTTTCAATGACTTTCCGAGGGCTTCAGCCACTTCCTGCGACGTTAGCAACGTGTACGGAACCTCGATGTTCGCCATCTGAAAGGCTAAAAGACGCCGATTATCGATACTATACAGCTCTCCCCCTCGATACGTAATGCGAATCGCTGGAATCTCGGACGCATCGACAGCACCACTAGTTAGATCACGAACAAGGTCGACCACCGATCGACCATCAGAGAAATTGGCGCCAGCATTATCTTGACTAAATCGGACCTCTCGCGGATCGATGAATCCAGATTTCGCGAGGCCACCGGGCTCACACGCACCCGTCGGCGCCAACCCCAACGGGTCGCACACCACCGTCGGGTTGCCCGGATACGAGTACGGATTCGGAGCTGGCGAGAGCCCCAACGGATCCGGCGACACGTACCGACCCGTACCCGGCTGGTAGTACCGGAACCGGTTGTAATGCAACCCCGACTCAGCATCGAAATACTGCCCTGGCATCCGCCACGGCGTACTGACCTCGCCGCTCCATGCCGTCAATCCCCACACAGAGGACACGGCCCTGCCGACAACCTCACCCGACGAGGCCTCCACCAGCGCCACTGGGGAGCTCACCTGATCAGCCACGATCGCAAAGAACTCACGATCCACCCACGACTGATCAGCTTCGTGGCTACCCGCATCAAGCGTCCCTGGCGGACCACCTAGGTTCAGCAGGCCGGTATCCACCACCGACATATGCTCGCCGACGGCCGTGGACCCACCCGACGAATGGACCTGCGCCAACGGCGTCAACCCGCCCGGCGCATACGCCCACGACGTAGTCTCGCCAGGACCACCAGCATGATCGAGCACCGACTGCTCGACCATCTGATCACCCAACCAGCCGAACCGCGTCACAGCACCAGTCGTCGTGTTCGTCTTCGCCACCCGACGACCCGTATGGTCGTAGGAGTATGCAAACACCGTGCCGTCGGGAACAGTGATCTCCCGCAACCGATCCCACGCATCCCACCGATACCGCCACACATCCGGCCGGCGCGACAACCGCTTAGTCACCACCGACACCAACCGGCCAGCAGCGTCATACCGATAGCTACTACGACCATCCTCGGTCAGCAGCGTTCCGGCGAACTGCCACTCACCGCCGGCTGCCATATTGCCGGCAGGATCAAAGCGATACGCCTCCCGACGATCACCCTGGGATCGGTTCACTACCCGGCCCATCACGTCGAGCCCGTACTCGGTCACTCCGGACGATCCCGATGACCTTACGAGTGCACCGTCGGGTCGGTACGAGAAGCCGGTCGTCTCGATCATCGACTCCGGCGGCACTGAGGATGCGGCAACCCCATGCGCCGAGGGATCAATCGGATTGGCCACCACCGACCGTCCCACGAGCCGTCCGACCTGATCCCACACCGAATCGATTGCGGCACCGCTGAATCGGCGTCGGGTCTCACGACCGGCTCGGTCCGTCGAGACCGTACACGCCCGTCCGGCAGCCGTCACACCCTCGAGAACGCCTCGCGGATCGTAGGCGTACTGCGTGCGCATCCCTGACGGCGTGACGACGCTCGAGAGCTGCCCAGCAGGGGTCCACTCCACGCCAATGCGCTGCTCGCCCAACGAAAGAGCAATTGGCCGCCCAACGGGCGAGTACTGGGTCGCCCACTCACCGAAGACGCCACCGCTCGATACCAGCCGGCCGACCGAATCAAAGCGATAGCCGATGGTCTCCCCCGCGAAAGCCGGATCACCTCCCGCCGACGACTCACCCACTACCCGTCCGCACGCGTCATAGGTGAACGAAACAGACTGCCCCACCGCGTTCTGTCTCGACGCCAACCGACCGGCCGCGTCGTAGGTGTAGGTCGTCGCAGCGCCGTTGAAATCAGTTTCAGCGGCCAGCGTTCCATCGAGGTTGTACCAATATCGCCACTGCAAACCCGCAGCGTTGGTAACCGCGGTCAGGCGTCGGGTCGCGTCATAGGTGAAGGTCGTCCGCGATCCGTCCGCATCGATGCGCGCCACCGGAAGATCGAAGTACCCATACTCCCAACGGGTTACAGCATTCATCGCATCGACATGCGACCGGCAGTTTCCTTCACCGTCGTACGTCCACCGCTGTGTGGCGCCGGAGGCGTCGGTCTCGGACGTCTTGCGTCCCTCGGCGTCGTACGTCACCGACGAGACATTGCCTTCGGCGTCGACGACGGAAACCACTCGACCGAACGCGTCGTATCCGATCTCGGTGACGTTCCCCAAACCATCAACGATGCGAACCGGCTGGCCCGCCGCGTTGTTCTCATACCTCGTGACGACGCCGTCGGCATCGGTGATGCTGGTGGCCACGCCGGTGTCGTCATAGGTGAATACCGTTGTCGCACCGGCGTTGTCGACTATCGAAGAGACGTTGCCGTTGGCGTCATAGTGGTAGCTCGTGCGCGCGCCGTCGGCGGCAACGATCACACTCGGCCGACGCGGCGCCACATACTCGATCCGAGTTCGCGCACCCAACGGGTCAATGACCTCGGCCAGATCGCCGTCATCGCTGTAGCCATACAGCGATGTGGCGCCCAGCGGGTCCACCCGCCGCAGTGGATCACGGCCCCTGTTGTAGTCGGTCGAGTATTGCCGACCCAACGCGTCGACTTGATGACGGAGACGACCATCGCCATCAGCACCGTAGGTGGTCACGCCTCCCGCGGCGTCAGTGTAGGTGGTGAATGTTCCTGCGCCTTCGGGGTATTGGTGGTAACTGAATGTTCCTGCCCACACTCCGTCGACACCCGACTGGCGCACCACACGCCCCGTGTCGTCGTAGCTGTTCCAGTACTCCTGGCCCAGCGAATCCATCCACCACACCATGCGACCGTCATCGTCGTGGTGAAAGTACGTCGACGCCCCGACGGCGTTACCCACCTCAGCGAGGTGCCCGTCGTGATAGGCGAACGTGCGGAGCTGCTCGTCGACGGGCACTCCACCGACGCCGGCAACGAGCCGGTACCCAAGAATCCGAGCTCCATCTGTGGCCACCTCGACGCGGTACCCCGCCGAATGCTCAACCGCGACCGGCCAGCCATTCTCGTCGTAGGAGAACACGATTCGGTTCAGATGCCGATCCATGATCGCCGAGATCACAATCGCGCCACCAACGACGTCAGCGCCACCGAGCTGCGGCTGAGGTTCAAAGTAGTGGCTCAGATCGGTTGCGCACTCCCGCAACCGATAGCCCCCGGTGCCGGTCAGCGACAGCTCCCAGTCACGTCCCTGCAGCTGCATGACCGGTGAATCCGGTTGCGGATGGGTGAATCTCAGCATCGTGCCATCGGCATCCACAGAGGTCACACCATCGTCGTCAACGATAACGCGCGAATCGAACGTGCCAACCGCGTTGGGCCCGAACCACATTCCCCACCGGTACTGCGACCGATGTTGATGTGTCAGGCGCAACGGCAGCACGCCGGGCAACTCGACGTCGGTCATCGGCAAGAAGTACTCGCCGGTGACCACATTGACCGGCTCACCGTTTGCCGTGCAGTCGCGCGGCTCTTCGTTGCCGCTCGGTTGCGTTGAAGCCTCAGCAGCGCCCTCGTTGATGTCACCGGGATCAGCTGGGTCGTGCACCGGGCCGGTGTCGCCATTCGGGCTGTAGTCAGCGCCGTCGTCGGCACTTCCGTTGTTATCGACCCTATCTGGGGGATCTACGTTGTTGGGTGGACCATCGCCGTCAGGGGGATCATTGGCTGATCGTGACGGTGACCCACCCTCATCGCCGGGATGATGCGGCGAATCGGGGCTGGCACCGATCCGGGTATCAGGTCCTCGCTCACCAGCCATGCGGTCCACGTGACGGTTGACGCTCGTGTCGGTGATCGGGTGAACTGCAATCCCTTCATCGTTCAGCGTGATCGCCCACGCCTCACGCCCGCCGAACACCTCTTGGGACGACACCTCCACCCTGTTTCCAGGTGGCCCATCGAAGTACCGGATGGTGCCACCGTCGTTGACCGCGGTGTAGGCATGCGCCCCCACCCCACGAGTCGCCGGCAACGAGTCGAAGTTATCGACATGTATGGGCGAATGCTCGACCACCACAGCAGCAGCTGAACGGTTACCGAGTTCATGCAATCGCTCCGCCAACGAATCGGCCGTCGCGCTTCGGAGTTCACCACCCAGCCGATACTCGAGTTCACGGCCAGTCATACCCGTCGGGCCCACCGGCGACGTATCGAACGGTTCCTTAGTGAACTCACTTTGGTTCCTTGTGAACTCGTTCAGATTCGCGATGGTGTCCGGGCCGGACTGCACACCTCGGTCGGTGTCGGTGTCGTGGGTGCGGTCGGCAGGATCGATTGCGCTGGAGGGATTCTCGACTGTCGTGTCGAATGAATCCAGATCCGCGTGGTGACCCGAACCTTCGCCGCGATCGGTGTCGGACGCATCGCCGGTGTCGTGGTTCTTCGACGCGTCGTCGGGATGAAGCTGGCCCTGCGCGTGCCCAGTATGCGGAATCGCTGCGCTCGGAACCGATGCTGGAGCGGGATTCGCCGATGAACCGGGCGTTAAGTATGACTTGAGGCTGTTGACATCGAATCCGTCCGCTGCAACCCACTTGCCACCTTTAAGGTAGGCAACCTTCTCCGGCGTGCCGTCGGGTTGAATACAGTTGAACACCGCGCCATCAGCGTACAGCGTCTTATTTGCGTCGTACTCCACAGACAGCAATCGGCTACTGCCAAGTAGTCCCGTACCCGTGTGCGGAGGATTGGCATCCATCATAGAGGTGGAGCTACTAAGCAATTTATCGACACGAGCCTTCGTGAAGTCTTCGTCATATAAGTTCCGACGATCAAATTCTTTAAGCAGGCGCTTGTTCAGCAACTTCACTGCACCTTGACCGGGATCAAGTTTGCCATCTATTACGAAGACCGCATCATTCGGCCCAACATTCAAGAACGGACTTGTCGGTCCGTAATCAAGGCGCAATCCCTCAACTATTTCCATCGGTGTGACCATAATCTTGTTTACATCCGACGTAACGGACACGCATCCACCCACACCTCGTGGGTTGTATCCGGTAAATGCATTGAGGTCACCGTTAATCTGCGCCAAGATCGAGTCTCGTTGTCCGTTGCTCACCACTTTACGAATGGCGTCATTATTGAGGTCGGGTTTCGGCACGGCATCGGCCATGGCAACCAGGACACGAACCTCGCCGTCGCTGAGTCTCTCGAGGTGGCCTTGCCCGGCGTCATGTTCGGCGATGCGATGGATCAGGTCCAGGATCTCTTGCGGTTGGTAATCGTGCTGGGCGGCGATCCGGTACAGCTCCGCCTGCATATCCCCGCGTGGACCGTGAGCGTTCGCGGGCGGACCTCCATTGCCTCCACCAGGCGGAGGGGTAATGCCATTTCCCGGGTCGTGCGGATCACTGTTCGCACCACGTCCCGAATGTTGTTGTGCACCTGATGGATCTGCTCGGGAGGCACTGCTTGTACGAGCTTCCGGTGTGGACATCGACGATCCACGTGACTCGGTTGTCGGTAGTATGAATGCCGCTACGTCATCCGGCCCGTCGTGATTGGTTCTGCGAGATTCCGAGTCGACGGAATCGTCGTCCTTCCGTGAACTTTGCTTGTTATCAGCTGAATTCGCGGTTTCATCCCCAGCAGCGTGGGAGGGATCGCGCGTGTCCGAGCTATCTGCGGCCCGGTGTTTCCCGGGCTCAGCCGGTTCGTCAGACGATTGTCGTGCCTCGTCCTGCCTCGCACCTTCACGCTGTTCGGCGGTGTGAAGTTTGTCATCCGACTGGTGTGGGGTGGTCGATTCGATTTCGGTGCGCTTGGGGGTCGTGCTTGTTTCCCGATCACTGGTATCTGTGCGATCTGTGTCACTGCGGACATGCGGATCGCGCTGCACCGGAGTGGAACCACGCTCATCAGCCGAGTGGCGGCCGCCGGACTCTCGCTCGCGTACGTTCTGATTGTCAGGGCTTGCGGAACGACGCGGGGTCTCACCACCTCCGTGGTCACCAGCCCGCGCATGCTCGCCCGCCCGCGAAGTCTCTCCAGTACGAGCATGCCCAGCGGTCGAGGGCGATTCCGGCTTGACATGTACTTGGTCTCCGGGCCGTGCAGTCGCGGCAGCAGTCGATGAGTCACCTGCCCGCACCGCAGCATCCGGACCGGTCGACGTGTCCAGACCGGAGGTCGAACGCGAAGGTTCCGTATTAGACGCGGTAGCAGGTCGTGATGTCGGTTCCGTTCGAGGCGGATCGGTTCGCTGTTGCGCGGAGCCTGCGGGCTCGGTGCGGGAGTGAGGTGGCGAAGCAGACCCAGCATCATTTACGTGCCCGGAATTCGCATTCGGCGAGACCGATGACGCAGGCCCCGAGGGGGATCCACCTGCAGGCGAACTTCCGCCAACCGTTCCAGGAGCCACCTGTCCTGCGGGTGGCGTAGCTGACGGAGCCGGCCCGGACGCGACCGGTGCAGATGGTGCGACCGCCGGCGACTGCGTTTCGGCATCAGGTTGGACGTCCCCGGCTGCGCTGTGCAGATCATTGCTGCTTGGCGCCGTCGCACTCGGCTGCGCAGGAATGCCGGCTTGCGGAGGGACGTTTCCTTCCGTTGATGTCCCAGAAGAGGTTTCCGGGCCTTGGCCGTTGCCGGCCGGGCGCTGGGTAGCTCCCGGGTCCGATGTAGAAGTGTGATCTGGTTGGACTGCAGTCGGATTGGTCGCCGTGTCAGCTGAGTGCGAACCTGTGTCCACCGAATGTGTCGGTGGCTCATTGCCAGATGGCGCAACTTGGGGAGCCGTGCCTGCGGGCCCACTGCTCGGGGCCTGCGCTGGTTCCGCGGTCGGCGCAGCTTCCGCGGGGGGCGCGGTCTGATGGCTCGGCGAAGATTCGACAGAAGTGCCAGAGTGACTCGGCGCAGATTGGGTCGGAGGTGCGGCCTGGTCGCTCGTCGTCAGCGGCGATGAGCCAGCGTGAGAGTTGTTGTCGGACAGTGACGGTGTAGCCGAGTGTTGGGGATTTGGCTGACTTGTCGAGGAGCCTGAACCGCGACCGGCGTTGGTATCGGACGTTCCCGTTTCCGACGCTCCGCCACTGCCCGGCGTCGAGCTCTGCGGCGATGTTGATTCTTGAGCTCCGCTATGCGAAGTTGGCGACTCCGTTGCGTTCGACCCGGACGGCTCGCGACTCGGTCCGGCTTGGCCGTTCGGCGAATTGTCGCCTGCGCTTGAGCTATTTGATGACGCCCCTGGATCAGATGCGCCACCGTGGTCGCCTCCGCCGGAGTCGGCTCCCCGATTCGATGTTCCGCCTGTTGCGCCCGAACCTGGCGTCTCAGTTCTGGGACCGCGTCCCGGCTTGGCTGTGAGTCCACCCGAAATTCCGCCGCCGATAATTGATTTGGGATCCATCGGGTCGCCGTAACGGACATTGCCGTAGATGCCTGAGCCGACCGCGTTCGTCGTCCCCTCGACTGCTCCGCCCAGCGATTTGGCGGCCCACCGCTGTCCGAGATTGCTGATGTTGTCGAGCTCACGGCCAGCGAGTTTCTTCAGGCCTGACTCGGCCGCCCCTCCGAATGCCCCACCCACAGCGCCACCAGCAGCACCCAATTCGACGGTCTTTCCGAACTGGCTGAGATTAAAATCCTTCCGACCGCCCTTGGATATCTGATACGCCTGAATCGCGGCGTCCTGCAATCCGGCGAGCGCTGCGTTGGTCACCGCGGCCTGCGCGACCTTGACGATCGCTTTCCGCGCGACACTGGACGCTATCCACTCGAGCAACTGCCGCAGTCCGATACGGACTGCGACCTGAGCCAGCGCCTCGGCAATCGGAATTGCCGACAGGGAAGCACCGAATGAGATTGCGGCGGAGGCGATTGCAAACGCGATCTCAGCGGCGGTGATGGCCAACGTCGCATAGAACGAGATTTTTGTGTATTCGATACCTGTGGCTGAGGTCTCGGACATGTCCGCAGCGGCTCGCGCCGCTTCCGCAATCTTCTCGGGCGACAAATCACCCGAAATTAGTTGTCGGAAAACGTCATCGAGCGCATCGGAAGTGGCGCCCGCTAGGTTTGTCTGGACCGACTTCGCCGCCGACTCCAGCTGCGGAGCCAACTGGATAACCTGCTCAGCAGCCTCGTTCCACGCATCAGCGATACGACGCATCGAATCTTCGTCGCCCTCAGGCCACTCCATGCCGATGATGTAGCCAAGCCAGGCCAACTCGTGCGGAAACCCCAGCGTCACGTTCGGGCCTCCCCCTTATCTTGAGCCCAGCCGCAATGATTGAAACTACAGGTCGCGAGCTATCGACGTGTCTCCTGCAGTCGTGCGAACAACTGATTAGTCATCCGAGTCTGCGCCTGCTCCACCGGAGTTGACGTCGACGACGCCCACATCAACCCATCATCAGCGACATACCACACCGCCCACCCCAAACGAATATCCCGAGGATCCTCCACCGGCGGCGGAGGCGCCCACACCCGCCACCCATCACGCAACCGATCAGCCTGCAACAACTCCACCGGATACCCACCCATATCCTCACCGGAAATGCGTTGCCGCACAATCGCAATCGCCTCATCCGGCGGCAGCCACGGCGACTCCGGCAACGAATCCACCATCACCGCATTCCGCGAAAACTCCGGCAACCGAACAATCGGGAGGACCGGCACCCCAAACGGCTCAAACTCCATCTGCACCCGCGCCATCTCCGCCGGACGCACCAGCACCGACGTCCATTCACGATCAATAGCCTCAACCCCAGGCCACGCCATAAAATCGTCCAACGGAGGAACCGGTTGGCTCTCCACAAACTCACCATCCGGCAAACGCGCCGTGAACTGCAAGCGGACTATATCCTCAACCCGATCAATGAAATCTATCGACCACACTTTGTTTTTCCACGTACAGTACGACGCCACCCAACACAAGGCGGACACCTCGCTCAACGGCACAGCCTTCTCGGCGACTGCCCAGAACTTGCTCGACTCCGAGAATCCTTCCAGCACAACATCACCCGGATACACAATCAACGTCAGAGTGTCACCTTGAGACTCAGAAAGGTACCAACGATCATCCACCAAGGCGTACGTCCCAGTGACATAGAGCGTCGTCGAATCCCGCACCGGCGGAAAAGGACCCACCTCCACCATCACAACCTCCCATCCGCAGAAGACCGACGAGTCTCCTGCAACCGTGCGAACAACTGATCGGTCATCCGAGTCTGCGCCTGCTCCACCGGAGTTGACGTCGACGATGCCCACATCAACCCGTCATCAGCGACATACCACACCGCCCACCCCAAACGAATATCCCGAGGATCATCCACCGGCGGCGGAGGCGCCCACACCCGCCACCCATCACGCAACCGATCAGCCTGCAACAACTCCACCGGATACCCACCCATATCGTCACCAGAAATACGTTGCCGCACAATCGCAATCGCCTCATCCGGCGGCAACCACGGCGACTCCGGCAACGAATCCACCATCACCGCATTCCGCGAAAACTCAGGCAACCGAACAATCGGTGGGACCGGCACCGCAAACGGCTCGAAATCCATCTGGACCCGCGCCATCTCTGCCGGACGCACCTGCACGGATGTCCACTCTCGATCAAGAGCCTCCACCCCAGGCCACCCCACAAACTCTTCCCATGCAGGAATGGGCTCGCTCTCAACGAAACCACCCTTCGGCATCCCATTCGCAATCTGCAGACGCACCACGTTTTGCACCTTGTCGATATGGCTGATCGTCCACACCGTGTTCTTCCACGTGCAAAACGACCTCACAGCGCAGAACGCTGATACTTCAGTCAACGGCACAGTCTTCTCGGCAACCGTCCAGAACTCCGTTGACGGAGAGAATCCTTCCGGGACATCCTCACCCGGGGCAACCGTTACTGTTGCTGAATCGTCTCTCCCGGTATCGGAGACAACAAACCATCGCCCACCGACCAACGCATACGTCCTATACGCGTAAAACGTCGTCGAATCCGGCACCGGCAGAAAAGGTCCCACCTCCACCATTACGATTCACTCCCAGTCGATTGAGTTCTAGTCTGCGACATAAGCGTCCGAGAGCCGTCGGTTCCGTTCTTCACGAACTACGTTCAATGCCTTTACCACCGCCGCGTCGATGCGTCGGGTCAGCTCGGTTCGGTCGGCGGCTCGCGCTGTTCGACCCTGGGGCGTGCATTCGAGGATGTATTGGCCATCATCGGCCCGATGCTCCCAGTGAACATGGAAGGCGTCACGATCGAACGCCCAGTCCTTCAGCCGAAATGGGCACACCTGTACAAAAGCGGAGAAGGTGACCTCGCTGGCGCGATAACGCTGCTCGTCTTTGCCTCCGGCATCGTCGTTTCGCTCCATGAACGACCCAGTGACCGACTCATAGTCGGCTGACCGCTCCAGCACAATCCGCCCAAGACGCCCCGCCGCAGCATCCGGCGCGAGCCGCGTCACCGCCCTCGATAGGTGAACGGACTCAACGTGATAGACGACAACATCTCCAGACGCACCGGTGCGCGGCGACGGCTTCTGGATCGCGACAAACCCATCGTCGCCCTGTCTGACAGCGTTGATCAGCACAGTCCTTTCCGGGTCAGCCGTCGGGCTGTCCTGGGGGAACACCCCATACAACTGCAGGCTCAGATCGGGCTGCATGGACGCCTGAAGCCATCTAGTGAACTGACGAGGCGGGTCGGCGAGCAATCTGTCACGCGCGGCCCGTACCTCTCTGAGCATGCCGTCATAGGTATCCGCAGCAGATCGAAAGACAAACGGATACGGCATCGTGTCGAGGCCGACCGAGTCGCAGAATGCCATCACCTCGCACGACGTCACCGTCCCGATGAGCCGAGCCGAGGCTTGAGCTTCCCCCACCGTGCACCTCCCCTACTCCCGTCGGTTATTTCGACGACACCATCTCGACGTGATAACCCCGATCACGTTACGGTAGGCCGACTGGCAAGGGCAGCCACTGATCTGGGGGATGTGCATCATGTGCGGCTACAACGATCCGTTCGAGAATCTGAAGGACGCCGAGCATAGCCCCATGTTCGGCGCCGGCGAGCACCCTGCGACCGACCTGGCCAACGATCTACCCGGCAAAGTACATCCCGAGCACTGGGGCAACTACACCAACGTCTACGACATCACCATCCCTGTTCACATGCTGAACGAGTCAGCAGCGTCAGCGGCGGCCGCCAACTGGAAGTCGCTCTACAGCTGCCTTTCCGGAGCCCAAGACCATCACGGGTCCTTCGTCACGAAGTTCGCCAACAACCAGAACTGGCAGGGCGAAGGCAAAGAAGCGGCCAACAAGGCCATGGCCGACTACGCCGACGCGCTCCAGAGTCTGGTCGAACGCGTCAGCACAATGGCCACCGTGGTGAACTACACCGCAGAGACCGTCGGAACGGTCAAATCAGCTATACCGTCCGAAGCCGAGATCAACGCGCATCTGGCTTCCTCAGGTGGCGACGCCGCGCAGATCGAAGCAGCGCGAAAAGAACTGCTCCTGTACGCGCAGAAGCAGATGACCAATATTTACAACGTCGGCATCAGGGATGCCGCGGCGTCCGCGCCAACCTTCGGAGCGCCGGGCGCGGCGCAGACACCTCCGCCACCACCCGGACCGTCGGTACCCGGCGGCCTCGGCGGCACAGGTGGTGGAGGCGGCGGCATGGGCGGCGGCGGTATGGGCAAGATGAAGTCTCCCGACATAAGCTCGTTGACGAAGCCCACTAGTAAGATCCCGACACCGAAGGTCCCCACCACACCGAAGTTGCCGACCCTCCCCAACCTGCCGAGCGGCCTCGGATCTGCACTGCCACAGGCACTCTCACAGGCAGGAAATTTGGGGCAATCGGCGCTCGGTCCGACCCTGGGCAAGCTGCAGGACGCGGCGAGTAAAAAGCTGGCGGCGTTGGGTAAGAATCCGTTGGGATCAATCCCTGGACTTCACGCTCTCGATTCACTGGCCAAGAACTCTCCGCATGCTGGTCTCGGGAAAAAACCTGGCGCCGGAGGTGGCGGATCAGGTGGAGGCGCTGGCGGAGCCGGAAAGTTGGGCGGCGGCGGTGCGGGCCTCAAGGGCCTGTCCGACATGGAAAAGGCAGCGATGGTCCGCGGGGCGAAGGCGCTCACCGACGCCGAACGCGCCACCATCGGCACCGTACGCGGAGCGACCACCGCATCTCCTATGGGCGGCGGATCTCCAATGGGAGCCGGCGGCGCCGGCCGTGGCGCCGGTGAAGACAAAGAGCACAAGACAAGCAAATACCTCATCACCACCGCCAACGGCGAAACCCTGCTCGGCGCACCACCGGTGGTTACCGCCTCGGTCATCAAGGAATCATGAGCAGCAACAGTCGAGACCGTCAGATCAGCGTTCTGCGCCGCACCCTCCTGGGTGCTTCGCTCCTCAGCGTGATCGTCGCGATCGTCGTCGGCTGCACCACCACCCGCACCGGCGAACCCGCGGCCGCATCCTCATCCGTGGTCATCACCGGACCAGCGGGCACCGCCACACGATCCAACCCAGCCCCCTACATGACACTGTGGGACCCCTGCTCACTGCCAACGTCAATCAACAAAGAGCTGTACCTGCAGGACCATCGATCGCCTGATGACAGCCTCGAACCACAGCGGCGATGCGGCTACTATACTGTCGACGACGCGACTATTCTCGGGCCGCACGTTAACGCCTACGTACTGAATATCATCGTCACAGAGTTCACCTTCGACGAAACGAAACGCAATAACAGCATCGTTAGTCCCGCTCCCACCACCATGCCGGACGGACATCCCGCTGCCATAGCCGGGGGGCGTGACGACCCTCGTACCAAACAGCTATTCTGGGGCACTTCATACGGAACCGTTCTCATACAGTTGATGCCTGACACATCAGATACACCTATCGACGTACCGTCGATGCTAAACAAGTTCATTAAAGCCACCTATCATTTAATTCCGAAATAACAACTACGAATTCAGATCGCATCACAGACAGGGGCTAGATAAGTGACTTCGCCAGCTCAACAGAATCTGGATCTCTCAAACCTTCGTAATGCATTCGACAGTGCAGCGACGACGTTGACGTTTGACCACGCAACACTCGCCGACGCGGTCAAGCAATGCAACGAACTGCTCACCGTGCTTCGCGATGCGCACACATACATTGGTGGGCTCACCTTCCGTACTGGATTCGATTCCGTTGCGTCCGCGTCTCAGCTTGCTCAAGGCATCTCAAACCGGACGGATCACAAAGATGAGGGCACGTTACTTCAGGCTCTCGACGAGCACGCTAAGACGGTAAGAGCCCTCCGCGACGCCTTGGTCAAGTCCGGCCACGATTACCTCACTCAAGAACAGATCAACGCGTCCAGTTACCACCTGCCTAAGTTGAAGACGGCAAACGACGTTCACCTACCAAACACCGAGACCGACTGGATGCCGAAACCTCCTCGCTCGCGCGGTGGTGGCCGAACCCACGCGTATCAACCCCACACTGATTAAGCCAAGATTTCATACTTCGACGTCAGCGTGCTACGCCAAACCCTGCTGGGTGCTTCACTCCTCACCGTGATCGTCGCGATCGTCGTCGGCTGCACCACCACCCGCACCGGCGAACCCGCGGCCGCATCCTCAACAGTCGTCATCACCGGACCAGCAGGCACCGCCACACGATCCAACCCAGCCCCCTACATGACACTGTGGGACCCCCGCTCACTACCGACATCGATTAACAAAGAGCTATATCTGCAAGAATTCAGACACTCAGTCGACAACCTTGAACCCCAGAGAAGCTGCGCCTACTTTACTGTCGATGACGCCAGCATTCCTTCTCCACACGTCAACGCATACAGGCTCAATCTAATAGTAACCGAGTTCAGCTTTGACGAAACCAAACGGAATCCAACGATTATCGATCCAGTTTCCACCACTATGCCCGACGGACACCCCGCCGCGATAGCAGGATCACGCAGCGACGATCGCGGAAAACAACTCTTCTGGGGCACCTCATATGGAACAGCACTCATTCAAATTTTTCCCGAATACTCAAAAACGCCGATCGACGTAACGGCAATGCTCAAAAAGTTCGTCGACACCGCCTACCCACTCATTCCGAAATGACATGCCAACCTGCATAGATGGGAGACCATCATTCAACAGCCACACCACCATTCCTGGGCCTCGGCTCCCTGTCGATAAGCGGCGAACTACTTGGCGCATCACCAGTGAAAACCCCATTCACCGAGGAACCATGAGCAGCAAGAGTCGAGACCGTCGCATCCGTGAGCTACGCCAATCCCTGCTGGGTGCTTCACTTCTCACCGTGATTGTCGCGACCGTCGTCAGCTGCACCACCACCCGCACCGGCGAACCCGCGGCCGCATCCTCATCCGTGGTCATCACCGGACCAGCGGGCACCGCCACCCGATCCAACCCAGCCCCCTACATGACACTGTGGGACCCCTGCTCACTACCAACGTCAATCAACAAAGAGCTGTATTTGAAAGAATATAGATTCGCGGTCGACAACCTCGAACCCCAAAGAGGCTGCTCCTACAACACATTCGACGACGCCGGCATTCCATCACCCCACACCAACGCCTACAGGCTCAACCTCATAGTCACCGAATTCACCTTCGACGAAACCGAACGCAACAGGAGCATAATCGACCCGATACCCACCACCATGCCCGACGGACACCCCGCTGCCATAGCAGGATCACGCAGCGACGACCGCGGAAAACAACTCTTCTGGGGCACCTCATACGGAACCGTTCTGATTCAGATTTTCCCTGAAACATCAGATACGCCCATCGACGTACCAGCAATGCTCAACAAATTCGTATCAGCGACTTACCACTTCATCCCAAAATAGATCCGGCCGCTTTCTCACAATCTGAACGGAACATCCGGTGCAGGTTCGGTGACGCTCGAAGCTGAACCAGTAGAGCCGAATTCACCTACCGGCCCGCTCGTGGCCTCTGGAACAGCAGAAGCACCCGCACCGCCACGATCCGTCACAGAAACCTCAGACAACTGACGCTGAATCCCGCCAATCGCTGCGCCAATCAAGTCACGCTGTTCCGCCGTGACAGCCGGGGTGCCCGCCAGATCGCGCAGCGCCACTGCGAACTCCGCGCCGTGAGCGTCGGTTCCGATACCTGCCACAAACGCCGACAGAACGTGTGTGAGAGCACCGATCGCGTTGTCCTTCTTTAGTGTTTCGATGAGGATCTCGACTTCTAGGCACCACGCATCGTGCACCATTCCGCAATCGGTCAAACCGTCGAAAATCACCGTACGTAGCAATGCTGCCTGTGGCACCAGGTCCTCGGCGACGCGCAAACCTATTGCCGCCGAAAGAAACTCTTCACGCGCAGCCGGCACGTCACCGCTCGCCAGCAGCGCGCTCGCCGCGGTCACCCGCACCGTCGGAAGGAGAGGAAAGATGCGGTCGTCGCCGCTGTCGGCGGCGTGCAATGCGAACTCGACACTCTGCCGAGCCCACGACACCCGATCGTCGTCGGTCTGAGCTACCCGCGCGCGATAGTGGGCGGCCAGGCTCTGCTCGAACGCGTCGTCGGCGTTGTCCCAGGCCTGCTGGTAGAGCGCTCTCGCGCCATCGAGGTCACCGGCCGCCTCCGCGTCGAGGCCCTGTTCACACAATCTCGTGACCAGTTCCGTTGCCATGTCGTGCCTCCTACATCCCCGGCCGCGGTTGCTGCGCAGCAGAATTCGTTGTTCCATCCAACGGCGTCTTGCGAACGCCTTTGGCCCCCGACACACCAAACCAGACGGTCGCGACAAGGAAGAACACTCCCGTCCCAACCATCCCCGAACTCACCTTACGGTTGTACTCCACCTGTTCATCGGCATCGCGAGTGACTGGGTTTCGTCCCTTGGTGGAATATGTCGTGCAAGTCTGGTTGTCTGCCATCGGGCTACCGTTGCATTCGGTCTCATGTCCACCACTGAGCCCGTAGCCGATCAAGAAAGTGGCAATGGCCAAGCCGACGCCACAGATCAGTACCACCCAGATGGCCATCTTGGTTCGTGTTTGCATCGCGATCGGCTCTCCCTCGGCAGTAGTCCGGTCAGCCCGCGGCCGGCACCGGAACCACCTGGATTCCGCTGATTCCGTTGGTAGTCAGTAGTTTCTGCATCGCACCGGCCGACCGCGATTCCGCGAACACCATCCGAACCGGCTGATCGCCGGCGGCCGCACGAGCGGCGCGCGCATTGTCGACCAGTTGCGGCGTACCAGCCCACCTGGGGTCAAACGTGCCGTTGGGCAACACATGTGCGTCATACCCGGCGCCGTTGACCATCAGCAGGGTTCCGTCGGATTCACGGCCGTCGAAGGGGAAGTCACCCACGACGAACGCGTAACCCGATGGGACACCGGCGATCTGCTGGTTGTAAGCGCGCGCAGCCGGTTGCGCTTTCGGCGCGGTCGGTTTCCAGGTGCCCTTCGAGTCGGCGAGCTTGCGTCCGGTGTCGACCGACTTGACGATGACCTGGACATCCTTGTAGGCGGTACCGATGATCTCAAAGCCGCTCTGCGCGTTGAAGTTCATCTGCACATTGCGCGGCGGGACGTACGGGATCGAGCACTCCGAGCTTGCCCAACTGTTCATCGCCATCCTGATTGTTCGGGCACACGACCCGATCGGCGCGCCATTGAGCGTCACATTCGACGTCTGGTTCACCGTCACCTCGCCGCGGTCGGCGCCGGGCATCGTGTTGCTGAACGTGTGCCGCAAGATGCACACCACGTCCCCGCAGTCGAGCTTTCCCTGCGGCTTGGGCACCACCACTTCGGGAGCGGGGACGCGTTGCAGATCCTTACTCAATGTCTCGATGGTGGAGAAGAAGGAGGTTGTCTCATCCTTACTCATCACCGTCACGCTGAGCTTGCCCGATGGGGTGCGTTCGGCCGGCGCTGTCGACGAGAATGTGCCGAAGACTCCGATAAGCTGCCCTTGATCGCCGATCCCCGATTGTGTTCCGCCGGAATCGATCAACCCGTTGTCGGCGATGGAGATGTTCGGCGGGTCCTGGGATGGATGGATTCGACGATCCGGGGTTTCCGATGACCTCGGAACCACTGTCCCCGATGTGAGCGGTTGATCGCGGTAGCGCGCTTCGTCGTTGCCGGAGACGGTGCCGAAACGACTGGGAGTCAACGTCTTCGACAAGTCGAACCCGAACAGCTCCAGAGGTGCCGCGACCCACTGGCCGGCAACTTTGGTCATGTCCGACGTCGTGGATCCTGATCCGTCGCGCTTGGCCACCTCCTGACGTTTGCGCCAAAAGGTGCTGTCGCCGTTGACAAATGCTGATCCGGCCACCTGCGCCACGCGCGCGGAGCCGCCGTCGAGGTTGACCGTTCCCAGTACGGTGCCGTCGGTCGACACCGCGACATCGTCGAGTCGCACAGTGGTGCCGCCCGTGGTGACCGTGCCTTTGTAGCGCACGGCGGGTGCGGACGCGAACGCTGACGTCGCGTCGTTGAGGGTGTTGTACGCGCGCACCGGCGCCGACGGAAGGGCGGTACCGCCGGTGGTTCCGGCCGCGACGCCAGAAAGGATGAGCCCCACCGATGCCACCAGAGCCGCGGCGCTCGCTCCGAGTGCTATCGCACCAGCCTTTGCGCTACCTCTGCCTCCGGCCACCGCGATCATCCCCCATCAACGTTCTCGACACGTGCGTATCGTCGGCCCGATGTCTCCACCGCAGGCCCGACGCGATCTGTCCGTCACCGCTCTGGTGCGGCCAACCCTACCGGGGCGTCAGATCCCTCCCGGCGGGGCTGGGGTCAACGGTGCATTGGCTGTCCGCAGGACGCGTTCCCCGGCAGGTGTGCGTTCCAGCACCTGCAGGTCGGTACGGCCCGACTGATTGAGCGCCCAGTGCAGACGATCCAGATCGAAATCCTTGGTACGCACCAGCACTCGCTGCGGTAGATCGGTCAAGACCTCGCCCTCACGCGGCTTTGACAACGGGAGCTCGACGCCCTGGACCGGCCGCACACCGATCTCCACCTGGCCTGCCGCGGAACTGGGCGAGATGATCACGGCACCCACCTGACCCCAGTGAACCTGCGTCGTACGAAAGAACAGACCCAACGCATTACCGTTGAACAAGCCGGCCACCCGCAGTTGCCACACGGTCAGGGTGACCAGTCCGATCATGAACAGCGGTCGCATGAAGACCCGCCCGGACCGCTCGGTCACGCCCTGGCCATCGAGGAAGTTGGCCAGGATGGCGAACGCCACGAAGAAGGCAATCAGCATCACGGTCAGCCGCAACGCGGCGTAGGGCACCGTGATCCGATACTGCGCCTTGCGCATCAACGTCCGGGTCAGCAGCGCGCATCCGGCACAGATCGAGCCTGCAATGAGCACCGTGATCCAGCTCGGAGCCGATGCCGGGTTGTCGTAGATGAACCCGAAGGCGAACACGACGACGATGCCGGCCATGATCGCGACGAACCTCGGAATGATCGCGTACGACGCGGACCGCTTAGCCCGTGCGAGGGCGTCGGCCGCGTTGACCGGTTCCAGCGATCCCCCCGACGCCGAATGCACCGGCGTCGGGTACGACTGGGGCGCCGGATACTGCTGCCCCGCATATGGCTGAGGCCCTGGATACGGCTGCCCGAAGCCGGACTGACCCGGGTACGACTGCCCCGGTGGGTACCACTGCCCTGCCTGCTGCCGGCCGGGTTCGTTCGTCGGGTTGGGATAAGTCACCCGGCCATAGTGCCGGACACCGCCCTGGACCGGTAGTCATCTATCCACAGGATCGTAGATGCATGCATTTGCCGCGTCCCGAGTGACAAATGCATGCCTCTGTCGGTGGGCGACTGCTCGACGCGCACGGAATCATGGTGGGCGGGAAGCGGTTAGACGCTCACGCCCGACCGTCCACCGGAACAATCGGCAGCAGGGCGGCGATCTCCGACGCCCGGTGCCCCGACGCGCTCACCGCACCACCGGCCAGCGCGTCGTCGAAGGTTGTCAGTCCGGTGGCCAGCAGCAACCATTCCCGCGGCGACGCCTCCACGACGTTTGGCGGAGTGCCACGCGTGTGCCGCGGCCCCTGGATGCACTGCACCGCCACAAAGGGCGGTACCCGCAGCTCCACCGAATTACCCGGGGCCAGGCGCTCCACCGTTCGGGCGGTCAGCCGGACGGCCGCGGCGAGCTCGGCCCGCGCGGGTTGGGCCAGCGTTTCGTCGAGCAGCCACGGGGCAACAGTGAGCACCGCCGCGCGTACCTCTGCCGGATCCACTGGTCTACGCACCACCACGCCTCCGATCATGCACCATGGACTCATGGGCACCGACGTCGCCAGTCAGGAGTTCACCGGGGACGACCGCGTACGATTTCGACGCCAGGTCACCCGGGGTACCGAGGCGATCGCGCGCATGCTCGCCGACGGCCTGTTCACCGACCACGGCAAACCGCCCGAGCCGCTGCTGGGCATGGAGGTGGAACTCAACCTCGTCGACGAACACATGAATCCCGCCATGGCCAACGCGACGGTTCTCGACGCCATCGCCGATCCCGATTACCAAACCGAACTCGGCCAATTCAACATCGAGATCAACGTCTCCCCAAGGCCTTTCGTCAGCGACGACACCATCTCCCTCGAACAGGCTCTGCGCACGTCGCTCAATCGCGCCGAAGAACGCGCGTCACGCACCGACAACCACCTCGTCATGGTCGGCATGCTCCCCACATTGGGCACCGAACACTTTGCCCACCAATGGATTTCGGCCAATCCACGCTATGACCTGTTGAACCGTCAGATCTTTGCCGCCCGCGGCGAGGACATCGAGATCGACATCACCGGGTTACCACTGAGCGACGGCCGATCCAGTGAACGACTCCACACCACCACCGACTCGATCCTGCCCGAGGCCGCCTGCACTTCCCTGCAGCTACACCTGCGGGTGGCGCCGGAAGACTTTGCCGCACACTGGAATGCAGCCCAGAGCATCGCCGGCGTCCAGGTGGCGGTGGCCGGCAATTCGCCGTTCCTGGCCGGCACCGCACTATGGCATGAAAGTCGAATCCCGGTGTTCGAGCAGGCCACCGACACCCGGCCGCTGGAACTGAAGAATCAGGGCGTGCGACCCCGCGTCTGGTTCGGGGAACGGTGGATCAACACCATCTTCGACCTGTTCGAGGAGAACACCCGCTACTTCCCGGCGCTGCTGCCGGTCAGCACCGACGTCGACCCGCTCGCCGTACTCGACGACGGCGAAACCCCCACCCTCGACGAACTCCGCCTGCACAACGGCACCGTCTACCGATGGAATCGGCCGGTCTACGACGTCGTCGACGGCCACGCCCACCTGCGCGTCGAGAACCGGGTTCTGCCCGCCGGACCGACAGTGATCGACACGATGGCCAACGCCGCCTTCTACTACGGCGTGGTCCGCGGGCTCGTCGACGCAGATCGGCCACTGTGGTCGCAGATGTCGTTCAACGCGGCCGCGGAAAACCTGCAGTCCGGTGCGCGAACAGGCATGGAGGCCAACCTCTACTGGCCGGAAGTGGGCTGGGTACGTCCCGACGAACTCACTCTGCGTCGACTCCTGCCACTCGCCGACGACGGCCTACGCACCTACGGTCTGTCCGACAAGGCCCGACGCCGCTACCTGTCGGTCATCGAAGGCCGCTGCATCAACCGGCAGACCGGATCGGTGTGGCAACGCAAAGCGGTGCTGGCCCGTGAGGCGGCCGGCGAAAACCGCGACGACGCGCTGCGCGGGATGCTCGCCGACTATGTCACGCAGATGCATCACGGCGAACCGGTCCATACGTGGCCGCTATAGTCCCCGTTCGCGAGCCATAGTTCCGTACTCTTGGTCGCTATTTGCGACCAAGAGTACGGAACTGATCGGGGTTCAGGTCGACGGTGGTTCAGCGTGACGGGAGGTTCAGCGTGACGGGGGTTCAGCGTCGATAGGTCTGGATCACCGCGAACGTGCCGCGCGCCCGGACCACCTGTCGTCCGTCGCATTGCAGCGTCATCGCCGCGAACGCGAACGGCTCGGCGACCTCGGTGATCCGCACCGATACCGTCAGCGGCACCCCCAGCGGCACCGTCGCGACGTGCTCGACCTCGTCGCGAACAGAACGAACACGCAGTCCATCGAGCCGCATCGCGGTCTCCATCAGTTCCTCGGCGAGTTCGGCGATGGCCGCACCGGAGGCGCCCGCCGCGATCCCGCGGTAGCCGTGGTCACACGCGAAAGTGCCGGTCAGCGCCCCGTCACGCCGACACAGGACGATCCCGGACTCAGTTGTCACCGTTTCCGTCGTCACCGATTCGGTGACGTACACATCGCGGATCGGCACCGCGAATTCGCGGGTCTGGGCGATTGGGGATGAGGCGATTGTGGATGAATCGATGGTCATCGAACTGATCTTTCTGATGATCGAGGACTTCTTCTCGAGCACCGCACATACGGGAGAAGCGAACCGGGCTCACCTACGACGAGGCAACGAGAGCTTCGGGCGCCTGTTTGCTCTTTCGGTCCCCGACAACCAGATACGTTCCGTGGCCCTGCGCGACGACGCCGTGCGCGCCTTGCAGCGTGGCGGCGCAGAACACCCGGCGTCCCTGGTCGTGCGCGACCCACGTGGTGATGGCGAGTGGTACGTCGAGCGGAACGGGAGCGAGGAACTCCACCTCGAGCCGCACCGTGGCCACCGAGATATGAAGGGGCGCAACGGCTACCGCGAGAATCTCATCAAGCAGCCGGGACACCACACCACTGGAGGCGGACCGGTTGCCGTCACCATGGCGGGCGTCGAGGGTGACCGTGCCGCGCAGGCAACCACCCACCTCACGCAGCGCAATGCCGTTGACGGTCCAATAACCTTCTCCCACAGACATACTCACGGGCATATCAAGGTCATCGGCCACGTCGACGTCATCTGCTTCGGCCTTATCCACCTCGGCGGGTGGCGAGTCGTCAGCGGCTGGGTCCACGGCTTCATCGTCAACGGATTCGACTTCGTCATCGAGGTCGGCCTCACCGGCTTCGCCGTCAACGGCCACGGTTTCGGCTTCAGCTTCAGACTCGGCTTCGGCATCCTCGTCCGGCGTATCGGCCTCGGCGAGGTCGTCGACGGCTTCGGTGGTCGCCACCTCAGCTGCCTCTGCTTCGCCTACTTCGCCTACTTCGTCGAGTTCAGCACTCGGTGTCGCCGTATCGGCATCGACATCGTCTGCGGTATCAACCTCGTCTGCGGCATCAACCTCGCCAGTCGAATCAACTTCGTCGGCGGAATCAACGTCGCCGGGGGCATCGTGATCGAGGGCGGCCTCGTCATCGGCGACGGCGGTGTCAGTGACTGCGGAATGTGTGACTGCGGTGGTCGTCATGGTCAATCCTCGCTGTCCTCGCGAAACCCGATCCCCCGCGCCTCCTCCTCCGAAGTGAAACAATATCCAACCACCCCCGAACATACGTCGATATGATCCGATTATCCCTGCCACGACGCCGCATATGATTGCCAGATCGACAATCCGTCCGCATCGTCGTGTCACAGTCAACGGAAATGTAACCCTTCGCAGATAATTGCTCACAATGCAATACAACAACGACTACCTCCCCCGCACCCGCACCCGTGTCTCCACGGCGGGTGGCATCCGGTGGTCTGGACCCGACGATCTGCGCCGCCTTTCGACAGCATTCGACGCGACATCCGACGGACCCTTCTCGGCAACCGTATGGACCGAATCGGTGGGGCCAATCCTGGTGTCCCGCTACCGCGGTACCGGGTTGACCATCGAACGCACCGAGCGGCACCTCGCCGA
This sequence comes from Actinomycetes bacterium, assembly GCA_023461275.1. Lineage (GTDB taxonomy): Bacteria > Actinomycetota > Actinomycetes > Mycobacteriales > Mycobacteriaceae > Gordonia. The sequence goes on along the minus strand of JAEYMI010000031.1, from coordinate 5,979 downwards.
CATGTTCATGTCACACCTGCGTCTGACGGTTCCATCGGCCGGGGTCATCAGCGGCGCCCAGGCCGACAACGAGTTCACCGTGTCCGAAGGGCAGGCGGCGGCGGTGAGATTCGACCAACCGTTCAGCACGTCGACCGGTGATGACGTCGACATCGTCGAGATCTACCTGCCGGTCAGCAGCCTGGTGGTGCGCGACATCAACCCGAACGGGATCGCGGGACGTTCGTGGAACCTGTCGGCCACCGCCCGCACCGCCGTCGACTTCGTCAGCGCCTTACTTCGACAACCGACGCCCGTCGCGCCCGGACAGACCGATATGGTCGCCGACATCCTCTCGGGCATCGCCCTGCTCATCGTCGCCGACGGCGTCGATCCGGTCTCGGCGCCACCGGTGTCCCGCGAGATGGACTTGCGTTTGCGCGCATTCAGCGTCATCGACGCACGCTTCACCGATCCCGACCTGTCCCCCGACGCCGTGGCAGCAGCCTTACATGTGAGCCCGCGCAGCCTATTTCGCGCGTTTGAGGAGAGCGGTACGACGGTCGGCCGCCTGATTCAGCAGCGTCGACTGAGCCGGGTCGCGATGGCGCTCGAGCGCGAGTCGTCGACGAAAACCATCGCAGCGTTGGCTCATGCCAACGGTTTTCACGGGGCCGATCAGTTGACCCGAGCCTTCCGAAAGCAATTCGGCACCACACCGTCGGAGTTCCGGACCCGTCGCCGCGCAGACCAGGGCATCAATACCCGATGAGGGTTGCGGGATCGCGTCGACGGTCAGCGGTCGACGGTCCCGGTGACCAGGTAGGCGCCCTGCGCCTGGACCAGCAGACAGTTGCTGGCGTAGAGCGTCGCCGCCGCGAACACATGGCGGCCCTCTCGGTGGGTGATCCAGGTGGTCACCGCGATCGGCGCATTGAACGGCACCGGCGCGATGTGGTCGACCTCGAGCCTGCCGGGCGCCACGATGAGACCGGCGGGACCGAAAGCGCCGATCAGAACCTCATCCATCAATCGCGCGACAGCTCGGCCGGACGCGGAGAACCCGTCGTCGGTTCGTCGTCGACGGAGGATGGTGGTGCCGTGAAGCCGTCCGGCAAAGGACTGCAGTGACAAGGTGGCGTCGGCCGACGATGCGACGGTTGTGGGCAGTCTGCCGGCGACGGGATCCGCGGGATGCGGCAACGGCGCCACCGGATGACCAACGTCGGTCACGACCCGCTCGAGCTGTGTCGTCACGTGTCACCTTTCGCCTCAGGCGTACTCAGATTCACCCCCGCGGCGGGCGATCGCTTAACGATCGCCAGGCGAAACTTTATCGCTCTGCATCGAGTTCCACCACCTCGGTGCGCGGATCGGCGACCGCATCTGCTGCCAGTCTCGCGACGTTTTCTGCCATATAGGACTGTTGTTGGCGCTCGGACAATTGACCCAAACAATCGTGATGGCAGAATTAGTTATCTTTCATTGTTGCGCGAACGCCACAAAATAAACGTTCCTCTACCACAATATATTTGCAGATAGCACCGGCTCACCAGGCAGGGAGCGGATGCTCTGCAGTAAATTCTCGGTTCATGGGTTACGACTTCGTGTTCGTCGCCGGTGCCATTCGCGCACCGGCGTCCGGGACACACCTCGAAAGTGCCGATCAACTGGCCGAACTTGATGATTCGTGCGTGCTGTCCAGCGACGCCGAGAAGTTCTCCGGAGACCTCTGGACCATCTACACCGGATCGATCATCATTTCGTACTACCGGGGGTCGGCAGTCAATGTGACACGTCCGGTGGAACTGACGCGCGATCTGCTCGGTGACCGCCTCAGAATCAGTATGCCGATATCCGGTACCTCCGCCGCGCGCCAGGGCAACCACAGGTTCGATGCCGAGCCGGGGAATGCGGCCGCCCTGCGCTTCGACAAACCCTTCACAATTCAAGCAACGTCGGAAACGATCGAAACCGTCGAAATCTACGTACCGATGACCGACCTCGCGGTCTGGGGAATCGACGTCAATTCCGTGTGGGGCCGAACATGGCCACTGTCGTCGCGCTCGATCGCCATCCGCGACCTCATCGCCTCGACACTACGGGCAGGCGAACCGATGAGCTCGCATACAACGGCCCTGTTCGACAGCACCATGCTCCGCTTCGCACTACTGATCCTCGACGACGGGTTCCCCCGCGAGTTCTCGCCGACCACTGGACACGAGCAGCTTCGGGTCGCCGCGCTGAGCGTCATCGAAACACAATGCACCGACCCAGATCTCACGCCCGAGACGGTTGCGTCGATTCTGCACACCAGTGTCCGCAGCCTGTATCGGGCCTTCGAAGAGACCGGAACCACGGTCGGCAACCTCATCCGAGAAAAGCGGCTCGAACGCTCCGCGATGACGCTGGCCAGATCCGGCCCCACCGTGACGATCGCGTCAGTGGCGCGTGGGCACGGGTTCAACGGCGCAGATCAGTTCAGCCGAGCATTCCGGCGCCGGTTCGGCGTGACCCCGCAGGAGTTCCGCGTCAGCTCCTGATCACGACACCCCGCGGCAACCTCATCGCGGTAGGTTCATCAGATGCGCGGTCACTCACCGGTGTTCGTCGAACTCGACGGCCATCGAACCTGGTTGAAATGGCATCGGGCCCGCCGCCGAGCCGATGATCCGGTCTTCACCCGACGCCGCATCGTCGAAGGCATGCGACTCGGCGCGAGCATCGAGATCGACCTGGTCATCCACGCCGACCGCGGATTCGCGGTCCTGCATGATCGTCGGGTCGACGATGCCACCACCGGAGTGGGCAATGTCGCGGCGTTGTCGGCCACCACCTTGCGATCACTGTTCCTGCGAGCAGGCGATGGGGCCGTCCTCGACCAGCCAGTGCTGCTGCTCGAGGATCTCGCCGACGTGCTCTCCGGCATCGACGTCGACCCGAATGCATTGCTGCAGTTGGACTTCAAAGAGACCGGCGCCGATCTTGACTCGACGGCCATCGACACTTTCGCCGCCGCCGTGACACCGTTCGCGTCCAACGCCATCCTCTCCTGCGGCGACGCGACGGCCGTGCGGCTACTCACTGAGCCGGTGCCGGCGCTACGCATCGGATACGACCCCTGCCATAACGGGGCGTCCGACGCCGTGCTGGTCTCAGGCGACTACGACTCGTTCGTCTCGACAGCGATCAGCGCGTCACCGAACGCCGAAATGGTCTACATCGAACGGCGACTCATCATCGACGCCGACCGCCGCGGCGTCGACCTCGTCGGAGAGTTTCATGCGGGAGGGCGCACCGTCGACGCCTACACGGTCTACCGCACCGACGGGCCGTCGGTGGACGAGGTCCGGCGGCTGGTGGAGCTGCGCGTCGACCAGATCACCACCGACGACCCCGAAGGCCTGGCGTCGGCTTTGCTCGGCCCCGAAGTCCCACACGCTGATTGAGTGGCACCGAGCGAAGCGAGGCGCCGTATCGAAATCAGCCGAACAGCTTGGGTAGCGTCCCCTCGTACACCTCGCGCAGTTCGTCGAGAGTCACCTCGAACTGATCCTGCACGCTCACCGAATCGCTGCCCTGGTCGACGACACCGATGCGTGTCCACGGCATCCCGCGCGCATCGAGCATCGCGACGAACCGTGATTCCTCGGTCCGCGGAACGGCGACCAGTACCCGGCCAGCGGACTCGGAGAACAGCCACACAAACGGATCGGCATCCTCGGGAAGCAGGATGCGACAACCGGTTTCGCCGGCCAACGCTGCCTCGACGACGGTCTGGATCAGGCCACCTTCGCTGAGATCGTGTGCGGCAGAGACCAATCCGTCTCGAGAGGCGGCCACCAGGATCTGCGCCAGCAGCCGTTCGCGTTCCAGATCGACCTGCGGCGGCACGCCACCGAGATGATCGTGGGCGACCTGCGCCCAGATCGAACCGTCGAACTCATCGCGGGTCTCGCCGAGCAGGATCAGTGTCTCGCCCGGCTCGGTGCCGATGCCGGTCGGGATACGACGATGAACGTCGTCGATCACGCCGAGCACCCCGACGACCGGCGTCGGAAGGATCGCGGTGGACCCGGTCTGGTTGTAGAAGCTGACATTGCCGCCGGTCACCGGAATGCCCAATTGCGCACAGCCGTCGGCCAATCCGCGGACGGCCTGCTGGAACTGCCACATCACTGCCGGGTCCTCCGGCGATCCGAAGTTCAGGCAGTTGGTGACAGCCTTGGGCTCGGCGCCGGAGACCGCGACGTTGCGGTAGGCCTCGGCCAGCGCGAGCTGCGCACCACGGTAGGGGTCGAGGAAGGTGTAGCGACCCGACGCGTCGGTGGCCAGCGCGACACCTCGACCGCTCGCCTCATCGATGCGGATCATGCCGGAATCGGCATGCTCGGCCAGGACGGTGTTGCCGCGCACGTACCGGTCGTACTGCTCAGTGATGAATTTGCGGCTGCACAGCGCCGGCGAGGCCAGCATGGTCAGCAGCGTCTCGCGGAGCTTCTCGGGGGTGTCGGGACGTTCCAGCGGCTCGGTCGTCGACTCGATGACGCCGTCTTGCCAGTCCGGGCGGGCCACCGGGCGCTCGTACACCGGGCCCTCGTGGGCGACGGTGCGCGGTGGGACGTCGACGACGGTGTCGCCGTGCCAGGTGATGACCAGGTTGTCGCCGTCGGTGACCTCACCGATCACCGTCGCGAGCACATCCCATTTCTTGCAGACCGCGAGGAAGGCGTCGACGTTCTCCGGGGTCACGACCGCACACATGCGTTCCTGCGACTCGCTGGAGAGCACTTCGGCCGGGGTCATGCCGGTGGCACGCATCGGCACTTTCTCCAGCTCGATGTGCATGCCGCCGTCTCCGGCCGAGGCCAGCTCGCTGGTCGCGCACGACAGTCCGGCACCGCCGAGGTCCTGGATGCCGACGACCAGACCTGCGTGATAGAGCTCCAGGCAGCACTCGATGAGCACCTTCTCGGTGAACGGGTCACCGACCTGCACGCTCGGCAGCTTCTTGCGGTTCGGCCCGGAATTCTCGCCGTCGTCGTCGAAGGTTTCCGACGCCAGCACCGACACACCGCCGATGCCGTCGAGCCCGGTGCGGGCACCGAACAGGATGATCTTGTTGCCGGTACCCGACGCGAAGGCCAACTGCAGGTCCTCGGTGCGAAGCACACCGGCACACAGCGCGTTGACCAGCGGGTTTCCCGCGTAGCTGGCGTCGAAGACGGTTTCGCCGCCGACGTTGGGCAGGCCGAGGGAGTTGCCGTAACCACCGACACCGCGGACCACGCCGTCGACCACGCGTCGGGTGTCGGGCGCGTCGGCCGGGCCGAATCGCAGCTGGTCCATCACCGCGATCGGCCGGGCGCCCATCGCCATGATGTCGCGGACGATGCCGCCGACACCGGTGGCCGCGCCCTGGTAGGGCTCCACGTAAGACGGGTGATTGTGCGACTCGACCTTGAAGGTCACCGCCCAGCCGTCGCCGATGTCGACGACGCCGGCGTTCTCGCCGATGCCGGCCAGCATGCTGGCACGCATCTCGTCGGTGGTGGTGTCACCGAAGTAGCGCAGATGCACCTTCGACGACTTGTAGCTGCAGTGCTCGGACCACATCACCGAGTACATCGCGAGCTCGGCGTCGGTGGGCCGACGGCCGAGAATCTCCCGGATCCGCGCGTACTCGTCGTCCTTGAGTCCGAGTTCGCGGAAGGGTTGGGGTTGATCGGGGCTGCTGGCTGCGACGGAAACCGTGTCTACCTGGGCGCTCACTTGTCCAATGGTACCGAGCGGGCGTCGTTGTGGCGCACCCGCGGTTGGCGACGCCGCACCCCGACCGGTTCTTCCGCGTCGAATCCGTTCTTCCGCGTCCTGCACGCCGGCTGTCAGCATGGTGGTGAGACATCTGCTGGCAGCGGTGCGGGGATTCGGAGTAGTTGTGATGAATGAACCGCAGACCTGGCGTACTCCGGGAGGGCGGACCTGTTACACCGTGGCTTA